>NZ_CP119081.1:0-354684 GCF_004524775.2 Helcococcus ovis | reverse complement strand
AAAAATTATTACAGGATTAACTTAAATGGTTATATTGAAGAAAATAACTTTATAAATATTGATATGATTACACACTATCTAAGTGAAATTGAATATATTGAATTAAAAGATAACACAAAAATTAAAATAGATTTTAATCAAATATCATACGAAAATAATCTAAAGGGAATTTTTGTACAAAAAGTATTAAACTCTACGTTGGATGAAAATGACAAAAAAACTATCATTGATATTGGTATAAAAGCACTTGAGGACATATTATGATTAAAGAAATTTACATTAACAATTTTGGAAAATTTAATAATTACTCATTAAAATTAAACAATGGAATAAATATTATTTATGGTAAAAATGAATCCGGAAAAACCACAATATTAAATTTTATTTTAATGGTTTTATATGGTGCAAATTCTAAATCAAATGATATTTCTCAAAATATCAGAAAAAAATATACTCCGTGGAATAATTCTCAAATGAAAGGATATATAGTTTTACAAAAAGATAATATTTTTTATAAAATTGAAAGAACATTTAATCAATCTAATGCTACAGATATAGTTGATGTTTATGAAATAAATACAGGTAAAAAAATAAATCTTTCCAGCTCTAAAGAACCGGGAAAATATTTTTTTGATATGGATTATGAATCTTTTAAGAAAACTTTATTTATTTCTTCCGAATCAACAGTAATTTCTAATGATGGTAAAAAAGACGAAATTACACGAAAATTAATAAATTTGGTAAGTACTGGAGAAGAAAATATTTCTTATAAATCTGCTATTGATAATATCGAAAAAAAAATTGAAGAATATAAATCAAAATCAGGACATAAAGGTAAAATTGTTGAACTAAAATGTGAAATTGCAAATATTAAAAGCGAATTAGAGGAATCCAAAATTGATGAAAAAGATAAATTAAATTTAATAAAGCAAATCCAAAAATTAAATCAAAGTAAGGACAATATTTCTAAAGAAATTGAATATTTAAATAAATTAATCATCTTAAAAGATGAAAAAATTAAAATTTTAAATGAAATTAAAAGTATAGAAAAAGACAGAAGTGAAGAATTTGAAATAAATTCTTTATATTTTAATTTAGATAATAAAAAAAATGAATACAATACACTAAAAGATAAAAAGTTTATAAATGTAATTTCTATACCTTTTATAATGTTTTCTTTTATTTTGAGTGTTTATAATAAACTTTTTTTAATTTTGTTTTTTGCATCTTTAACATATGGAATATATACATATATAAATAACAAAAATAAAATTAAAATAGAATTAAAACAAATTAAAAATGAAATCAGCAATATAAAAGATAATATAGATCAAAAAAATATATTATTAAATGATAAAAATGATGAAATATTTTTTATGAGTAAGGCAATAAACGAGATAAACTCACAGCTTGATTCAAGTAATTATAAATATCTAGAAATTTCTTATGAATCACTTGACAAATTAAAAAATAAAAGAAACACATATGAAAATGAAATCGTAAAATTGAATACCCTATCTAAAGAAAAATATAAAGGTAAAAGAAATTTATCTACAATCACTGAAGACTTAAGTGTAAAAAGATCATATTTACAAGAACTAGAAAAAAAATATGATTTACTTATTAAAACAAAGAGATTTATTGAGAAATCATTTGAAGAATTAGGAATTGATTTTTCAAAAAAATTAAATAAAATTTCATCAAAATATATTATGAAAATAACAAATAATAAATATTCAAATCTTTATATTTCAAATGATTTTAGTATTTCAATTCAGGATAATGAAACTAAAAATTTAAAAGAGTGGAAATATTTAAGCAGTGGTACAATTGATCAAATATATCTAGCACTTAGATTATCTATTATTGAATTAATAGTAAAAAATTATGATGAAAAAACTCTATTACTTGATGATATTTTTATAAGATATGATGAAAACAGGATTGTAGACACCTTTAATTTAATAAAAGAATCTGAATATTCACAAATATTGTTATTCACAAGTAAAAATTTAGAAAATAAAAATAACAATATTAATTTTATTGACATTTAGTTTTTTTATTATATAATAATCTTATCGAGCTCTTTTAGCTCAGTAGGTAGAGCAATGCCATGGTAAGGCAGAGGTCGCTGGTTCGATTCCGGCAAGGAGCACCAATAAGATTATTGTATACGTGTAATTTTACACGTATATTTTTTTATTATACTTATAATTTTTATAAAAACATATATAAAAAGTCCGATGTAAATACTTAATCCAATCAACTAAAATGTTTTTTATTGATTAAATTTTCAATGTATTTACACTGGACTTTTTTCATATTATTAATCCATAAAAAATATAATGCTATATTATACTAAATTTTATTTATAAATAATTTTGAGCTTGAGTTTCAAATAATTCTCTATATAAATTATGTCCTTGCATCAAGTTTTTATGAGTATCAAAACCAACTATCTTTCCTCCATCAAGTAATAAAACTTTATCACTAAATGTTGATGAACTCATTCTATGAGAAATGAAAATAGATGTTTTATTTTCCGTTAAACTAGCAAATTTTTCAAAAATTTCACTTTCTGCAATTGGGTCAAGTGCTGCTGTTGGTTCGTCAAGTATCATTAATGAGCCACCTTTATTTATAGCTCTGGCAATTGCAAGTTTTTGATTTTGACCGCCAGAAAAATTAGTTGCATTTTCTTCTAAAGTCTTATCTAGATAGGTGTCAATTCCCTTTTCAAGTTTATTTACAGCTTCTAGCATATTAACTTGTTCAAGACTCTTTATTGCCTTATCTCTATTATTTTCATGCGGCATTATATTTTCAAATATTGTGTATGGAAATAACTTAAAATCTTGAAATACTGCTGATATTTGACTAATATAACTTTCTTCCTCAATATCATAAATATTTACACCATTCCATAAGATTTCTCCACTATCAGGAGTAAAAAATTTACAGATTAATTTAACAATTGTTGATTTTCCAGCGTTATTTAATCCAACTATTGAAATTTTCTCTCCTTTATTTATCTTAAATGATATATCATCTAAAATAATCCTATCTGTATTTGGATAAGTAAATGTAACATTCTTAAATTCAAGAGTTTCAAATTCATCGATTTTTATAGTACCATTAAAATTGTCGTTATCTAATTCTAGGAAATCATTCCAAGGAGTTAAATGAGCAATAGACATATTTAGTCTAGATATAGATTCTGCAATCATTTTTACTTCTTGTGAAATTGTATTTGTAGAATTATATATTAAAGTAAATTGCCCAATACTAATAACGGGACCAAATTTATCACTTAAAAGTCTGACAGCATTATATGATATTGCCAAAAATGTAATTAAAGATGTCGATATCAATTCAAATACACTAATTATAGAATCATTATAAGTTAACTTTTTTATCCAATTAAAAACTTGATTGTTAAAAAAATCCATTTTTTCTTTCCATATATAAGCTAATTTATAAATTCTAAATTCCTTTTGATGTTTTTCTCCTAAAGCATTCATGAAAAAATATGAAAATTTTCTATTAATCGGGACATTTTCTTGCATTAATTTATCAAATTTTTTTCTAAAGAATATTACTCCGGCTGAACTCAAAATTAAAATCATTGATAATAAAATTGTATAAATTATACTGTAGGAAAATAAAATAGCCACTAATGAAACTATACTAAAAATAGCAGTAAGTACATTTTGTATAGATTCAAGTGTTAATTTAATTATTCCCCAAGATATCGGCATTTCCGATCTTTGAATTAAATCTAAAGTTGCAGGATTTTCCAATTCTTTATATTTTACAGAAAGAGCTTTTTCAGAAATTTTGCTTTCTAATATTTTAGAAATGAATGTATCTAATTTTGACAATTTCATTGTAACAAATGCAGAAATTTGTTTCAGTAAATACAGTCCTAAATAAAATATGAATGCAGAAATTACTATTTCCTTAAATCCTTTTCTATTTATAATCATATCTATAATCGTTGCAGGTAAATACATTGTAGCAATAGTAACTGTTGTATTAAGTACAATGCTTAAAATTACAAATAAAAAATATTTTTTATCTATATTCCATGTTTCCTTCATAAGTCTTATGATTACTTTATTTTTAAGCATTTTTACCCTCCTTATAGTATTTACCTTGTGTTTCAAACATATTTCTATAATTTTCACATTCTCTTAAAAGATTTTCATGATTATCTTTAGCAATAATTTCTCCTCCATCTAAAAACATAATTTCATCACAGAATTTGGTTGATGCAAGCCTATGAGAAATGAAAATACCTGTTTTATTTCCCATATACGCATCAAATTCTTGATAAATCTTCTCTTCTGCAAAAGCATCTAATGCAGAAGTCGGTTCATCCATTATCATTACAGATGTATCTGGTTTATATAAAGCTCTAGCTATCATAAGCTTTTGATTTTCTCCACCTGATAAAATTTGTCCGTCCTCATATAGAACTTTTAGTAATTCTTGATTGTATATTTTATCAAATTTAGAAATCTTATCCCATAGTCCAACTTTTTCAAGTGTAAATTTAACTTTATCAAAATCAATATCTTTTGAATTTACAGCGATATTTTCAGCAACTGTCATAGCCAAGGGTTCAGTTTCTTGAAATACTACACTAAACAATTTAAATCTTGCATTATCTGACAATTCCATCATATCTATATCATTAATATAAATTTTTCCGGTTATAGGTCTATGTAAACCTGTCATTAACTTAATTATAGTTGTTTTACCAGCTCCATTCACACCTACAACTGCAACTTTTTTACCTGCTTCTATTTCAAAATTTAGATTTTCAAAAACATAATTTTCTGCACCCGGATATTTAAATGAAACATTTTCAAATTTAATACTTACAGGTCCATCAAAATCAATATTTTTTCCATCTTTATTTAAATTTAAATTAGATTCAAAAAATTCAACCGTATCCATATAATATGGAATATTTTCTAATATTTTTGATAATTGTTCTTTAATTGAATAAAAAGTATTTGAAAATATAACAATTAGGCTTAATAACATTACCAAATCCGAAACTTCAATTTTTCCTATACTTGTCAAATAAACTAAAATAGATATTGATAAAAAATCCGACATATAAATTATAAAATTTTCAAAAAAAGACAATTTGAATTTATACCTATATTCTTTGTTTACTGCTCTTGTATATCTTTTTATAAATAACTTTATATTATCAAATAATCTTTTTTTCAGTTCAAATATTCTAATATCTTTTCCATAACTGAAATCATTTATAGTTTCTTTATATTTTGCAAATTTTCTCAATTCATTTGTACGAGAATCTTTGTTATTATAAACAAATTTTGCGTATTTGTTAGAAAATATAAGATTTAATAAAACACTAAATAACACAATTAAAATGATTAAAAATGATTGCTTTATTAAAATAAAAATAAATAAAAGTACAACAAATAAATTCTCCAATAATATCTGACTACTTAGATTTAATATTGAAAATCCTGCATTTTCTCCTCCAACACCAGATATAGCCTGATTTATTTTCAGATTAAATTTTGCATCTTCAAAATAAATAAAATCCATAGTCATTATTTTTTCAGTAACATTAGTAAAAATATTTAATCTTTTCCTACTAATTATAAAAAATAGTTTATTTTTTATAATTATGCGTATTATGCTCAATATAACAAAAATTAAACTATATATTAAAACCACTATTATAATATTAGATGCCGTTGTTTCTTTTAATTTAATCATATCAAGTATGTACTTCAATATTATTACGGACATAACTGTACTAACGCCGTGAAATAATGTGTTGATTATAACATAATATTTATTATTACCTGAAAACATAAATGAAAGTATATGTTTAAAATAAAATGAAATTTTTGATTTCAAGTTTCTATTCTTATTCTCCATTTTATCCTCCTAATTTCTTAAAATAATCAGATATTTCTAATAATGTTTTTTTATTTAAACTAAAGTACATTTTTCTACCTTCAGTTCTTGTATTAACAAGTTTATTTTGAATCAGATTATTTATATGATAACTTACTGTAGCTGTTGTTAAATTAAGATTGTCAGCAATTTCTTTACCATACATTTCTCTTATAGATAACAAATTTATTATTTCTAATCTTGTATAATCATTAAGCATTCTAATTATATCTTTAATTTTTTCATTTCTTTCTTCATCAATTTTATATTCAAATAATAGACTTTGTAAAATACCTATTAACACTATAAACTCGACTTTTTTATAATCTTCTATCTGCACAAATAATGAAACATTATAATCATATGAAATAAAAATGGAAGAATAAAAAACTAAGTTTCCATCCATTTGCTCAACATTATGATTCCTTAAATCTGTCCATAATGACGTGTTTTTATATTTTTCATTTTTAACTGATTTGAAAGAATTTTCAAAATTTTTTTCTATCAAATAAAAATTTTTTGAAATAATATTTTCCAAATCACTAAGCATTTTTATAAAATTATCAAGAATATTGTTTACATTCATAGATAATTTAACTAATAAAAACTTCTGCATATCATTAAATGATGAGTTTTCTATTGACTCAATCACACTATATAAGTCTGAAAAAACTACTTTTTTGTTTTTAAATTCTAAGTTTGAAGCGTAATTTGAAATATATATAAAATCAGCAATACTTTTTAATATATCATCTTGTTTAAACTCACTAAAAGATTTTTTGTTGTTTAAATATGAAATAAAAGCATACTCACTTATTGAATTTTTACCATCTTCATATTTATTAAAAAATTCATTAAATTGAGAGTTTTTAGATAAAATTTTTTTTACTTCTTTTGTTACATTATTAATATATTTTGATATATTCTTAAACTTAGTTTCAAATTCACTTTTAGTAATTCTATATTTTTCAAAATCTATTGGATAATATTCTTTATTATTAAATATTTCAGTTGCTACTAATAGAGCATCTAACTTGTATAATGGCTCTGTTAAATATATAGAATTCATTATTACCTCCATATCACAAATATATTAGATTCAAATCTAATATAAATATTATATCCACATCTTATTTATGTGTCAATATATTATTTTAAGTAAAAAAAAAGACAGAACTTTTACATTCCATCTCTAAAAAATTTAATATCTTCTAAGTGATTCTTTATTTTCAAGTAATTTTCTTGTTAACTCCAACTCACTTGATTCTATTTTACTTAATTGATTCATCCAATTAAGTGATTTGCCAACTCCTCTAACTATAGCTGTAACCGGACTATCCGCTATTGAAACAGATATTTTTATTTTTTCTTCTATTTTTTCACGGATTCCTAATATCAAAGCTCCACCACCTGCTAACAATGCTCCATTTTCATATAAATCTGAAACTAATTCCGGTGGTGTTGTTGATAGTACTCTTTGAACTCCGTTTGCTATTTCTTCAATAACTTTTGATAATGCAATCTCTATATCTTCTTTATAAACAATAATTTCTTGAGGCAAACCACTGAAAAGATTCCTTCCTTTTACATTAATCCCATCTTCATCACTAATTTTTACAATTTCTTTCTTTATACGTTCAGCTGTTTTTTCACCAATTATCAGATTTTTATTTTCTCTAATATATTTCATAATTGCTTCATCACAAGAATCACCAGCAAATCTTATAGAATCCGAAACTACTATTCCCCCTCTTGAAATTACTGCTATATCTGTAGTACCTCCACCTATATCAATTATAAGGTTACCCTCAGTTTCCCCAATTTCAATACCTGCTCCAATAGCTGCAGCTAAAGGTTCTTCTATCAAATAAACTTCATTTGCTCCCGCTTTTAATCCCGCTTGTTTTACCGCTCTTTTTTGAACTTGCGTAGCTCCGGAGGGCACACAAATAATGACATTAGGCCTTATAATTGTATTACCAACAGCATTTTTTATAAAATATTTAAGCATTTGCTCTGTTGATACATAATCATTTATAACACCTTCCTTTAATGGTCTAACCGCAATTATATTTCCCGGTGTCCTTCCAAGCATTTTACTCGCTTCTTCTCCAACTGCAATGACAGAATTTGTAAATTTATCAACTGCAACTACAGAAGGTTCATTTATAATTACACCGTCTTTTCTTGTAAATACTAAAACTGATGTGGTTCCTAAATCTATCGCTATTCTTTTTCTGAAATTCATAACTTTCCCCATAAAATCTATTTTTTACTAATATCAATTTGTTTTTCAATTAATTTTTTCTTAGAATACTCTCTAACTAATACATATACAGTTGCAACAAGGGGCACAAATATTATCATTCCTATAATTCCCATTAGTGCACCTCCTAAAGTAATAGCAACCATAATCCATATCGCAGGTATTCCGACTTTTGAACCTACTAATTTTGGATAAATATAATTACCATCTATTTGTTGAGCAACTATTATATAAACTAAAAATATTAATCCTTTTGTTGGACTGGTTATAGAGATTAGCACCGTAGAAATTACAGCTCCAACTAAAGCACCAATATATGGTATAAGATTTAATAAGCCAGCTGTTACCCCTAAAATCAAAGAATATGGTGCTCCTATAATCGTAATGCCGGAAAATACAATAATTCCTAATAATATTGCTTCTAAAAACTGTCCTGAAAAGAAATTGTAAAAATTTTTATATAATAATCTTGATACATAAACAATTTTATCCGCTAGCTTTTCACTAAAGAGTGCATAAGTTACTTGCTTTGCATTTTTTCTCAATCTATCTTTACTACTCAATATATATATAGAAAAAGAAATTGATAAAAACCCTTCAAAAAAACTACTAAATATTCGACTTACAACATTAAATGTACCTGATGCAATTAAAGCTCCATCATTTTTTAAAATCTCTATAACTTTATTAATAAGATTTTGAACCTGCACCTCTTCAATAAATTTCTGTACATTTTTACCTAATTCTGCACTCATAGGCATATTTTTCAATTTATCTATGGAATTATTAACTAAATCCGGTAATTGATACATAAGATTTAATACCGATGTAATAAATTTCGGTAAAACTACAGATAAGAAAAATGTAATTAATAATAACATACTCAAAAAGGCTAAAATCATAGATACAAGATCTCTTACTTTTTTATTTTTCAACCCTAAATATTTAAACAATTTTTCATATTGATTCATTACCATATTAGCTATAAAAGCAATAACAAAACCAATAATTATAGGTCTTGAATATATCAATAAATCTATAAATATTTTAGAAACTGTTGTAAATTTAAAAATAAAAAAATAAAATCCAATTCCACTAAAAACAACTATTAACTTCTTAAAAATATCTCGTCTTTCTTCATTATTTAATTTCATATTTCACCTCTAAAATATTATAACATAAACTATCAATAGAATAACTTATTTTTTTATTGTATAATTCTAATATGGAGGCATAATGAAAAAGAAATTAGTTTTTGATATGGATGGTACATTATTCAACACTATGGGAATGTGGATGAATATAATAGAAGAAATTTTAAATCATAAAGAATTAATAAATGATTTAGACCCAATGGAAACTCGTCAAGATTCAATGATAGATTTTGCATATGGTTTTATAAAAGAAAAATTAAGAGAATATGATAAAAATAAGGTTTTAAGACTTCTTCATAATTATTTTATAAATGCTTACAGCAAAAATGATTTATGCAAAGAAAATGTTAAAGAAAAGCTAGCAGAACTTCATAATATGGGATATGAAATATATCTTGCAACTGCTACCGATTTTGAATATGCAAACACAGGAATTACAAGTAATGGCTTAAAGCATTACTTCAAAGATATTTTTACGCCTGATACAATACATTCTAGCAAACATCATATAAGTTATTATGAAAAAATTTTAAATAAACTTGAAACTCAGCCTGAAAATATTGTGTTCTTTGATGATTCGATGTATGCAAATGAATTTGCAAATAAAATAGGCTTTACATCCGTTGCTGTATTTGATAAACATACAAATTTTATGGAAGAAAATATTAAAATATCAAATTTTTATATCGAAAATTTTAATCAAATAGATGACAAAATTTTAAAATAAAACAAAATGGTGCGTAACATCCATAATTTTATCGCACCATTTTTTATTATTTTAACCCATAAATATTAAATATTTCATTTTTATAATAATTAAATAATTTCTTTACATCATGACTATCTGTATAGACGTCATCTTCAGAATCTGAAAGTAGAAATTTACTTAAAATTGATTTTTTCTTGCCATACAAATTATAAATTTCATAATTATTTATCCATTTAGTATTATCGTACTTGTTTTTATCCAAAATAACTAAATATTGTTTATTTTCTTTTATTGGAATGTATCCCTCAACTGGAACAATAAATTTATTTACATTAGAATGATATTCTACAGGTTCATTTATAAATATTTGTTTTGAAATCTTTTCCTTTGAAAAATTTTTTAATACATCAACTTTTAGTAATCTTCCTGAAGGATAAAATCCTTCAACTTTTGACAATTTAACTTCTAATGCAACCCCCTTATTTTTATCATGCATGGAAATTATATTATCATAATATTCTTTTTTCTTAGTATCATTTATTTTTGAAATATTAAAGTCACTAACTTTAGAATTGCTCAATAATTCATCATTATTTTTTATAGTACTATTAACATAAAATGTATATAAAATTAAAAATGTTGATAGAATAAATATACCTATAAACCCAAAATATTTTTTCATTATTTTACCTCTGAAATCTTCCCATCATTTAATCTAAATATCCTATCTGAAAATATTTCTATATCACTTTTATTATGAGAAGCAATCAATATTATAGCACCATTTTTCTTAAAATCTTGTAATATTTTATAAAATAGTTGTATGCCGTCTTCATCTAAGGCATTTGTAGGTTCATCAAAAATTAAAAGTCTCGGATTTTCAAAAATAGCCTGAGCTATTGAAAGTCTTTGTTTCATTCCTAGAGAATACTTTTTATATATTCTATTATCTTTATAACTAAGACCTACTTTTTCTAACGAATTTATAATATCTTGTTCTGTAGAAATTTTTTTTATATATGACAATTTTTTCAAATTTTCAAAACCTGTTAAATCTTCCCAAAATCCATTTGAATCTATTACAATCCCAATACTACTAGGAAAGGATACATCTTTTCCTATTTTCTCTCCAAAAATTTCTATACTTCCACTATCTACTTTAATCAATCCGGAAATAGCTCTAAAAAGCATTGTTTTTCCCGAACCATTAACTCCAACAAATCCATAAATATTTCCTGCATCTAATGATAAATTTATATCATTTAATATATTTACACCTTTAATATTTTTATTCAAATTTTTAATTACAAGATCATTCATTTTCCCTCCTAATTCTAAAAATATCTCTTTTTGTGATAATATAAAAAATTAAAAATAATTCAATAATCACTAATGATATACAAATTAATAAATAATATGAAAATATCAAATTATATAGAAATATATTAACCACAAACAAAAGTGTTGCTGAAATAGTAGCAATAAATTTAACCACAAAAAATGATAAAATTAAAATAAATAATGCAAACAAAAATAACATAAAAGTAAACAATAATAAATCTAATAATATTTGATAATAATTAATAGAATAAATTTTATCATGCATATAAGCCAAAAACAAAGATATAAGTAATTTTAAAAACGAAAAAAATAGACATTCATAAAATATTTTGATTATTGATTTTTTTATATATAAATATAAATGTCCGTATCTTATCATTTCAAAATATCTATCCTTACTTATTAAATAAAATATTTTTTCTGATATTATAAAAAATATTAATATATATATAAATAAAATATATATTCCAAAAACATTATTATCTTTTATTGAATTAAATTCTAACAATAAACTTTTATTCCCTTTAACATTAAATAAATATCCCACATAGATGTTAGATATATATAACTGTAATAAAAAATATACATATTTTTTAAGATTTTTCATTATTCCCCCTTAATATATCCTTATTACAGATAACATAATAAAATATATGTAATATAAAAATTATCGTTAATACGTAAAAAATACAATTAAAAATATATATAAACAAATTATTTTTAAATATATTTATCGGTAACATTTTAATAGATAATACAAATACATTATCAAATAATCTTGGTAAAGAATATTCCAAACCAATAATAAAAAATATACAAATATATGCTATAAAATCACTAAATAAAAAATATAAAATAAAAAACATTAAATTAAATGTACAAATACCCACTAAAAATAACAGAAAATATAAGATATAATTTAATATAAAATAAATATCTATATAACTTTTTAATATTAAACTTATTTCTATAAAAGAAATAAGAAATAGTGAGACAACAAAAATAATCAATCTAAATATTATTTTTCTTAGCAAAAAAATTATATATTTACGTAGTGAATTAAATCTTAAAATAATTTTTTCATTTCTGTATATATTTATATTTCTAAAAACAAACATTATAGATAACGGAATATATATAATCAATAAATTATCATGGGTAAAACTTAAATTCATCATAGTAAATATATTATCTAAATCATTTATAATTAGGTTTCTAGAATAAAAAAAATATCTAAATACAACTAATGAAATTAATATTGTTAAAAGTAAATAATATTCAATAAAATTTTGTTTCTTTATTTTCATTATAGTTCATCCTTTAAGTACAACACTTTTATGTTTATAAAAATAAAACTCAAAATTATTAAAATGATTAAATCCAATATAAAGTATAACAAGTTTAATCTTAAAACAAGATTATACTCTACAAATAAGTAATGAATAGGAAATATATTTGTATGTCCTGAAAAACTTAAAATAAAATTAATTAAAATAAAAATAATAATAGAAAATATAACTAAATTAATTTTATTAAATTTATTATAAATCAATGATAATGAATAAACAAATGTAGCCCAAATAGAATAAAATATTAAACAAAATATAAAATGAATGATATTAACTATGTAAGGACTATAAATAAACATACTTTTAAATAAAAGTTTGCTATCCATTATATTTATAAAAAAACCTCTTTCATCTAACAAATTAGGTCCATTTTTAAAATTTCCAATTATTGAAATTAAAAAATTTATCCCTAATGGTAATAAAAACATAATAAATGTAGTAATAAAAACAACAAAACAGTTAATAAAATAATAATTTTTTCTTCCTAAATTAATTAAAAAATAGTTTTTTTTACCAGTAAATTTATCCTCTAAGTAAATTACCGAAGTAGGAATAACAGCAATTAAAACAGCAAAAACATGGTAAAAATATGATGTTAAAATAATCTCATAATCATCCGGAAATCCCATAAATAATTTAAATGAAGATAAAGTAAAATTTGCAAATTTATTTAAATTGTATGATATACTGTAAAAATAATCTATTAATGCAAATACAAATATAAATAAAATAGCAAATTGAAAAATTGTTGATTTAACTATATTGCACGTTCTTAACCTAAAATACCTAAATTGCATATTTACCTCTAATTAAATACGGCGACCATATCAAGAGTATATGGTCGCCATAAACTTTATTTAAAATCTACGTAACCTCTAACAGTAACGTTTACCAATGTAAACAATCTCTTATTCTCTACAATACAATTATATCAAAAAAAAAAAAATTAACAATGTAAATACATTAATAATATAATTCATTAATTTTTATTTAAAATAAAAAAGCAGATTTCTCTGCCTTTTTGGAGTTAATTATGATGAAAAAGAATAAACAATTTGTGCCAGTCATCATTTATCTATCTTTTACATTTTTATAATAACAAATTTTGAAAACATTGTCAAACTTTTAAGAATGAAAAACGCTAAGAATATCTATTATTTTCATAAATAAAACCATTAATATTATCAAAATAATGTAATATCAATGGTTTTTACAGGAAAATATTTTCATGGAAATATTAAATTTTTTTAATAATTTTTAAGAGTTCTTCATTATTTTTACTATTTTCAAATAATTTAATTAGTTGAGGTAAAGAATCTTCCTCTTTAGTATCTTTATTCATACGTCTCACTTTAACAAAAGCTTCTCGTGTTTCTTCATCTAAAAGCAGGTCATCTCTTCTCGTTCCACTCTTTAGAATATTAATAGCAGGAAAAATTCTCATCTCAGAAAGAGATCTATCAAGATGTAATTCCATATTTCCAGTTCCCTTAAACTCTTCATAAATCATATCATCCATTCTCGATCCGGTATCCACAAGACATGTAGCAAGAATTGTCAATGAACCTCCTTCTTCGATATTTCTTGCAGCACCAAAAAATCTTTTAGGTTTATGAAGTGCAATAGGATCCAAACCACCAGAAAGTGTTTTTCCTGATGATGGAGTAAGAATATTGTATGCTCTAGCCATCCTCGTAATTGAATCAAGTAAAATTACAACATCTTTTCCTTCTTCTACAAGCCTTTTCGCCCTTTCAAGTGTCATTTCAGATAATCTTGCATGATTTTCTAATTGTTCATCAAATGTTGATGCGATTATTTCAGTTTTATAGAGTTGATCTCTTCCTTCAGTAAATTTATTTACAGATCTTTCAATATCTGTAACTTCTTCCGGCCTTTCATCAATTAATAAAATAAATATTTTAATCTCAGGATGATTTTTTTCAATTGCATTTGCTATATTTTTTATAATAGTTGTCTTCCCTGTTTTAGGTGGAGAAACGATCAACCCTCTTTGCCCTTTTCCAATTGGGGCAATCATATTTATCATCCTATTTGAAATATGTTCTTTTTCATCTTCTAAATCAATTAAATGAGTTGGATATATTGGCTTTAATGTTTCAAAATCATTTCTCTTATATGCATTTTCAGGGCTATGTCCGTTTAGTCCAAGCACATAAATTAAAGGAGGAAACTTTTCTTTTTCATCTCCACTCGGTCTAATCAAGCCTTTAATATAATCACCTGTTTTTAACTTAAATCTTCTTATTTGTGTTGGAGATACAAAAACATCATTGTCTCCGGATTCAAATTTATTAGTTCTAATAAATCCATATCCATCAGGTAACACTTCCAATAAACCTTTTATTTCAATTGTATCTTTATTTGTATTTTCTTGATAATTTGCTTGTTGAGAATTATTTTTTAGATTTTGATTTTCTTGACTTAAATTATTTAAATTTTTTGAATTTGAATCTTCTTTTACTGTTTCTATTAAACTTATTAACTCATCTTTACTATATTTTGTTATAGATTTTATATTTAACGACTTCGCAAGTTCTCGAAGATCATTAAGTTTCATACTTTTTAAATTTTCTGCCATATTACCTCTATATGTCTATATTAATTGCAGCCATGTTCTAAGAACATAGCTGCAAAAAATTAATTATTAAGCCTTGTGAGCTGAACCAAAAATTTCTATTTTTTCTTTAACACCGTCAATTATTGCTTGAGCAGGTTTAGCCAAAATTTTTCTTGGATCAAAGCCTTTTCCTTCTTTATCTTTTCCTGCTTCAATATAATTTCTAACTTCCGCAGCAAATGCCCATTGTAATTCTGTGTTTACATTAACTTTTGAAATACCTAATTTAATAGCATCTTGAACCATTTTTGCTGGAATTCCTGTACCACCATGTAATACCATCGGAACTGATCCAACTGTTTTTTGAATTTCTGCTAAAACTTCTAAATCTAATCCTTCCCAGTTTTCCGGATAAGCACCGTGAATATTACCGATACCTGCTGCTAAAAAGTCAATTCCACATTCCACTAATTGTAAACATTCTTTAGGATCTGCTACTTCCCCTTTACCAACAACTCCATCTTCTTCACCACCAATTGAACCAACTTCTGCTTCAACGGATATTCCTTTTTCATGAGCTAATTTAACAATTTCTCTTGTTTTTTGTAAATTTTCTTCAATATCATAATGTGAGCCATCAAACATTACTGATGTAAATCCGGCAGCTATAGCTTTTTGAGCTCCTTCATATGAACCATGATCCAAATGAATTGCTACAGGAACTGTAATATTTAAATCTTTTATTAATCCTTTTACCATACCTACTACAGTATTATAACCACCCATGTATTTACCAGCACCTTCTGAAACACCTAAGATTACAGGTGATTGAACTTCTTCACATGCCAATAAAATTGATTTTGTCCATTCTAAGTTATTAATGTTAAATTGTCCTACTGCATATTTTCCTTCTAAAGCTTTTTTAAGCATACCACTTGCTTCTACTAAAGGCATAATTTCCTCCTAAATATTTATTTAATATAATCTTACTTATTAATTATACAACTAAAAATAATATTTAACAATTATATTTTCCAGATTTCTTGAGCATATTGTTTGATTGTTCTGTCAGATGAGAATAATCCGCTGTTAGCTATATTTATCAATCCTTTTCTAGCATATCCTCTTCTATCTCTGTAAGCTTCATCTACTATCTTATGTGCTTCAACATATGATGCAAAATCTTCTAATAAATAATAAACATCAGCTCTATTTCCGTCTTTAGGATCTATTAAACTATTGTAAATATCTAAGAAATGATTTGTCCCCTCGTCAGATATTCTTTCTTCTTTTATTAAAGCATCAACAACTTTCTTTACTCTCTCATCTGAATTATAGATATTTATAGGGTTATATGTGTAAGCTAATTCATTAATTTCTTCTTCCGTTCTACCAAATAGGAAGTTGTTTTCTAATCCAGCTTCTCTGAAAATCTCAACATTAGCTCCATCCATTGTTCCCAATGTAGGTGTACCATTCATCATAAATTTCATATTTCCCGTACCACTTGCTTCTTTACCGGCTGTTGAAATTTGTTCTGAAACATCAGCTGCCGGGAATAATTTTTCAGCATAGGACACTCTATAGTTTTGAATAAATACAACTTTTATCTTGCCATTGATTTCTGGATCATTGTTGATTAATTTACTAATTTCATTAATGAACTTGATAATACCTTTAGCCCTAAAATATCCTGGAGCTGCTTTAGCACCAAATATAAATGTAACTGGGTGCATATCTAATGAAGGATTTGCTTTCAATTCATAATATAAATGCAAAATGTGCAAAGCATTTAATAATTGTCTTTTATACTCATGTAATCTCTTAATTTGAATATCAAAAATTGAATTAGGATCAATTTCAATACCTTCATATTTTTTAATATATTTTGCTAATTGAACTTTCTTTTCAAATTTAATTTCATTTAATTTATCTAAAACTTTCACATCATCAGCAAATTTTTCTAATCCTTTTAATTTAGTCATATCATGTTTCCAATCTTCTGACTTCAATAATTTATCAATATATGCTGTTAATTGTGGATTTGAATATTGCAACCATCTTCTTGGAGTTACACCATTTGTCTTATTATTGAATTTTTCAGGATATAGTTTAAACCATTGATTTAATGTTTCTTTTTTCAAAATAATTGTATGTAATTCTGCTACACCATTTATACTTGTAGAAACATATGTTGCTAAAAATGCCATTTCAACCATTTCATTTTTCACAATTCTATATGGTTCCATTTCTTCTAAACTATAACCTTTTTCTTGCAATGATTCTAATAATCTCTTATCAATTTCTTTAATAATATCAACCACTCTTGGAGAAACTTCATGAATTAAATCTAAATTCCATTTTTCTAAAGCTTCTTGTAATACAGTATGATTTGTAAAAGCAAATACTTTTGTCGCTAATCCAAATGCATCATCCCATGATAGGTTTTCTTCATCCAATAAAATTCTGATTAATTCAGGTATTGCAATAACCGGATGAGTATCATTTAATTGAAATATATGATATTTATGGAACTGACTAAAGTTTTTATCTTCAGGGTGCAATCTCTTATATTTTTGTACAATTTCTTGTAATGAAGCCGATACAAAGAAATATTGTTGTAACAATCTCAATAATTTACCTTGTCTAATATTATCATTTGGATACAATACCCTTGTTATATCTTCAGCTCTATTTTTTTCACTAACTGATTCATCATATCTAAAATCGTTAAAATCCTGAAAATCAAATCCATCATTTTTGATAGCTTCTGATTGCCACAATCTTAATGTATTAACTACTCCATTTTTATATCCAACAACCGGAACATCATATGGAACCGCTTTCACTTTAAAATTTCTAAAGTTTACAATTTGTGATTCACTTTCTTTTCTTAACGACCAAAAATCACCTCTAGCTACCCAAGAATCTCCCTCTTCTAATTGGAATCCATTTTCAAATCTTTGTTTGAAAATACCTTGAGAGTATCTTACTCCATATCCATGTAAATTTAGCCCTTCTGTTGCTCCTGACTCCATGAAACAAGCTGCAAGTCTACCTAAACCTCCATTACCTAAAGCTGCATCATCCTCTTCATCTTCAATTTCATCAAAATCAATATCTAAATCTTTCAATATTTCTTTTACTTCATCAATAATACCTAGATTTAATAAATTATTACCTAATGAACGACCAATTAAAAACTCAGCCGAAAAATAAAATGCATTTCTTTCAGTTCTATTTTTTTTATTTGTCTCCAACCAATCTTTACTAATCATATCCATAATTGTTTCTGATAGAGCATGGTATTTTTCAAATTTAGTTGAATCTTCAAAACTCTTTACATATTTATGTTCTAAATTTGATTTAAAATTTTCAATAAATTGTTTCCTATTCAATTTCTTCATTTTACCCCCAAATATTTTTTTATAAATATTTAATACGTACATTATAACATAATATATTTAAAAATGTAATATCCTGTACTAAGAACGCTAAAAATGTGATAAAATATATGAAATAATTAATATTTGAAAACTTTCATTAAACTTGGAGGAAATATGAGAACATCTTGGGAAGAATATTTTATGCATATAGCTGAAAGTATATCTGAAAGAGGAACTTGTGATAGAGCATACGTTGGATGTGTTTTAGTAAATAAGGATAACAGAATTGTTTCAACGGGATATAACGGATCAATTTCGGGTAATCCTCAATGCGATGAGGTCGGGCATGTTATGAGAGAAGGTCATTGTATCGCAACAATACACGCCGAAATGAATGCATTATTATATTGTGCAAAAGAGGGGATTTCAGTAAAAAACACAACTTGTTACGTGACGCATTTTCCATGCTTAAATTGTACAAAATCACTAATTCAAGCTGGTATAATTAAAATATACTACAGACATGGATATAGAATGGATGAATATGCAATAGAACTATTAGAAAAAAATAATATAGAATATATTCAAATTTAATAAAGGGGCTATTGTAAAATAACTAAAAAAGTTATTTTGCAATGCCCCATTAATAATAAACAAATTAAATTTTAAATAAATTATTATTTAGTTTTATCCCATTTTCCGGAATTATCCACATGATATTTTCCTATCCATTCTGATTTTGCCATCTTGCCGTTATTTTTTAAATAATAGTTCCCTTGCCATTTATTTTTTGCATATGAACCGTCTTTATTTAAGTAATACCATGAATTATAGCTATTATCAAATATCCATTCTGATTTTGCCATCTTACCGTCATTCTTTAAATAATAGATTCCTTGCCATTTATTTTTTGCATATGAACCGTCTTTATTTAAGTAATACCATGAATTATAGCTATTATCAAATATCCATTCTGATTTTGCCATCTTACCGTCATTCTTTAAATAATAGATTCCTTGCCATTTATTTTTTGCATATGAACCGTCTTTATTTAAGTAATACCATGAATTATAGCTATTATCAAATATCCATTCTGATTTTGCCATCTTGCCGTCATTCTTTAAATAATAACTTCCTTGCCATTTATTTTTTGCAATTTTTCCTTCACTATCTAAATAATAGTAATCATCTCCCTTTTGTATCCATTTATTTTTTTCTTCAGTATATCCTAATTCTTTAAGTCTTTTATTGTGACTTTCATTTAATACAGAATGTAATTTCTTTACAACATCATAATTTGCAGGTTTGATAGTATCATCTCCGTCAACAATACCTGATCTCTCAATCGCAAATGCAAATACCCCACCTTTTGTTCCATCTTCTTTGTTTTTCGGTTGCCAATCAGCACTTCTATAAGCATATGTTTCTTCTAGTTTAGCATTTTTATTTCTATTCCAATCATATTTTTTTCCAGAGGATAAATTAAACCATTTATTCCAATCTCCTTCTTCATAAAATGAAAATCCTGGAACGAATTTACTTGCAGGTATAAATTCCTTAAATGTCTTAAATATATCGTCTAAATTCTCTTGTCTGTATGATTGATATAAAACATAATCATAATTTTTAGCTGTTCTCTTAAACAATTCTTGACTTCCAAGCTTATCGGTGTCAAATATAAATAATTTATCTTTATTTTTACTATTTGGTCCAATTAGCTTACCTATCTCATTTATTACTCCTACCGCCATTTTTAATTGTTCTTCAGGAAGAGAATGTTTTTCATAGTCAACATCTAATCCATCCAAATTATCTCTTTCAACATATTCTTTTACTAATAATTTCGCTAAATCTTTATGTCCTTGAGGGGTATTTTCAAATTTTCTTAATTCACATTTTTCCCCTGCTTTTTTTTCTCCATCACATGGAACATATGAAGTATTTAAAACCAATCCTATATCTATAGTCCTAACAACTTTTGTCCCATTTTTGTGTAAATTATTTACATATTCTGGTAATTTTTTCCAAAATGGACTACCTCTATGTCCATAGTCATTATCAATCCAGTTTACAAATAGAAAAGCAACATCTACCTCTTTAGGCAATCCATCAAAATTTTGAATCCCCTTTCTGTCTCCTTTTTCTTGACCTCTAACTTCTTTTCCATTCATTTTATCATGCCATGCTCTATAGTATCCGAATAATAATGGTTTTTTTATTTTTTCCAAATTCTTTATTGAAGAATCAGCCTTTACAATACTATTAAATGATAAAATATTCATAATAAATGTAACCGCTAATAAAAAACTTGAGAACTTTCTTAATATATTTTTCAATTTTCACTCCTTAAAATTAAATTAATTATCTTTTACGTATACGCCTTATTTTATTGATTGTTTAACATATTCATCAATTTACATATAAATCATTCCAAATAATATTAAAATAGAAAACATTATCAATGAATATAAATTAAAAATATCAATATAGGTTAAAATTATTATTTACTAAATAAATCTACATAATATCAACTCCTATTACAATAAAATTTTTACATTACCAATAATAACTTTTTTAATAATCATATGCAAACTTTTTCTTGATTTAGATTGAATTTTCATTTAAACCTATTTTTTGTTTTCTGTTATGAATTCCTTTTCATGATTTTATAATTGATTATATTAAGAAACACAAAAAAATAGACCATCAATTACCCCTTTCAAAAAATAAATCTTTTTGAGGGAATCTTAATTTTGATAGTCTAAATTATTTATTTTAATTTTTCTTCTAAAATTGGTCTTGGATTTTTACCTTCTTCAAATACTAAAGCTTTTTCCTCCCCAACTATATATACAAGAGGAACTGATATCTTACCTGATGTAGTTTTTGATTTTAACTCTTCATTTTTAGAAATTGATTTTGTACTATTTCTTACAATCTTTAACGAATCCTTAAATAAACTTTTAATTAAGTCTGGTTTTTTACCGGATAATTTTTTTGTATAAGCTTCTTCAATAACTTTATCTTGTTCTTCTTTTTTTTCTAATTTAGAAATTTTATCCAAAAACGTTTGACTCATAACTTCTTTTAAATATTTAAATCCATTTTCCGGATCATTTTCTGCTATAGATAAAATATTTGATGAAATTGTATCAGAATATGAAATAAAAGTTTCATCCGATCCTTTTGGACGCCCCAAAAATGACATTGGCACATACTTAATTAAAGTGTTTTTCCCCATAATATCTGTAATATATGAATTAACTTCTGTTTCTAATACAACACAATACGGACAAAGTGGGTCAAAATACCATTCAACAATTTTTGAATATTTTTTTGAATCTTCCTTAGGAATCACAATTCCTTTGTTATTAACATAAAACGCTCCATTATCAATATATTTTAATTCTTTAGAATTATTTTCTACAACATTTGTATTTGTATTATTTTTTTGTATTGAACATGCTGCTAAAGATAAACATATTAGCAATGCAGCAACTACAATTTTAATTTTTTTCATATTACCCCTATCTTTTTTTCATACTTCCAAAAATTTCTCTAATTCAAATTTTTTTCGTTCTTTAAATTTTTAATTAATTTCTCCTGATTCAATAAAACTAGATATACCTACCTTTATATCAGATACAAATACAGGTATATCTTTTTTACGAATTGTTCAGCAATAACTTTTAAGTTACCGTTTTACCCGAACCTGTAGCTACAGTAAAAAATCCATGTCTATTTAATTTTGATAAATTTATAGATAAATCTTTAACTAAAACAACTGAATTTGTCATCTTATTTTCTCCTATATTTTTATTTATATTCATTTTACCACAAAATCATTACACATTTGTTATTTTATACATTTGTTTTTTATGATATAATTTTTTTAATAAACAAAAAAAAGAAATTAGGTGAGGTATGAAAAGAATAAAAAAAGTTAAATTATCTTTATTAGCTTCAGTTATTATATTAGCAAGCCTAACAGCTTGTTCACATAAGGCAAATTCTTCAGATGAAAGTAAAGATATTAAAAATATTATTACAAAAAATGAAACAAATAAAGAAACAAATAAAGAAACAAATAAAGAAACAAATAAAGAAACAAATAAAGAAACAGAATCTAAAAAACACAATGAAACAAAAAATAAAAATAACGAAGGCTCTTCTCCTATTGCGAATAAAATAAAAGGAAAAAATCATAATCAAAAATTTAAAAATGTTGCGTATGATGTCAAAGAAATAAGAGAATTATCAAATAATGGAACCTATAAAGGAAAGAAGATTGCTTTTTTAACTTTTGATGATGGCCCAAACAATGTAATCACACCACATGTGCTTGATGTATTAAAAGAAAAAAATGTACCAGCAACATTTTTTATGGTCGGGCATGCTATTAGTGAAAATAGTAAAGAAGTATTAAAAAGAGCATACAATGAAGGCCATGCTATTGGTACACACTCATTAACTCATGATTACGAAACTTTATATCCCGGAAGAGTACCGGATCCGGACGTCGTAGTCAAGGAGGAAAAACAGGCTATAAAACTATTGAAGAAATATTTAGGAAATAATTTTGAATCAAGAGTTTTTAGATATCCGGGTGGACATATGTCTTGGAATAAAGAAGGATTAAAGAAGTCAGATAAAGCTTTAGCTGATTTAAACATTCACTGGATTGATTGGAATACTATGAACGGTGATGCTCAACCTATAAATGATCCAGATTTAGCAAGACCTACCACAGTAGACGAAGTAATAAAAAATTTTGATAAATCAAAAACTTTTACTGCAAACTCTGATATTGCAGTAATATTAATGCATGATGCCGCAGATAAGGATTTAACATTAAAAGCTCTTCCTTCATTAATCGAACATTTAAAAGATCAAGGCTATGAATTTGGAATTTTAGAGTAAAATATGAAATTAAATAGAAACTTACAAAATAAACTAAAAATAATTTTTGTATTTTTAGTGGTAATAGTCGTAATTTTATTTGTAAATGATAGAAGAAAAAAGTCAAAATTGTTAATTTCAGATGAGGAAGCTAAAAGAAAAATCGAAAAAATTTTCAATGATAAAAATATTGAAAAAGTTAAAAATCAAGCACTTATACTTACGAAAAATGACAATTATATGATTATGGTTGTTGGGGATCAATATATTTTAACAGACTTTTCCCAATATCCACCAAAAATTCATCAATACAAATCAAATAAACCGGATATTTACGTAAAAATTATAGAAATAAAAGAGGATGGATATATTATAGAACACGATGATCATACACACTTTGTCCATATGAAAGTAGATCCGAATAAAAGAGTTGGAGATTATATTTATATAAAAGATCCTCATACTTATCTTCAAGATTATTTTGATAATCATGAACATTAAATACTTTAACAATAAACAAGCCCCAGATATTAAAATCCGGGGCTTGTTTATATATTTATTTAAATTTTTATTAAAATCTATTATCTATTTTGTAACATCACATTATAATCTTAAAATAATAAATTTCATCAGAAAATAAACGTCTAATCATTCTTTTTTCTTACAACTGATAATCCAATTATTGAAATTGCTGTCACTGCTACATACAATAAAATACCAGAATCAGATGTTTTTGGATTACCACCATTTTTATTAATGTTGTTTTCTAATTTAATAACCTTTTTATCCAATTTATCATTTTTTTTCTTATTAGAAACTTCAACTTCATATTTAGGATTTATCTTTTTTGTGTTTTTTTCTTTATTTAACGCTGCTTTTTTAGCTAAATTAACTATTTCATATGGTAATAATTTTTCACCATTTTTCAAACCATTATTTAATCTATCAACATACTTATTAATTTCTTCTTTTGACAAATTTTTTAAAGATTGGATTTCTTTTATTTCATCTTCAACATCAGAATATTCCATAACTCTCTTTAGTTGTTTTGATAATTCATATTTTGTTGTATAAATATTATCATCTCTAAATGCAACACCGTCTCTGTCAATAGCATAGCCTATTATACCAGCTTTTTTACCATTTTTACCATTATCTGGTTGCCATTTAGCGTATCTTTCCGCTGCTGAACCTTCTACTCTATCAGAAATATCATTCCAGCCATTTCTATCTCTTTCTTCATAAAATGAGAATCCTAAAATAAACTTTTCAGGCTTAATATACGGCTTGAATCCTTCCCATCTTCTATTCAAACGACTATCAGAATATCTTCCATATGCCTGTAATAGCACATAATCACTAAAATCATAAGTCCCTTTTAAGATTTCTTCTTCACCAGACATATTTGTGTCAATCATAAAGATTTTACCCTGCTCTTTTAGTATCCTTGATATTTCTTTCATGATTTCTATACCCTGATTTTCTTTACCACTATAATATCTACTATCATGGTATTCAATATCAATATCTATACCATCTAATCCATATCTATTAACTATGGTATCTACTATATATTTAGCTTTAGCTTTATTCCCCTCGCTTGTATTTGGGAAAGAATTTCCTTTTTCATCTTTCATATCACTATATATAGTCTTAATACCAATCGTACGGATTACTCTTTGTCCTCTAGCATTCATTTTTGGAACATATTCTAAAGCAAGTTTTTTCCAAAATTCACTATATGGTTTTGTCCAATCATGAAATACAAATGCTAAATCTACTTCTTTTGGAATATCTCCAAAGTAATTTGGTCTATCTTCTAATGGTTCAGAATTTTGATCATGCCATGTTCTAAACCAACCACCATAAATAGGTGCTTTTAATTTTGAAAATACTGGTTTTTTAGGAAGTGGTAAATTTTCTAATTCTTTCATGTATTCATTTGCTTTTTTCGCTGCTTCCAATAAAGAATTATTTGTTTGAGAACCAATTTTATCTGTAAAATCCTTAGCACTATCTCCAAGTTTATCCAGCTTATTAATTTCATCTCTTACTTTTTCATCAGTTAAATCATATTTCACCGGTTTAGTATTAGTTAAAACTCCATTAACTTTTAATTCTGTTAAACCTAAGGATTTATTTTCATATGCTTCCATTAAAATTCTAATAGCTTTTGTTTTTACCGGTTTAAATTTTAAATAAGTTGTTGATTTTTCATTAGGTTTTGAATACTTATCAATTTCAACATCTTTCCAATTATTATTTTCATCTAAAATAGAACTTTCTGCAAATCCATATTTTTTTGGTAAATTAGTATTATTCAATTCTCCTGTAAAATACTGAACTTTATAAGATTTTGGTAATCTTACTCCATTATCAAAATAAAAATCAATTTCTAATCCTGAAACATCTGCCTCTCTTATATCTACTGATGAACCAAATACAAATCCTACCCAATTTTCTTTTAACCTATCTGATGGCTTCCAATCTGTCCATCTATTTGCAGGTTGATTCTGATAGGATACTACTCCATCATTAATCTTATTTATTGGATCTCCACTTGACCATCTTGCAAATGGTATTAAATTTTTTCTATCAATGATATCTTTTTTTACAGATAATGTTTCTCTGCCCTCAGCCCTAACAACATTTTGGATTTGATTAATCCCCAAAGCTAAAATTGTTGCTAGAGACAAGCAAACTAAATTTTTTGTAATTTTTTTCATATTTACCTCCTTAAATATATTTCAAATATAAAATGAATTTTTAATTGTTTATTTCAATTTTACTTATAACTTTGATGTAAGTAACCATCAATTTTCTTTAAAACATCATAATTCGCTAATTTATAGGTATTATCTCCATCTTTAATCCCAGATCTTTCTACAGCGAATGCAAATACTCCGCCTTTCAAACCATCAGCTTTATTTCTAGGTTGCCACATTGCACACTTATATGCGAAAGTTTTTTCTAAAGGTGCATCATAATTTCTATAATACGCTCCATAATATCCATCAGATAAATTAAACCATTTATTTCCCCCCTCTTCATAGAATGAAAACCCTGGCACAAATTTCGATGCTGGTATTTTTGATTTGAATGTATCGAATACATAATCTAAATCTTCTTGTCTATATGATTGATATAATACATAATCATATTTATCAGCAGTATCTTGAAATATTTTAGTATCACCTTTTTTATCCGTATCAAATATAAATAATTTACCTTCCGCTTTCAATAATTTAGATACTTCATTTATTACACCAATTGCCATACTTAATTCCTCTGATGGTAACCACTGTTTTTCCATATCAATATCTAATCCATCTAAATTGTCTCTTTTTACATATTCTTCAACAATTAAATTAGCAAGTTGTTTATATCCTTCTTTATCATTACTAAAGTGCCTCTTATTTTCAACTTTTTCATTATAATCATCCTTAGGTACTAAAGCTTTGTTTGTAACTAAAGAAATATCGATAGTTCTAACCACTTTAGTTCCATTATTATGTAATTTTTTTACATAATTTGGTAACTCCTTATAAAAAGGATTTGTTCTATACTGAAGATTGGAATCAATATGGTCTATAAATAAAAATACTACATCCAATTCCTCAGGTAAATCACTCATTCTTTGGATACCTTTAGGATCTCCATTTTCTGGTCCACGCCCTTCTAAAGTCTTACCATTCTTTATATCATGCCATACTCTATAATATCCAAATAGTAACGGCTCACTTTTATTCTCATCTGTTGCTGCTTTAGAAATATTAAAAGGTATAATTCCTAATATAAATGTTAATACTAGCAACAAACTCACTATTCTTCTTGTAAACTTTTTCATTCCTGCCTCCTAATATATTTTTCTTTTTTAGAATAACTTGTTTATTTTAATTTATCAACAAAAACATAATCTTTTTTAATTTTAATAAAATAAAGCATATGAAAATGTTAGCATTTTACACGATTGTATTTTTTATAAAAAAAATGATTGAAAGCGGTTTATTTGTTAAAATTTAAGCAATAAAAAAGCAATTATTAAAATTAATTAATAATCACTTCGTTTTGCAAAAAAAATAAAAATAAAAGTTTGCTAACAACACTGCTCCACGCCCCATGAAATGGAGCTGCAAAGCTAGCGTAGCAAACTTTTATTTTTATTGATTTTCAATTATTTGTTCTAAAGTTCTCCATGCTAAAACAGCACATTTAACTCTTGCCGGCAATTTATTTATTCCTTGTAAAGCTACAGCATCTCCTAATTTTTTAAAATCTGAATCACTTATTTCTACAGAAGATTTTATCATATTTAAAAATGTATTTACAATATCTCTAGCTTCGTCTATAGTTTTCCCCTTGATTGCATCAATCATCATAGAAGTAGAAGCCTGAGAAATAGCACAACCTATACCTTCATAAGAAGCATCCTCTATTATTCTATCTTTTATTTTTAAATTTAATGTTATCTCATCACCACAAGATGGATTTACCCCAAGTTTGGAATCCGTTTTATCTTCAAGAGCTTTTTTATGCTCACTCTCAACACTATGTTCTCTTATCAACTCTGTATATATTTGATTAATTTCCATAAAATATTTCCTTAACTCTATATAATCCTTGAATAAATTTATCAATATCCTCAGTACTATTATAACACGCAAAAGATATTCTACAGGATGAATTTATACCTAAATATCTATGAAGTGGTTGTGCACAGTGATGCCCCACCCTTATAGCAATATTATAAAAATCTAAAATTTGAGACACATCATGAGGATGAATATTTTTAACATTAAAGGCTATTAAATTTCCATTTTTAGTTTTTTCAGGTAAATACAACTCAATAAAATCTAATTTTTTAAGCTCTTCAAGTGCATAATTGAAAATTTCATTTTCAATTGCATTTATAGTTTCCATTCCTACTAAATCAATAAAATCAATAGCTTTATTCAATGAATAAATAGCTGCAACATCAAGTGTACCAGCTTCAAATTTAGTCGGTAAATCTGCATATAATACATCTTGTTCATAAACATACTCAATCATATCTCCACCTAATAAAAATGGTTCCATTGATTTTAACAAATCATATTTACCATATACAACTCCAACTCCTTGAGCAGAATACATTTTATGACCTGAAAAAACTAAAAAATCGCAATTTAATGCTTGTACATCAATTTTTGAATGCGAAACTATTTGTGCAGCATCGATCACAACTATTGCACCTTTTTCATGTGCAATGTCAATGATTTCTTTGATTGGAACCTTAAAAGGAATTACATTTGATGCAGCAGTTACTGAAACAATTTTTGTATTTTCATTTATTTTCATCTTAAAATCTTCAATATCAAGTTCATAATTATCTGTTAGATAAAAATAAACTAGCTTTGCACCTGTTTTTTTCGCAACTTTTTGCCATGTTATTAAATTTGCATGATGTTCTGCAATTGAAATTAAGATTTCATCTCCCGGTTTTAAATTATTTAACCCATAAGATTTAGAAATTAGGTTTAATCCTTCTGTAGCACTTTTAGTAAATATTACTTCTTCTGATTTTGAAGCATTGATGTATTTTTGTACTATTTCTCTAGTGTACTCCAAAATTTGAGATGATTTAATGGCAGATTTGTATCCCCCACGATTTGCATTTGCATTATAAATTTCATAATATTCTTTTAATGAATCTATTACAATTTTGGGCTTTTGCGTAGTGGCGGCACTATCTAAATATACAAGCGGTTTGTTATATTCATTTGTAAAAAATGGAAATAAATTTTTTACTTTTGAAGTTTTCATTAGTTTATCCCTTTTCTTAATTCTTCCAATAATTCTTCAGAAATTTTTTCATTGCCAATTAAATCAAAAATAGGTTTCAATTTTGATTCAATTATTATCCTCTTTGCTGCTTCGGAATCAAATCCTCTGGATGTGATATAAAATAACATATCCTTGTCAATTCTGCCTGCTGAAGCAGCATGATTACCTACTATATCATCTTCTCTTGCAAGTAATAATGGTATAGCCCAATTTTTTACTGTTGGATCCAGTAATGTTACAAATTCTTCTTCATTACCTTGTGCTAATGTACAACCTTTTTTGAAATCCAAAGTTCCAGCAAATCTTTTCTTTGCAAAGTCCTTCAATACCCCATTTATAACCATATCCGATGTAGTTTTTCTACCCAAATGTGTAATTTCATAGCCTAAATCCAAATATCTATCTTCATTTACAAAATATGCTGTTTTTATATCAGCATGCGCCTTCTCACTTCCTAATATTGCTCTATAATTTGCATATGATTCTTTTGCCCCTAATTCAATATGAACCAAATGAACATTTGCCCCCTCATCAATATCTGAAACAATTGATAAAAAACTCTTTGAAAAATTTGATAATCTTTGAATTATAACTATCTTTAAGTTTGAATTTTTTTCAGCTTTTATCTTAAATACGGAATTTTTAAATGTTTCGACATCTTCACTCGATTTATAATCAAAAATTAATGTTGAGTCAGTATTTTCTTTAGCAAAAATTCCATGTTGATCAGACAAAAAATTATTATTTTCGTCAAAATAAAAATTTTCTTCTAAACAAGTATTTTCATCTAAAACATAAAATTTTTCATAATTTTTTAACTTTTGATTTAATTCTAAAACTTCTCTTGAAACACCATATTTTTTATTTACAAATATTTTGTTAAATTCATCAGAAATTTTTTCATTTGCAGAATCAGAATATTGTTTATATTCAACTTCATTTAAATCTATAATTCTACTATTTGCTTCTGTAAATCTCCAGGTAATTTCCGGAATTATATTAACTTCTGTTCTCATTAATTCCTCCTAACCTATTGATCCTATTAATTCTAAATTAATTAAATTATTCATTTCTACAGCATATTCCATTGGCAATTCTTTTGCTATAGGCTCAGCAAATCCCCTTACAAGCATTGCTTTTGCATCTTCCTCACTTAAACCCCTACTCATTAAATAAAAAATCTTAGAATCATCTATTCTACCAATTTTTGCTTCATGCCCTAAATCAACATCATCATTTTCAATAATCATTACAGGAATTGTATCTGATACAGATTTATTATCAATCATCAAAGATTCACAATTCACATTGGATTTTGAGCCTTTGGCATTTTCATTAAAATGAACAAGTCCTCTATATATAGCTTGTCCTCCACTTTTTGAAATAGATCTTGAATTAACTGTAGAATATGTATTTGGTGCAGCATGAACTACTTTAGCTCCAGTATCAAGAATTTGACCTGAATTTGCAAATGAAATTCCAGTATAGTCTGATTTTGCATTTTTCCCAATTAAAATTGATGCAGGATAAAGCATTGAAACTCTTGACCCAAAAGATCCTGAAACCCATTCTAAATGAGCATTTTCCCAAACTATTCCTCTTTTAGTATTTAAGTTGTACATATTTCTGGACCAATTTTCTATAGTTGAATATCTTAACTTAGCACCTTCTCTTACAAATAGTTCAACCGCTCCTGCATGTACGTTTATTACATTGTATTTTGGTGCGGAACATCCTTCTATATAATGAACATATGATCCTTCATCCACATAAATAAATGTATGTTCAAATTGTCCTGCTCCGGGAGCATTTAATCTAAAATATGATTGAATAGGGATATCTACATATTGTCCTTTAGGCACATAAACAAATGATCCTCCGGACCACACAGCATAGTGTAGTGCTGCATATTTGTGTAAATCAGGTTCAACTGCCTTCCCAAACCATTTTTTCAAAAGTGGTGCATATTTTTGTACAGCTTCTTCCATATTTATATAAATAACACCCAAATCAGTCAAATAATTTTTAACATTATGATAAACCATTTCCGAATCATATTGTGCGCTTACCCCGGCAAGGGAATTTATCTCAGCTTGGGGTATCCCTAAATCATAAAATGTTTGTTTAATATCATCCGGTAAATTATCCCACACATTTGTTTCACCAGATTTTGGCTTAACATATAATGTTATTTCATTTATATCAACTTCTGATAAATCAGGACCCCATATAGGATTTTCTTGCTCAAAAAAAAGTCTCATTCCTTCTAACCTTTTTTCAAGCATCCAATCCGGCTCATTTTTTTCAGCTGAAATCAACTTTACAATATCTTCATTCAAACCTTTTTCTGAAATTTTAGAGTATTCAAATTCATTTTTTTTATCAAATTTTCCTCTATCGATATCGTCAATTTTTGATTTTTTAGTCATTATTTACCTCATCTCTAAATTGTTGATATCCATTTAATTCAATTTCATTTATTAATGAAGCATCTCCAGTTTTTACAATTTTACCGTTAATCATTACATGAACTTTATCAGGTTTGATATTTTCCAAAATTGAACTATGATGTGTAATTATAAGTGCAGATTTTTCCTCAGTTAAAAATGAATTTACTTCCTTTGATACTATTTTAGTAGCATCAATATCAAGCCCAGAATCAGTTTCATCAAGCATTATAAACTTAGGTTTTAATATTTTCATTTGTAAAATTTCATTTTTCTTCTTTTCCCCACCGGAAAAACCTACATTTAAATATCTTTCAGCATAACTTTTATCAAACCCCAATTCTTGTAATTGTTTTTTTAGTTCTCTTCTAAACATTAACAGTTTAGATTTTTCTCCTGTTAGATTAATCTGTGCAGTTCTAATAAAATTTTCAACGCTTATACCTTCTACTTCTTCTGGATTTTGAAAGCTTAAAAACATACCTAATTTTGCTCTTTTATCAGTAGATAGATCCGAAATATCTTCTCCACAAAATATTATTTGTCCATCAGTCATTTTATAATCAGGATGATCCATAATCACTTTCGTCAATGTAGACTTCCCGGATCCATTTGGTCCCATGATAACATGTACTTCCCCATCATTGATTTCTAAATTTATACCATTTAATATTTCTTTATCCTTTACTTTAGCATGTAAATTTCTAATCTGTAACATCATTTCTCCCTTCAAATAAATGTATACTATTTTAGTATGATTTAAGATAAAATATATAACAGATTAGTTTTCTAATCCGTTATATTCATTAACATATAAATACATATTTGTAATATTTTTTAATGCTTTATCTGATTTTTTTATTTCAGTTTTTATTTCTTCAATCTTTTTATTAATTTCATTTTTACTTAATATGTTATTTTCAACATTAAATGGAAACATATCATTTAATGCTTCTATTTTTTTATCTATTTCTTCTAATTTTTCATTTAATTTTTCAGAAGTAATTCTTTTTTGTTTTACATTTTCTATTTCACTAAATTTTAGTAAAGAATCAAAAATAACTTCTATCTGTCCAGTATCTAATGAATACATTATTGTATTCCAAACGACTTCAATATTATCACCTTCATTCAAAAAAGGATCAAACTTATCAATTAAAATTTTAGTATTTTCCATAAATTTATCATTCAATATTCTTTCAACATATCTTAAATTTGTTTTATAATTTAAGCTTTTATTTTTCATATTTAAAATTTTATTTTCTAAATTTAGATATTCATTTTTCGCTAAAAATCCCATAAATTTTAAATGATTAAATTCCGAATTAATCCCATAAATAAATTTATTTTCTAACTCCTTATCTAAAATCATCGCTTGATAAATCAATTCCATTTTTTCTATATCATATTTAGAAAAATACTCTATATATTTTTGTTCTAAAAATATTTTATAAATATATTTATAAAATATAAATTTTGAATATGCTTCAATATAAATTTGTCTATTTGACATCTTCTCCTCTTTCAATTTAAACCATATTTTTTTATTATAGCAAGGTATAGTCTAATTTTGTAACTCTTTAATAATTAACTCCACCATTTTATCAACACCATTATACATTAAATGAGTTTGATCTGATGCTAGATAATCCGGATTTTTAGATGCTACAGAATACCAATCTACAAGTTTTATATCCGGATGTTTTTTTACATAATTTGCATATGTTTCATTAACTTGTTTTTCCCAACTATAGGGCATTTTTACATTAATAAATACTTTTCTACTCTTTGGATACAATTTTACTATATTATCTAAATCAGATTCTGAGAAAAAACCATTTGTTCCAAGTATTACAACTAATGCTGTATTTTCTGAATCATATTTTTTATATTGTTCAAAAACCGGTAATGAATTATATAATTGTCTACTAATTTTAGCGTCAATTATTGAATCCGGGTATAAATCACTAATTCTCGAACCTACATTTACTCCTAATGAATCTCCTACTAAAACAATTTTATAATTAATTTTTATATTCTTATTATTTTTTTGAATTTCTGATTTTTCCTTTTTATCTATATTTTCTTTATTTTTATTATCTTCCTTATTTTTTGTTCTATTTTTTTCTACGTTATTATTCATCTTAATTTCATCAGCAAGTTTTATATTTTTACTTTCATCAATAAATATCGTAGAAATATATGGAACTGATACTCCCGAAACTCCTATAACAAACATTCCTAAAAAAACATAAAATACTATGCTTTTAGATAACATAATCCATCCCTTTTTTTCAAATGAATTTATAAATCCATATCTTGAAATCGGCTTTTCTATTTTCAAATTAATTACATAAGCGATTAATAACGTAACTATAATCCTAAATGCTGTAAACCAAGGATTTGGATTACCTAATTCATTATGCATTTGAGTCAATATTATGATTGGAAAATGCCATAAATATATACCATATGACATTTTACCTATACCAATAACAGGTGGAATATATGAAAATATTTTACTTATAATATTTGTAATCGAGCCGAATGAAATTACCATTACAAAAGAATTTAATGCAAAAATCAAAAATCCAATTCTATAAACCCATGGATATACTTCTGAAACATTAAAAATTAAATATACATATAAAGCAGTTGAAACTATAGATACTATATTTGAAACTCCAAATCTATTTAAGCCATTTTTAGAATTTAATTTTTCAATAGGATAAAAGAAATATCCAACAACTCCAATTATAATTTCATAAATCCTAGTATCCGTGCCATAATATACTCTACTCATATTATTAAATGTATATAAATAATTTTGTAAAAAATAACTCAAAACCCCTATGACAGAAATTAAAATTATAAATAAATTGATATTTTTTGTCATTCTAAAATTATAAAATCCCTTAAATAAAAATAGGATAAGTAAAAACGATTGAAACATAACTCCTATATACCATAGATGCTTAAATGGATTTGCAACAAAATTATCGAAATATCCTACTTTATTTATAATTAACCACCAATTACTAGTAAAAGTCATGCCGGCTATCGGATCAAAATGAGATACATTTAAAACAGGCTTATTAAATATAGTTATCAAAATGGTAATTATAAATACCATAATAAATAGTCCAGGCCAAAGCTGTCTAACTCTTGAAGCAATAGTTGAGAAAAATGGAACTCCATTTTTTTCTTTATTTTTATTAACTAATGAATTAGCAAGTAAATATCCGGATATAACAAAAAACAGATCAACTCCTATAAATCCACCAGGAAACATTTTACTATTAATATGATACAAAACTACTGATATTATCGCTATAGCTTTTAAGAAATCTATTCCTGAAATATATCTTCTTTTCATCTTTTTAACTCCTACCTATAATAAAAAATTATATCATAAAATAATCAATTAAACATATTTGCATTAATCATTTTTATTATTTATAATATACCTATAGAGAAACGGAGGATAATATGACCGATTTTAAACACGGCTCAGTTAAGATTTCAAATGACATTATTGATCAACTTATTGCAGAAACAGCATTACAGGTTGAAAATGTAGAATATGTAACTGGCTACAAAAACAAAAAGTTAGAAAAAAATAAAAAAGAAGGAATAGTTGCAGTTATAAGTGATAACAACATTGAAATTGCATTAACTATTCATGTAAAAGAAAATAAAAACATATATGAAACATCAGAAAATGTTCAAAAAGCACTAAAAGAACAAATTAACACAATGCTAGGCTTAAATGTCAAAGGTGTTAATGTAATTTGTAAATAACAAACATTAAAAGATTTAACATTTTTATTAAAAATTGTATTTAATAAAAATAGTTAAATCTTTTTTTATTTGGCTATTAATATTTACGGTAATTACAAAAATTTTTATGTTTTTAAAGATATATTTAATATTTCAACAAAAAAATTTCTAACTTTTCAAGCAAAAAATTATAAAATTTATTATATTCCAAAATTAAAACCACTACATAAAAAGTCTAAATAATATCATAGCTAATCCAATTAATGAATATAATGATGTCAAAATTACATATCTAATTCCACCATTATTTTTATAATAAATGTACTGGTTTACTCCCATCAAAATAAAAACACTTCCCAATAAGAGATATGATGTAAAATGATTTATTTTTTTATATGATTCATAGATAATAACCCCTATAGCTATAAAGATCAATAAATCCGTAAATATTATTAATTTTAATTGTCCTTTAGTAGCAATTTTTTGTTTATATTCTTTCATAATATTTCTCTTAATCTTCCCGTTATCTTATATTCTACATTTTTTAATTCGTTGATGTTTTTGACACCTAAAAGAAACATAACAACTTTTGTCTTGTATATTAAATCTTCTAAATATTTTTTAGCTTGATTATATCCGCCATGAAGTAAATATTTTAATAATTCCCCACTTATTCCAACATAATCAGCACCAATCACCAATGATTTCACTACATCTAATCCTGTTTTTATACCACCACTAGCTATGATTTTTACTGTATCACTTGAACTTCTAGCATTTATAATTGATTTCGCAGTAGGGATACCCCAGTCATACAAATCAGAAAAATCCTCATGATAATTTCTAAGATTTTCCATTTCTATGAAATTAGTACCTCCATAGCCTGATATGTCAATGTATTTAACTCCTGCATCAACTAAACTTTGAACAGTTTGTTTTGACATTCCCAGACACTTTTCTTTAATAATAATTTTTGAAGAATACTCTTTAGTAAGATTTCTAATATTATCTAAAATATTTTTAAAATCCGGTTTACCTTCAGAACTTATTATTTCTTGAGCAGAATTTAAATATAATGATATGCCATCACTATTAATTACTTCCATTGCTTTTTTTACAGTTTCTAAATCAGACTTTACACTTAAATTAGATAAAACAACTCCATGATAACTTTGTCCATGTTCAACTTCATCAATGTATAGCTTTGACTGTTCATTATAAATATTGCCATCTTGTGCACCAACAGAAAATGGTAAATTAAATTCTTTAGCTATTGAAAATAAAGTTTGATTTACATCAAATCCTCTTTCGGATCCACCTACCATAGCATTAATTATTAAAGGAAATGCTATTTTTTTCCCAAATATTTCAGACTCTGTATTAATTTCGTTAAAATCAATTTCCGGTAAAGAATTATGTTCTAAATAAATATCATTAAATAATGGATTACCAACAAATGAACTAATTAACGAATTATCAAGATACAAATCTTTTGAATTATCCATTTTATTTAATCTCCTTCTTAAATTCATCAACCATATTTGAAAGTTTTAATAAATCGAACTCACCTTGAAATTCAGTTACATTTCCACTATTAAAAAATTGAACTGTTGGAATTATACTATCTGAAAATGTACTAGAAACTTTTTTTTGATTATCATACGACATTTCGTCAAATTTCATAAAATATATATGATCTAACTTATGTTCATTCAAAAGCTTAAATAATTCCTGCACAAATTTTTTGCAATATTCACACTTCAAACTAGAATATACAATTACAAATTTATTTGTTTGAGTTTTTAATTTATTAAATGTTTCATAGTTTATAAAGTCAACTTTTACACCATTGATATCTTGAACATAAAACTTCTTAAAATATTCGGCAGCTGACCTATCTCCGTTTTTACTTACAATTGAATTTCTAGAACACCCAAAAAGAACAAAAACTAACAAGCATATAATAAATATTTTTTTCATATCTAATTTTTACCTATTGTTGAGAAAGTGCTAATTTTTTTGTTTGATCCTCTAAAATTAAAGCATCTATCATTTCTTCAATATTCCCATCTAAAAATGCATCAAGTTGATAAATAGTCTTATTTATTCTATGATCTGTTACTCTTCCTTGAGGGAAATTATATGTTCTAATTTTTTCAGATCTATCTCCTGTACCTACTTGAGATTTCCTATCTTCTGAAAGCTCTTTTTGTTGTTCCTCTAATTTGTGTTCGTATAATTTTTGGTAAAGAATCTTCATAGCTTTATCTCTATTTTTATGTTGAGATTTTTCATCTTGCATAGACACTACTATTCCTGAAGGAATGTGAGTTATACGTACTGCAGAGTCAGTTGTATTAACATGTTGTCCGCCTGCACCAGATGATCTAAAGTAATCAATTCTTAATTCTGTAGCTTCGTTGATTTCAACATCGACTTTTTCAGCTTCAGGTAAAACAGCAACTGTCGCAGTTGAAGTATGAATACGTCCTGACGTTTCTGTTTGAGGTACTCTTTGAACTCTATGAACTCCTGATTCATATTTTAATTTAGAATATGCTCCTTCTCCTTTAACCATAAATATAACTTCTTTAATTCCACCAATTCCCTGTTCTGAAAGTGAAACTACTTCAATTTTATATCCTTGTTTATTTGAATACATTTGGTACATTCTATACAATTCACCAGCAAATAATCCAGCCTCATCTCCCCCTGCACCAGATCTTATTTCTACATATACATTTTTATAGTCATTTGGATCTTTTGGAACAAGTAAAAATGTTATTTTTTCTTCTAAATTCACTAAATTTTCTTTAGCTTCAACAATTTCCTCATTTAGTAAATCTTTCATTTCCTGCTCATCAGCCATTTTTAACATTTCCTTATTTTCTTCAATAAGATTTTCATTTTTTCTATATTCTTCATATGCTTCAACTAAAGGCTTGATGTCAACATACTCTCTATTAACTTTCTGCCATACATCCATATTAGCTAATAGCTCCGGAGTAGCCAATTTCTTCTCTAACTGATAATATTTTTCTTTTGTTAATTCTAATTTTTCAAACATAACTCACCTATTACTATCCTATCTAAATTCCCATAATCCTTCTTAATTTTAATATTATTATATCCATGATTCAAAAGCAAATCTCTTACAATTTCAGCCTGCATATATCCAATTTCAAAAAATATTTTACCATTTTCATTCAAATATTTTGAGGCATCCTTTATTATTTTTTCATAAATTTCAAATCCCTTTTCACCGCCCACAAAAGCATTTTTAGGCTCATAGTATATTATTTCATCAACTTTATCATATTCTTCTTCACTCAAATATGGTGGATTTGAAACTATTATATCAAATTTACCATCAATATTTTGAAATAAATCTGATTCTATAAATTTTACATTTGAATTAAACTTAGCCGCATTTTTCTTAGCAACATCCAATGCATCAACTGAAATATCAGATGCATAAACATTACAATTTGATGACTCTAAATCAATTGAAATAGCTATCGCCCCACTACCCGTACCAATATCTAAAATTGATTTTCCTTCTAAATTTTCCTTTAAAACTTCATCAACCAACAATTCTGTCTCCGGTCTAGGAATTAAAACATTTTCATCTACAATAAAATCTCTACTGTAAAAATTCCATTTTCCTATCGCATATTGTAACGGAATTTTATCATTCAATTTTTCCTGTATTTTCATAAATTCCAGATATTTTTCTTCGCTTATAATGTTAAATCTATTTTGAAAAATATCAGCTAATGTATAATCTAAAATATATTGCAAAACCGTTTTTGTAAATCTATAATTTCCATTTAATAAATCATTTATTGTTACATCTTTCATATACACCCCTGATATACATATTCTATGACAATTAATTATATCATAAAACATTCATTTTACATAATCTTGAAGTATAAAAATTTAGTATGAGATATACTCAAAAATTTAATATTATAATAGGTATAATTAGGAAATACCAATTACTATATATCTATTTAATCTTAAAATATTTTACACTAAGTAGTGTTGATGATAAAGTATTTCCCTTACCGCTTATGTTTAAGGTGAGGTGATAAAGGTGAATTGATAAAGGTGAGGTGATAACGGAATCAAACCATTTATTTATTTTTCAATTTTTTGGTTCTATATCTTCTCAAAATTACCTCTAAATCTTCCCGAAATTTCAAACCATTTATTCATTTTTCAATTTTTTGGTTTTATATCTTCTCAAAATTACCTCTAAATCTTTCCGAAATTTCAAACCATTTATTCATTTTTCAATTTTTTGGTTCTATATCTTCTCAAAATTACCTCTAAATCTTTCCGAAATTTCAAACTATTTATTCATTTTTCAATTTTTTGGTTCTATTCTACCAAAATACAATGAAAAATATAAAACTATTTTTTATTTTTTCAGTATTTTAGTTTTATTTCTTAGAAAGATATTAAAAATATATGCAATAAGTATTGTTACCAAAAAATTTAAAAGAATAATACACAATAAAAAAGAATTAGAAATTTTAGTCTCTAATTCTCTCATTTTATTACTTTAATTTCCACCAACTCTACTTGTGCCCCTAGGGTACTTAACAAAGAATCTCTATATATTACTTTAATTCTTTACAAGCACTAACTTCGTCTTAAAGGATATTTGAAAATAACTTAGTAATCTAAATTATTTTATATATACATCAAACAAATCTAATGTGCATGATTCACATCTATCATAAACTTTACCTTTAGCTCCAAAAGGCGTATCAATAACTGTACCTATTGCTATACTAGGATTTGATGCTAAAACTATATACCCATCTTTATCAGTTACATATCCCAACTTACTTATATGTCTTCCAGGTATACTTAGTCCATATCCCGGCAAAACACTTTCAGAGTAATAAGTAAACTTATGTCCACCCCAATAAATTACTCCACGCCATTTAAATTCATTTATTGTATATTCCAGTGGAGAACTACTTATAAAAGATGATTTAACTTCATTCTTTACAACTTTATTGGAGTCTGATTTTGTTTCAATATTTTCTAATTCTTCTTTTTTATCTCTTAATTCAGCAAGTTTTGCAGCTTCTGTTTCTAAAGTAATTTGTTTTTCAATATTTGAAATTTCTAATTCTAATGAAGCTTTTTTATTTTGAAGAGTTTTCTTTTCAGATATCCTTTCGTTTATTTTTGATTCATAATCATTTATAAAATAATCTAATTGACTTATCTTTTCTAAATGCTGCCCTTCTTGTTTCTTGATTTTATCTAATAATTTACCTTTTTCAGTTTTTTGTTTATGTAATTCAGTTTTTTCTTTTTCTAAATTTTTTTTAGTTATCTCTAAAACCTTTTTTTGACCATTTAATTCCGTAGTCAATTTATCCAATTTTAATTTAGCACCTTTTAGCGATTCTATCAATTCCTTATCATTTTTAGTAATAGCAGCCATCATCTTATTTCTTGACAAAAAATCATTAAAATTTTCAGATGAAAGTAAAACTTCAACTTTTTGAGCATCACCCATTTTATACATAATTTCTAATCTCTTTTTTAGTAATTGTGTATTTTTCTCAATTTTAAATCTAACTTTATTTAACTCTTTTTCATTTTCAGCTTTTTGTTGCTTTATTTCCATAAGCTGAATTTCATTTTCGTAAATTTTATTCAATATTTTACGTATATTACTATTTATATTATTAACTTGACTTTCCAAAGATTCTTTTTCAATTTTTAATTTATTTAAATCTTGGTTAATCAAATTTTTTTTATTTTTATTAATGCTTATATCATTTCTATAGATATTTATTTTATCATCTCTACTATTCATATCTGAATCAATACTATTTAATGAACTTTTTGCTCTTTCAAGTTTTTGATTTAATTCAGATGCGTATTTAATAGCTGTATTACCAAATAATAAAATCGCAGATAATACATACGCTGCTAATCTTATATATTTATTTCTACCTGACATAATTTTCTCTCCATAATATACGACTCTTTAAAATTAATTATATCACAAAAAGATTACAAAAATTACAAAAAGGTAAAAAAATAAGTTAAATTATTACAAAAAAGTTAATATTATATATTTCATAAAAAATATCTGCCGGAAATAACCCAGAGCAGATATTTTTAATACCCCACTAATAATTTAATTGTCTGTAATACCTTCTAATTTCAGTTGGATGACAGTTAATTTTTTCTATATAGGCATCAATTCTAGAATTTATTACTTTCATTACTAAATGAGAAATTGCCCCTCTATATTTTTCACTTATTCCCGGTAGTGAATAATCTTTAGTATCTATTATAGTATATCTCGAAGTCACTCTAGGTAGGAATTTTGCAACTCTATCACTTAAAGGCCTTTGTGAATCTTCTCCAACATATACTGTAACGTTTGTATCTTTTTCGATAATTTCTAACATTCCATGGAAAAATTCACCACTATGAATAGATTTCGTTCTTAGCCAATGTTGTTCTTCCCAATAACACATAGCATATGAATATGTAGCTCCATACATATTTCCTGCTCCTACAAAATAATGAATTGAATCTTCGTGATGAAGCTCAGCAAAATTTTTACCAAATTCTTCTGCTTCATACGCAGTTTTTACTAAAGCATTTGGTAAATTTACCTCTAGTTCTTTGTAGTATTCTTCATAGTCTTCAAAAACACCTTCTAAATTCATAAATCTATCAGCTACCATAAAAAATTTAAGTTGTTCATTTTCAGGATATGAGATTACATAATCAGCGTATTTTTCAATTGGTGTATTTTCTTTATCAATAAATGCTAATACTGTAGCTTTTGTTTTTTTTCTTAAAATTTCTAAAGCCTTAATCATATCGTCAGTTGTTCCTGAAACTGATGATAAAATAACTAATGTATCATCTACAATTTTTTTATTTCCTGTTACATAATATTCACAAGCATTTTCAACAAAGAAATCTAGGCTTGATTTCTCTCTCATATGAATCTCTACTTGAAGAGATGATGCATATGTGCCACCAACGCCAAGCCAACAAATGTTTTTAAATCCTTTTTTCCAAACTTCATCAACAACTTCATTTATTTTACTTCTTAACTTCAAGGCTCCGACTGTGCTTTCAAATAGTTTTTTTTCATCAAATTTTATCATTTTTTAACCCCCATAACTTTATGCAAACACTCCAAAATAAGCTCCTGCAATCCCAACTAAAACTGTCACAATTATCATCAAAATTACACTAACTTTCTTTTTTAACATCCAGTAATACAACCACGTAACTGAAAGTCCGACTATTCCCGGCATAATAGAATTCAATATCTCTTGAAGAGATTTTGCACTTTCCCCTTGTCCTAATTTTATTGCGAATTCAGTATATACCATCCCTGATGACATACCTCCTATTAAAAGCATAGCTAATATACCAGCTGCCATCATTAACTTATCCATCGCTCCAGATTTTTGTAATTCTGTCAAATATGAAAATCCTAAATTATATCCCTTTTGAGCACCCTTTATTCTTAATAAGAATGCAGGAATGTTATATATTAAGAAATATAATATCGGTCCCAAAAGGTTTCCCTGCAACGCAAATGACAATCCAACACTAACAGCAATAATTCTTATTGCTCCAATAAATACTGAATCACCTATTCCCGAAAGCGGACCCATTAAAGATGCTTTTATTGATGAGATTGCTGAAGAATCAACCTCTCCGGCTTTAGCTGCCTCTTCCATTGAAGCAACTACCCCGCCAACAAATGGTGCAAATTGTGGAGTAATATTGAAAAATTCTAAATGTCTTTCTAATGCTTCCTGATACCCTTTAGGATCATCATGATAAATTTTCTTTAATGCCGGTTCCATCATCATACAAAATGCAACATTCATTTGTCTTTCATAATTCCATGAAAATTCCATACCTAAAGAACCCTCATTAACTGACATTTTTATAATATCCTTATTGGTTAAAACTTTATTAGAAATCATCATCCTCTACCTCCTCTAACACTTCATTTGATAATAAATCTGGAGAAGTTGCATGTTTAGTATTGTTTCTTAAAAATCCAAAAGTAACTAAAACATAACACACCCCTAATATTGCAATTCCTAATGTTGACATTTTTAAAAACGCACTAAATACAAATCCTATAAAGAAAAATGGAATTAATTCCTTTTTTATTACCATTTTCATCAACATCGCAAAACCTAATGCCGGAAGTAATCCTGCTGCTGCTCCTAAGCCTGTTATTACAAATTGCGGTACAGATTCGAGTACAACTTTCATAGAGTCAACGCCCAGTCTATATGCTAGAAATACTAATATAAATCTTCTAAATATAGTTAAAAATCCTATAAATCTATGTGTCCATTTTATCTTTGAAATATTTGCTTCTTTAGCTCCTTTATCAGCCCATCTTAAAGAAAATATACCTATAATATCAAATAAATTTCCAATAGCTAATGATAACAACGCTATTGGCATTGCTAATGCTAATGCTACTTCAGCTCCTTGCTTTGTAGAAATTGCAAAAGCTGTACCTAATACGCCTCCAACAATTACATCAGGCGGTAAATATCCCCCAATAGAAACTGCACCCATAAAAAACAATTCTAAATTCGCCCCTACTACAAGGCCCGTATGTAAATCATTAAATAATAATCCTACAAGTGGACCCAATGTTATCGGTCTAAATATATACAAAGTTCCCATTTGATAATCAAATGTTCCAAATGCAGCTATTAAACCAAGAATTAAAGCTTGTACTGTTAAACTCATATTTTCCTCCTTTTTATATTAAAGTTTTAACATCTTTTTTGCTTTCATTTGCTACTTGTCTCAATTCAACTTCAATGCCTTTATCAATCAATTCTCTCAACATTTTTTCTTCATCTTCTGTTATATAGAATGATTTTCCTAAAGCCCTTGAATTTTCAGAATGTTTAGATCCCCCTAGGTTTAATGATTTAATTTCTTCTACATTATCAATTAAATTTTTTGCATCTTTTATAGAGCTTACAACTATAAGTAATTTATATTTGTCTGTGACTCCGCTATTTATTGATTTTATAGCTTCTTCTATATTCTTTATAACTAATTTTACACCTACTGGTTTAGCTAATTTTAATGTAGTTTTCCACATTTCATCTTTTACCACATCATCATTTGCAATTAAAATAGCATCAGCTCCTAGTGAATTTGTCCACGAAAATGCTACCTGACCATGTAACAATCTATGATCTACCCTTGTTAAAACTATCATAAAACCCCCCTATATTTTCAAATGATTTTTTATCCGCCATAAATGGACAAGCATAGTATTTATCTGATGCAATTTCTAAAGATAAATAATTTTTATAGCCATAATTCTGTAATTTTTCTAGATCTACTTTATAATTTCTTTCGCCATCTCCTATCGCTAAATGCCCCGTTGGTTTTCCATCTACAAAATGAATATGATATATTTTATCCTTAAATTTTTCAAAATAATCTTCTATATCTTCTCCAGCTTTTGCCATAGCTCCAAAATCCAAACATATAAACAAATTATCTCTATTAACCTTTTCTAAATAACATGATAAATCTTCAATGTTATTTACTAAATTTGACTCTATTGGTTGAAGTGCTTCAACACAGACTTTAATATTTTTTTTATCTGCATAATCACAAATTTTCTTTTGCATTGCTACACTTCTTATTAATGCCTCTTCTTTATCTTCATCTAAAAATCCCCATCCAGAAGTAGTGACTATCTTTTCAGCTCCTATTTTCTCTGCAATATCAATAATTCTTTTATAATACTTTATCGTTCTATCAATAATATTTTTATCTCTTGAAGCAATATTATGCGGCTTAGGATTAGTCTGTTCAGGACAAATACAATGAATTTTCACTTCATATCTTTCACTTAAATTTTTTAATACATTTATATCATCATTTTGAATATAATCGACAAAAAAATGTTGCGGTGATGTCCAAATTTCAGCATATTTAAATCCAATTTTGCTAATATATTTAAAAAAACTTTCAAGAGTAAAATACCTATAATGACAATTCATAGCACTTATTTTCATTTCCATATAACCACCTCTCTTGTAATCAAAGATTAGCACGCATAAAAAAATAAGGCAAATGTATTCATAACATTTGCCTTATTTTATAAACCACTTTATAAACCACTTAAATAGTTCTAATATATTTAAACTCAATATCTTGTAGATTAACATATGAATTTGTGTATTCTACAATGATATTTTCTCTTGTACGACCTATATAAGTAGTTTTAAATATTGGTGTAGATTTTTTTATCTCTAAAATTTTATTTACCTTTTCATCAATTACAACTTCTGTTTGTTTATCAAATTTTATTGGTCTATTACTTTTATGATCCATATATTCATAAAGCGATAACTTAGAAAAATCATATTTTATAGCATCTATAAATCTATAAAAAGGAAAATAAGTATATTCCAAACTTAATGGTTTATCATCAACATATCTTAATCTACATAGTTCATAAAAATCCTTAGTAGCTTCAAATATTTGACTTAAATTTTTATCATCATATAACACTTTAAAAGAAATTACCACACTGTGAGTGTATTTTCCTAAAACAGACATATTCATATTAAATGAATCCGGGGTAAAGCTAGATACAATCATCTTTCCTCTAGAATCTTTAATATTAGCTACATATGTACCGCTCCCCTTAAGCCTATATAGTATTCTATCATCTACAAGTTTAGAAATTGCATTTTTCACAGTCATTCTACTTATATTAAGCTCTTCAGCTATTTTACGCTCAGATGGTATTTTTGAGCCAGGCTTAAATTCTAATGATGAGATTTTATTTATTAAATAGTCCTGTACTTTTTTATATAGAAACTCTTTCATCATACTTATCCTCAAATATAAATGTGTACAAATCCGTAAATTCTTCTTTATACATAACAACATCCGCATTTGATAAATATTTTGTCCTGATTAATAAAATTTTATCACCTAAATTATTATTAAAACTTCCAATTTCACGTTCACTTGTATAAACACTCATAAGTGTTCTTTCAAATAAATTGGAAATTTCTATTTTAGACTTTTCATATTTCAAAATTTTTATTAAGCTCTTAGTATTTGATATCGAACAATCAAAACTCCTTTTTAATATTTTCGTTTCAATATGAGAAATTGTTTTACCATCTCTATCAACAATATCATATCTTAGGCTTATAATATCTTGATTATTTTTTGAATTAAATATACTATCAGTAAACTTACTTCCTTTAATCTCTTCAATTATTAAATTTTTAAATTGTATATTATTATTTTTATAAAATTCAATCCAAAAAAATGAATCATCTATATTTCTTTTATATTTTTTCATATTCTTAACCTAAACATAATATTAAAATACAATTTTTAAATTACAAAAAAGTTAAAATATTATGATTAATATTTCTACATTAAATAGTTCTTTTTTATCTAGTATAAACATCAAACCAATCTAAAGAACATGCTTCACATCTATCATAAACCTTGCCCTGAGCACCAAAAGGAGTATCTATTATTGTTCCTTTTTTTACCAAAATATTTGAGGCCAAAACTATGTACCCGTCTTTATCTGTTACAAATCCATTTCTTGTAATTCTTCCAGGGATATCCAAACCTCCTCCGGGTAATACTCTTTCAGAATAATAAGTAAACTTATTACGATTCCAATATATAACTCCCAACCACTCAAATCTATCAATTTTATATTTTTGAGGAGAAGAACTCTTTATAGCAGGTAAGTCTTCTACACTATTAGTTATTGATAATGTTTTAGCATAAATAGTTTTGGAGTCATTAACCTTAACATCATTTTTTAAAAATGCTCGTCCTAATTTATCTGTAAAATATTGTTTATTATCAATTTCAAAATTTCCATAAACTAAATGTCCATTATTTTTATTTAAAAAATAATAGTTATCATCAATATTAAGCCAGCCAACCCTCATCTGTCCACTTTGTTTATCCAAATAATACCATTTACCATTTATATATTCCCAGCCTGTTTTCATAGCTCCGCTTTTACTTAAATAATACCATTTGCTATTTATATATTCCCAGCCTGTTTTCATAGCTCCACTTTTACTTAAGTAATACCATTTGCTATTTATATATTTCCAACCTGTTCTCATAGCTCCATTTTCTTCATCCAAATAATACCATTTACCGTCTACATATTCCCAACCTGTTCTCATAGCTCCATTTTCTTCATCCAGATAATACCATTTACTATCTACATATTTCCAACCTGTTTTCATAGCTCCATTTTCTTCATCCAGATAATACCATTTACCGTCTATATATTCCCAGCCTGTTTTTATAGATCCACTCATATTATCAATATAATATTTTTTATTATCAATAATCTGCCACTCATAATTTTCACCATCAATACTCTCAGTAGCATAAACCGTATTATTTAAAAGAAATATTACTAACACATATGCTAATAATATAATTTTTTTTATATTTTTAAAATACTTCATTATAACTCCTATTGTTTATATTTAACATTATTTATTTTATCACTAAATTAAAAAAGTTACAAATTAATTACAAAATATTTTATTATATCAAAAAAATATATATAAAAAAGCTGATGAAAAATAACTAAAAAATTACTTCTCATCAGCTAATCTGCTATAATGTATAAAATTTAATTTAAAATTAACCAATATTGTATTTTTTCTTAAATCTTTCTACTCTACCACCACGTTCAACAACTCTTTGTGCTCCAGTATAAAATGGATGTGAATCCGAAGATACTTCAACACGAATAACTTGATATTCATTTCCGTCTTCCCATTTCATCGTTTCATTTGATGTTTTAGTAGATCCGGATAGGAACTTGTATCCTGTAGATGTATCTAAAAATATTACTGGATGGTATTCAGGATGTAAATTCTTTTTCATAATATCACCTCTTTCACTTTTATTTAGTTCTTAACCATGTAATTATAACACAATTAATTACTTAATACAACTACTTATATATTATATAATTCCTACTTCATTTACAGTTTTACCAGTTGTTAATATGTCATTGAAATTATCTAATGTAATTTCAATCATGTTTTTCAATGCTTCATCTGTATTTGAGCCTACATGGGGTGTAACAAGCACTTTTGGATACATATCAACTAATTCTCTAACAACCTTGTCTGATATTTCATCTCCACTATTAAATTTTTTGAAGAAAAATGCAGTTTCATTTGCAAATACATCAGTACCAAATCCATCTAATTTATTTGACTTCAACGCTCTTAAAATCGCCTCATTATCTTGTACTTCTCCACGAGCTGTATTTATAAGTATTGCTCCATCTTTCATTTTTGAAATAAACTCATCATTTATCATCTTGTCATTTTGACCTTTAATATATGGAACATGAATACTTACGATATCTGATTCATTTAATAATTCTTCTAATTCAACAAATTTTAATACCTTTTTAGCATCTTCACTTTGATAAATATCATATCCCAAAATGTCAGCTCCTAGCCCCTTAAATAATTTAGCTTCAGTAAGACCGATTTTACCAGTTCCTATTATACCAACTTTACAATTTCTAATTTCTTTACTAAACATAACAGGATCTACACGAAAATCATAATTGCTTGTTTTATTTACAGTATGTGCTGTATGTCTTAAAAGCATCATTGCCAATGTTACCGACAATTCTGCTACTGAATTTGGTGAATATGCTGGTACTCTAGCTACTCTTTGTCCTAATTCTTTAGTAACATTCAAATCAATATGATTAAATCCTACCGTTCTTGTAAAAACTAAATCTATTCCATATTCTTTTAATTTTTCTAAATTTTGTCTATCTGCAACACAGTTTCCCCTTAACATAACCGCATTACAACCCTTAGCTGTTTCAATATTATCATGTGATAATAACTCTTCTATAAGCACCAAATCATATCCATATTTATTATATTTCTTAAATGATTCCACTTCATTTGGTCTTACTCCATAACATGCAATTTTAAGTGTCATATATTTCCCCTTTTATATTTAAATAACTTTTTAACTAATTATATTAAAATAATCCTGTATGTCCTAAAACTTGAACAACAACTATCCAAATTGGAGCCATTAAAACTGCTCCTAATGTTGCTAATAATGATGCGTTTGAAGCTAATAAGGCATCTTTATCATTACTAATAGCATATGCTACTGCAACTGTTGCTGGTGGTGTAGCCATCATGATTACAACTGTTCCTAATCCAACTAAATCAATTGGGAATCCAACTAATCTTAAACCAATTAAAGCTATTACGTTAATTGCAGGCACAGCTATTAATTTCATAACTGTATAATACCAAGTTTTCTTGTCTGAAATAGCAGTTTTGAAGCTTACTGAACCTAATGTTGAACCAATTGCCAACCATGCTAATGGTGAGGCTAAACTTGCTAAATATGTCAATACTTGGAAAAATTGTGGGAATGTTTTGTCCAATCTTAAGAATGCAAATGATTTTTCTACCATTTTACCTGTTTTATCTGCAAATGTTACATCAACTTGTGGTAAGTAGGCTTGGAATATCCAAATAAATAGTCCTAAAAATGTTGCAATTACGATTGGATTTAAAAACATTTTCTTCAAATTATCAGATGTCATCTTTAAGTTACTCATCTTTATATACGCATATGAGTATAAGAAAATTCTATATCCAATATTAAATATTGATGCATATAACGCACCTTGAGGCCCATAAATAGCTGTAACAATTGGAATACCAAAGAATGTTGTTGAGCCGAAAATAGATAAAATTCTTAAAGTATCATTTTCATCACCCTTATATTGAGCATACATTGGTATTGTTAATATAATAAGTACAATATAAACTGCGATACCCCAAATTAAAATACCCATACCTTTGTTTAATGTTTCCGGGTTAATATCTGCCATAAATGATTTCAATGCCAATGCAGGTAAAGATACTGATAATACTACTTTTGTAAGTATTTTACCTGTATTTTCATTAAAAACTTCTTTTTTTCTTAAATAGTAACCAAATAAAATGATTGCTAAACTTGCAAAAATTGCTGTATTAATTTTTTGTGTTTGAAGTGTCTTCACTAAAACATCTATAAAATTCATAATTTCCTCCTAAATATTATTTTGCTTTTTTAGTTTATCATATGCACGATAATTGTCAATATTTTGAGAAAATTAAATAGTTTCCGACAAATTTTCATTTTTATAATGATTTTTGTGGAAACTATCTTTTATCTTTTTTTATCTTTTTTTATCTTAAATATTGTAAAGAAAATTCCTGAAATTACTATTATTCCTAAAGATGCGTAAATTATTGTATTTATAGATGAACTATTTTTTTCTTTTTTATTATCATTTTTGTAATCAGAATTCTTTTTTGCTACTACTGTATCTACACTTTGTTTTACCTTATTTTTATAAGATTTATCACCATATAAAATTATTTCATTATTTCCTTTATCTACAGGTATTTCCTTTCTCATATCTTCAACTGTGTAAAATATCTTATTTTCTTCAGTTTCATTAAAATTATTTTCTTCAAATCTTTTTCTTATCTCGTGAAGGTCAACAAACTTAATTTTGTTATCTTTGTCAAAAAAAGCAAACATTAATCTCCTTGTTCCATTTAGACTGGAAAAAACATAAACTTCTTCTGGATTTTTATTATATTTTTTAAAAAATTTATCTATCAATCTATTATTTGACCCAAAATTTCCTCTAATACCATCTGTAAATGAACACAAGTCACGATTATAAACATTTTTCATCCTTGCTTTTTTTACTTCATATCCTTTTGTATAATCTAAAATATTTATTCCATTATCATTCCTATATATTCCATATATCAATGTATTAATATTTGGTACATCAGATAACTCTTTTTCTAACTTGTCTTTTATTTTATTTTTCTTTTCTACACTTATATCATATGCAATATCTAAAAATACTTCAGATTCATCTAAAGCTTTTCTAACTTATTCCTTATTAATTTTGTCTTTTTGAAGAAAATATGGTTGATAATAAATAAATAATCCATTATCTTCTAAATTTAAATCTTCTATTTCTTCGACATCATCACTTAAACCTATAAAATTAGTTTTAAGTTTATCAAATTTCTTTTTAATTTCCTCTAATTCTTTTTTTTGAAAATCAGATTGATAATATTTTACCTGTGCAAATACATTTGACGGATAAATTATTATAACCATCAAAACAACTAATAATTTAATAATTCTTTTAAGCATTTTTTCTCCTAATATTATGACAGTAAGAAATTTATTCAATTTTTCAATTCTTTCAAATCTACACTGGAAATTATAGAACCTAAAATTATAATTAATCCTAGTATTATGCTGTATAATGTTATACTTTGTTTTAATATTATAAACGAAAAAAATACAGACCATGCAGTATATGTTATATTTAAAGGCATAGCTTTAGATGCTCCTATTTTATTAATTGCTCTATAATACATTAAATAGGACATTGTTCCAAATACGCCCGCTATTAATACATATAATGTTGAACTTGTATATATATTTGAAAATGTGAACTTCCATGCTCCTAAAAATGTTAAAATAACAACTCCATAAAATATGCTTGATGACATTTGTCTAATGAATAATGCATTTTCATCACTTATTCCTTCATCTTTCATCCCATATCCCACTATTACAGCTTCTGAAGCCCAACCTAAACAGCAAACTATACCCGCTACAAATCCTAAAATTAAATTTCCCCCTGCAAAATCTTTATTAGCTTGATAACTTAAAAATATTACACCTAAAATACTCAATATTAATCCAAATATCTGAATCGGTTTAACTTTTTCTTTTAAAAAAATTATAGAAAATATTACTCCAACCGCCGGATAAATTGAGGATATAATAGATGTCAATCCCGGACCAATATTATTAATGGCTATTACATATCCCGACATTCCTATCGGTCCACCTAATAACGCACCCAAAATTATAAATTTACCACTTTTAGTACTTAAGGCTCTTTTTATCTCATTTGTTTGTTTTTTTACGATAGTGATTATTATCATCCATATAGATGAAAACAAATCATGTAAAAAAGTACTAACAAATGGAGCGAACATTAGAGCTTCCGGTGTAGAAACATAATTTGTACTTGCCAAAACTATACTTAAAATAACTGTGTCTAATGCCCATAATATACCTGATAATAAACCGCTAATCATTGTTTTCTCCTTTTTGCACTAATTTTTTTGTTTCATAATCATAATGGAAAATTTTATTATTAAAATTAAAATCAAATCCATTTGCTTTTATAAAATCTTTTGTAGCCACAAAATTATTAAGTTCAGATTCTAAACAATTTAATTTTAAGGCTATTGATTTTATAATTTTAGATCTGGTATCACCAATATAACTTATATCAAATTCTCTTAATTCATTTAATGAATCGAACTCAAATATAAAATTATCAGGATATTTTCTTATCTTCATTTTCAATGTGTCAAGATGATTTAAATATATGCTTTCCCATAGTAAATCATAAGTATTTTCGTCATCATAAACTAATTCTAAAATTTCCTTAAATCTTTTTGAAAAATTTTCATTCCAAAAGGTATGTCCCAGCATATACCATGAATCCTCCGCTCCTATTTTAACTCCTGTAATATATTCTTCATCATCATACGTTACACACCACTCATCAATAAATTCTTTGCTGTATAAAACTGAATAATAGCTATCCTCTACATATTTTTCAAATGGATTTTCATTAAAATAGTTATCTACTGAACAAATATATGAATTTTTCAAATAATCCCTAACAACATAAATACTTGAATTATTGTTACGTCTATCATATTGAGTATTTTGAATTATTTTAACTCCAAATTTTTCTGATAAATAATTAAATTTTTCAGATTGATATCCCGTAACAACTATTATTTCATCAATACCTTTCTCTTTTATTTGCTTTATTTGTCTTTCAATTAGTACTTCTCCCCTAACAACAACTAATCCCTTAGGCATTTCATAGGAAAGTGGTGCAAATCTGCTCGATGCTCCTGCCGCTAATATTATTGCATTATCTACTTTGTACATTAGTCTACAATTCCTTTATTTTTTAATATTTTATAGTAATCTTTAGCATATCTATATTGTGCAATTGAGTATTCTCCATATTCAATTCCAAGTTGACTTTTTATTTCACACCAATTACTCCATACTAATCCGGATACAGCAATATATGCATAAATTAAATTTCTATCTTTTTCAACAGTTTCACCTTTAAAATATGTGTCTATAACTTTATCAACATCCTTTTGATTTAGTAAAGAATATATACAAAACATCGCAATATCAAGCAACGGATCTTGCATTGAAGCATATTCCCAATCTATCAATCTTATTTCTTCTTTAGAATCCGAGTTTTTAAAGAACAAATAATTATCAACATTTGCATCTATATGGCATAATATGAATTCATTTTTATTTTCATCAATAAAATTTTTTAATTTATATATCTTTTCTTTTGTTTCTTCATAATCAATATAAATTGACTTATCTACAATCCATAAACTTTGATAATATTCTAATTTTTCATAAAGATTAAACTCATGGTTTACTTTCAATTTTTTATTATGAAATTCTCTTAAAAATTTCATAGCCTTATTTAAATCTTCATTATTTTCATAATTACAAACTCTTGAATTTTCAATATATTTAGTAATTTTATATCCATTATCAGGATTTATATATATAATATCATCGCATAAATTATATTCTTTTATTAAATTATACACCTCTGCTTCTTCATTCCTATTTATAAATTTATCAGTACCTTCACCAGGTATTCTCATAATATACTTCTGATTTTTTACAGTAAATAAGAAAGATCTGTTAGTCATCCCTTTTTTTAGTGTCTTAATATTAACAATGTCATTTTTATCAACATTAAAAACTTCAGATATAACATCAATTTTATCCGATTCTAAATCTTTAGAATTCTCATCAACTTCTCTAAGTTTTTCATAAGTGTTTATCTCTATATATTCATTATATTTTACTTTTTTAGAATAAAACTTAAATCCAGATTTTATCAAAGCATCTTCCCAAAAACAATTATCATATTCAGATTTTTTTGAATATTTATCTAATAATTTTTTTACTTCTGTTGAATCATTTTTAGATATAAAACTTACTCCTACCATTTGATTTGCTGATTTTTTATCTTTAGTTATTACTATTTCTCTTTTTCTATTTTCTTTTATATAACTAGAGCTACTTTTTTCATCAGATATCATATACCAAGAGTATCCTTCATATTTTGAAAATGGATTTTCATAAAAATATACATCAGAAGGAACAATATAAGTATTTGATATTTTATTTTTAACACAATTTAATGAATGCATATTGTTCTTTTCATGATAAGTCATATTTACTTTTAAGCTTATTCCAAATTTATCTATCAAATATTCATATTTTTCTTTTTGAAATCCAACTACAACTGTAATATCCTTTATACCAACTTCTTGAAGTTGCTTAATTATTCTTTCAATTATTTTTTCACCATTAATTTCAATTAGTCCTTTAGGTTGTTCCATATTAATTGGAACCATTCTTATTCCAAATCCAGCCGCTAATATTATCGCATTTTCAGATTTGTTATCCTCTAATAGCATTTCCGCCCTGTGATATAAAATATTATCTTTGTCAATATACCTATCTTGCTTTAATTCTTGTAAATTTTTATTTACTAGTCCTACAGATATTCCAACTTTTTCTGACAATTCTTTTTGATTTAATTTTTCATTTAAGAATAACATTTTCAAAATATCAAACTTTACATTATTCATGAATACTCCTTTTTATTATTTAATGAATATATTGTATAGTATTTTTACAAAAAACGCAAATAAAAAAGGTACTGTTTTAGTTATTTTGCAACAGCCCCGAATGAGTTGATTATATTACTATTATTTATATTTAAATGGACCATTTTTCGATTGACATTTACACATGACTTCCAAAAGCTTTTTACATGTAAATATTCAAAACTCTTAATTTACATGACTTTTAAAAAAGTTTTTTACCTGTAAAAAGACACCATAATAGATATGCCTTTCAGATATAAAGGAAAAGTATATGACTGTGGCACATACAGAAACCATATTGATGTTTATATTTAATAATTCTAAAAAAATATTAAAAAGGGGCTGTTGCAGAATAGATTATTCTGCAACAGCCCCAAAATAGTTTTTATTAAATAAAAATTCCCGTGCTCCATAGAATTTCAACAATTATTATCCAAATCGGCACCATTAATACCGCCCACAGTGTTGATAGTAAAGCAGTATTTGAAGCCAATATCGGATCCTTATCATTACTAATTGCATATGCAACAGTAACCGTCCCCGGGGGAGTAGTCATCATTATTATTATAGTTCCTAATCCAACTAAGTCAATAGGCATACCTATTAATCTCAATAATATTAAACAAATAATATTTGTAAATGGAACAATTATTAACTTAACAAAAGTATAATACCATACTTTTTTATCTGATATTGCCTCCTTAAAATTTACTGAACCTAAGGTAGCACCTATAGCCAACCATGCAATAGGAGAAGCTAAACCTGACAGATATGATAATACTTTATAAAATTGAGGAAAAGTATTATCTACTCTTAATATAGAAAATGATTTTATTACAGATTTTCCCATACTATTAATTGATGAAATATTAACTTGTGGCAAATACTCCTGAAATACCCATAAAAAAAGCCCTAAAAAGGTTGCTATAATTATAGGATTTAAGAGCATTGATTTAAAATTATTTTTCGTCATTTTTACATCACTCATTTTTACATAAGCATAGGAATATAAAAAAATTCTATATCCTATATTAAAAATAGAAGAATACAAAGCTCCTTGTTCGCCATAAATTGCTATTACTATCGGAATACCAAATGTGGTTGTTGCTCCAAAAATAGTTAAAACTCTTAAGGAATCATTGTCATCATATTTTATATAAATAAGTTTAGATAATAAAATTAAAATTACATATACTAAAATACTCCAAATTAAAATACCTATTCCCTTATGTAATATTTCATGATTTATATCCACCATAAAAGACTTAAATGCTAAAGCAGGCAAGGATACAGATAAAATTATATTAGTCAATACTTTAGCTAAGTTATCTCCAAAAATTTTCTTCTTTCTACAATAATATCCAATCATAATAATAAATAAACTGGAAAAAATAACTGTATTTACTTTTTGTGTTTCTATTGTTTTTATAAATATTTCTATAAAATTCATAACTTCCTCTAGGTTTTAGTCATTTATGTTTAATCCTTAATCATTAGCAGATATTTTTTAAAAAATTTATTTTTTGATAATAAATAATAAGATTTCATTAAAGTAATAAAATGATAATAAATAATATCATAATGGTTTTCTTTTTTTGAATAAAATGCTATATAAAAAATTGATATCATAAAAATTAAAATAAAAATTATAACATCCTTATAAGATTTATTTACTTCATAATTTCTTTCAAAAATAAAATAACCAATAATAAAATATGGAATATATATTGAAAATATATTAGTTTCATATATTGAAGTATTAATATCAATATCAACACCGATAATCATAAAAATTTCATTAATATTCGGTATAATAAATCCTACCAGAATTACAATTAAAGTTGGTAAAATAACTACATTTAACGAAAGTTTTTATAGCTACTGAAATTATAAGTAAAATAGTATAAATCGCTAATATTACAGGAATATACCATAAATTTCCAAATGTATTTGAATAATCAATGAATAATAATTTAATAAAAGCGTAAATATTACCTCCCTACCTATTTATGTATACAATTATTAATAAAACATTAAAGAGACTATTTATTATAGTCTCTATACCTAATCATTTTTTATATTTTCTTTATTTATTAAAAACAATCCATATCCTACTACAGTCCAGAAAAATATACTTATAAAATTTATTGAATACAATATTAAACTTTCAAACAATTCTCCAAATATCATTCCGAAGAATAAAATACATAAAAGTTTTATATATTCACTTTTACCACATATTAAATATTTTAAAAATCTATAACTTATATACATGATTAAAATAGTAAAAGATATCAAATTTATAATACCCCCTACTACCAAAACGGTTAAGAAAATATTATGGAAACTTCCTCCTTTTAACGAATTGTAAATAACATTTTCACTAAAATATTTAAAATAGCTATATTTTATATTATTAATTCCATAACCAAAAATCGGTTTCTCTTTCCACATTTCTATAGCTTTTTTCCATATATCTATTCTACCATTTGAAGATGGATCAGTTAATCTAACATCTAAACTGATATTATCATTTTCTTTTTCCAATTCTTTCATTTTTTTATCTATAAAAGGCACAGATTTTTTATTAACATAAACTTTTTTTATAACAGATGAATTTATATATAAACTTGCTAATGAGTTTATTCCAAATACAAAAACTATAAATCCCAAAATAATAAAAATAGATTTAAAAAATTTTTTTAATATTTCTTTTGTTTTCATCAAAAATATACAATAAAGAACTATCATAAAAATAACACTTAAAATAGCCCCTCTGCTTTGTTGCAACGAAAAATGTATAAGCTGAAAAACAATATTAATCTTAAAATATCTATTTACTTTACTATCTTTATATTTTGAAATAAATAATAAAGCTGTTAAAATACTTACGTAACAAAAAATAGCACTTATATTTGGATTTATTGCCCCCCAAATTCTATGATTTATGACCCCATAAAATGATAAGGTTTTACCCATTGAAAACATAAAAGAAGTCTTAAATGTTAATAATATAAAAGTAAAAATCGAAGATAAGAAGGCAATAATTTGTACAACATAAGTTATCAATTTAAATAAATATTCTTGTGTCTTTGGAGAGTATACTCCCATTATAAAACAATATACCGTCATGAAAGATATATGAGTAATATTTTCTATAAAATTGGATGAACTATTAATAATCGTGGTTATTATATTTGTTATTAAAAGAACAGAAACAAGATAAATAAAGTATTTATCCCAATAATTACTTTTTATCTTCACTCCCAAAATTATAATTAAATTTATTATATTAAGAACAGTTAATACTTTATAAAAAACGTCTACTTTTTGGTACAAAAAAGAACTCATACTAAGTATAGATACTATTATAAATAAAATTTTAAGTAATAACTCTCTTGTTACATTTTTATTCATAAATCACCTAATAAAATTAAATTATTTCAACCTAATATATATTATAACATATATATTTTTTTTCAATAATTTTTAAATTTTCTATCTCAACACCTCAATAAACGTCTTAAACATTATCGATATATCATACAAAAAAGATTGCTTTTTTATACTTTCCAAATTATATTTCATCTTTTCAGGTAATATAATTTTTATATAAGTTTCATCAACGTTTTTATTTTTTGTCAATATCTTTTCTTCATCTTTATAGTTAATGCTTGCTTCAGATGTAATTCCTGCCGGCAACAATAATGTAGCAAGCATTTCCGGTGTGTAATTATCAACATATTTTTTAACTTCCGGTCTTGTCCCTACAAAGGTCATATCTCCTAAAAGAACATTTATAAGTTGAGGTATTTCATCTAATCTAACTTTTCTTATAAATTTTCCTACTTTTGTTATTCTCGAATCATTGGATACCGTAACCTGACTTCCTAATTTATTCGCATCTTTTACCATCGTTCTAAATTTAAAAATTCTAAATATTTTACCGTATTGTGTTACTCTTTCCTGTCTAAAAAATATTTCGCCCTTTGAATCTAATTTTATCCATATAGATAAAATTAGTATGACAGGAGATAATAACAACAATAATATCGAAGAAAGGACTATATCAAATATTCTTTTAAATATCAAGCTTAATTTCCTTTTTTTCAATATATCATAATAAAATTTCACTTTATCATTTTTATAAGATTCCGGTAAATCATCCCACTTTTTTAATTTCATGTTTACCTCTAACTATAGATATTCTTTTAGAATTTCTGCATACTTTCGGACTACATACTCTACTTCTTCATCTGTAAGTTTTGTATGAAGAGGTAATGTTATTTCACCAACAAACTGATTATATGCATTAGGATATTTTTTAATGTCAAATCCTAAGTTTTTATATGCTGTTAGAAGTGGAAGAGGTTTATAGTGCACATTACATGAAACTCCTTCTTTAGCCATCTTTATAATTATTTCACTTCTTTGTTCTAGAGAAATATTTGGCACGATTGTTATATACAAATGTCCTGATGATTTTTTTAAATCATCTTTATGATTTAGTACCTTAACACCCAATTTATCACAAACTTCTTTATATTTTGACATGATAAAATGTCTTCTTGAAATCATATCTTCATATCTGTCTAATTGAGCCAAACCAATACCAGCTGCTAAATCTGTAAGATTACATTTATACCATGGTCCCATTACATCATATTCCCATGCACCAAGTTGAGTTTTAGCAAGAGCATCTTTTGATTGCCCATGTAATGAATATAATTGATATTGTTTATATAACAACTCATTATCTAAACCTTTAACATCTTTCCATGTAACTGCTCCACCCTCTGCGGTAGTTAAATTTTTTACTGCATGAAAAGAAAATGTTGTAAAATCAGCAACCGCACCAGATTTTTTACCTTTATATTCTGCTCCAAATCCATGGGCTGAATCCGCTACAACAATAACTCTATCAAATTTTGATTGAATATCATTTGATGGACTATATAAATCTTTCTTACGTTCTAAAACTTCAAAAATCTTATCATAATCACATGGTATTCCTGCTATATCAATTGGTATAACAACTTTAGTTTTTTCTGTAATCGCTTTTTCTAATGCATCATAATCCATTTCTAAAGAGTCTTTTTGTGTATCAATCATAACAATTTTTGCACCAACATGATCAATTACGGAAGCAGTTGCAGTATAAGTATACGCTGATGTAATTACTTCGTCTCCCGGCCCAACTCCTAAAACTCTTAGTGTAAGTTCCGCTGCAGCAGTTTGAGAATTTAATGCAACAGATTTACTTGTACCGCAATATGATGCTATTTTTCTTTCAAATTCTTTTGTCTTTGGACCTGTTGTAATCCATCCTGATTTTAAAGCTTCTACCACTTGTTCTATTTCTTTTTCAGAAATATCCGGCGGCGAAAACTGTACATTTAACTTTTTCATTTTTCCTCTTATCTTAATTAATTTTGATCATATCCATTAGGATTATTTGATTGCCAATTCCAGCCATCTTCTATTGCCTTAGCTAAATCAAACTGTGCTGTCCAACCAAGTTCTTTATTAGCTCTACTTGCATCACAAACTGATGTATCAATATCACCATCTCTTCTAGGTCCAACTTCATAATTTATCTTTACACCTGTAACTTTTTCAAAGGTATTTATAATATCTAAAACAGAATTACCATTCCCAGTACCAAGATTATATATTTTAATACCTTGCTTTTGTTTTAATACATCTAGTCCTAAAACATGACCTTTAGCTAAATCAACAACGTGGATATAATCTCTTACGCCTGTACCATCTTTAGTATTATAATCATCTCCAAAAACCATCAATTTAGGAAGCAATCCTACTGCAACTTTATTTACATATGGAAGTAAATTATTTGGAATGCCTTTAGGATCTTCTCCTATCATTCCAGAGATATGTGCTCCTATTGGATTAAAGTATCTAAATATTACTACATTCCATGAATTATCGCAAGTATATAAATCTTCTAAAATTTGTTCGATAAACCATTTTGACCACCCGTATGGATTTGTAGGTTTTCCCTTTTCATCATCTTCACTAAACGGTTTACCATTATTTGAAGCATATACTGTTGCTGAAGATGAAAATATTATATTTTTAACATCAAATTTTTTCATCACTTCTAAAAGGACTAATGTACCGGAAATATTATTATCATAATATTCTAAAGGTTTTGCTACTGATTCTCCTACAGCTTTCAGACCAGCTAAATGAATAACTGATTCTATTTTTTCTTTTTCAAACACTTCTTCTAAATCTTCTTTAGATCTAATATCCCCTTCATATAATTTTACATCTTTATTTGTGATGTCTTTAATTCTTCCAACAACATTTTTTGATGAATTTGAAAAGTTATCAAAGATAACTACTTCCTCACCTTGTGATAATAACTCTACCACAATATGAGAGCCGATATATCCGGCTCCCCCAGTTAATAATACCGCCATATTTTTTACCTTTCTAATTATTTAGATGTTTTATATAATTCTTCAAATTTATCTTTATTTTTTATTAAATCTGATTCTGATGAATGATATGTTGGCACAATTTTACCTAAATAAATCAAAACTGAATCAACATCATTTTTTTCAGATGGATTTTGCATAGCAGATAAATTATTAAAAAATTCCTCATTGTTAAAATCAATAGGTTGAGCTATATGAATTAATTGATTATCTGTTTTTCTCAATCCTTCTTCTGACATTAATTTTTCTTCATATAATTTTTCTCCCGGACGTAATCCTGTATATTCTATTCTAATATCTTGATCTGGTATATAACCTGAAAGTTTTATTAAGTTTCTTGCTAAAGTATCAATCTTTACAGGTTCACCCATATCTAAAACAAATATTTCTCCTCCAGCAGCATAAAATCCAGCTTCAATAACTAACCCCACTGCTTCAGAAATTGTCATAAAATATCTAATTATATCTTTGTGCGTTACAGTAACAGGTCCACCTTCCGCTATTTGCTTTTTAAATAAAGGTATTACAGAACCATTACTTCCTAAAACATTACCAAATCTTACCGCTACAAAATTTGTCACAAACTTACAATCAAAATTTCTTACATTTCCATGATTAATCACATCAAGCTTTGGAAGTTTTGATAAATCTCTATTTCTAACTACATAGTCCATACTTTGAATTATCATTTCGCATACTCTTTTTGTAGTACCCATTACACTTGTAGGATTTACAGCTTTATCTGTACTTATCAAAATAAATTTCTCTACATTGTATCTTAAAGCCGCAAAAGCAGTATTATATGTCCCATAAATATTATTTTTTATAGCTTCATTTGGACTTACTTCCATCAATGGAACATGTTTATGTGCAGCCGCATGATATACAATATTTGGTCTATATTTATTAAATACATCATCTAATCTTCTTTGTTCTCTAACTGACCCTATAACAGCTACTAAATCTAAATTTTTATACTTTCTTCTTAATTCTTGTTCGATTTCATAAAGATTATTTTCATAAATATCAAATAATATTAATTGTTTAGGATTATTTTTAGCAATTTGTCTTGAAAGTTCACTACCTATAGTTCCACCACCACCGGTTACTAAAACAACCTTACCTGAAATATTTTTCATAGTAGATGCAGTATTAATATTTATAGAATCCCTTTCTAATAAATCCTCTATTTGAACATCTTTAAGTTGTTTCATTGTCACATTATTACTATCTAACAAATCAGGAATAGAGGGTATAATTTTTAGTTTTGCTCCTGTTTCCTTTGCAATATTAATTATATTTTGTCTTCTTTCAACACTAGCTGAAGGGATAGCAATAATAATTGTATCTATTTTATATTTAACTGAATTAGATAAAATTGTATCTCTATTTCCCAAAATTGGAATGCTGGAAATATATCTTCCCCATTTATTTGGATTATCATCAATAAATCCCTTTACAATATACTTTTCTTTCTCATAATTTCTTATATCATGAGCTATCAGTCTACCTGCTTCTCCTGCTCCTACTATTAAAACATTATTTATTAATTTATTTGAGTATGAATCAACTCTATTTGTAATAAATATCAAATATATTTTATAGGCAAATCTTACTCCTGTTACCATTAAAAATTGAACCAATCCACCTACAATAAAATACGATGCCGGCATTTTTATCTTAAAAATCATTGCAATTATATAGTGAATTGCCGTTGTTATAAAAAAGGAATAAATTCCATTAAATAACTCAGGTACACTAGCAAATCTCCATAAACTTTTATACATTTTTAAAAAATAAAAAACTATTATAGTAATCACTGTATAAAAAGGTGTTATTTGCATGTAATTTTTTATATATATGCTTGGTATAGTAGTATAGCTAAAATCAAATCTCAACAATAAGGCAAATAAAAAACCTATTTGAATCGCTGCTATATCAAATAAAAGCAATCCTAAATTGATAAATTGCCAATGTTGAATTTTATTTTTTATTTTATTCATATTATCTCCAATCATTTTTAATCAGCAAACCACATATTTATTAGCTGTAAAAATCTACCTTTTTAGGCATTATTATCTATAATTTTATCACACAGTATTTATATTATCAATATTCGAAAAATGTTTGAAATAGTGATATAATAGGACTAATATTACAAAGTTGGAGGGATTATGACTTTACAAAAAAAAATAGCGAAATTAGCAGAATTATCCATAAAAGTTGGATTAAATGTTTTACCCGGAGATACAGTACAAATTTATGTACCTGTTGATAGAGCAGATCTAGCTAGAGAAGTTGTAAAAGAAGCCTATATGGCAGGTGCTAAAAATGTTATTGTTGAATGGGAAGATGATGCTAAAAAATTAATGGATTATACATACAAAACAACTGAGGATCTACAAGAAGTCGCCGATTATGATTATAAAAAAGCTGAAACTTTATTAAAAAATGGTGTAAAACAATTATTTATTAGTGGAGTAAATCCTGAATTATTAAAAGATATAGATCCTAAAAAAATTCATGCTGTAGCAAATTCATTAAGTAAAAAAATGAGTAATTTAAAAAAATATAGAATGAATGACATCACATCTTGGACTATTATTTCAGCTCCAACAGAAGGATGGGCAAAAAAAGTTTTCCCAAATAGCGAAAACCCGATTGATGATTTATGGGAAGCAATATTTGAAACAACAAGAGTTAATAAAGAAAATCCTGTGCAATCATGGAAAGACAACATTGCTACTTTGACAGAAAAAGCAAATTGGCTAAATGAAATGGATTTTAAATCACTACATTATACATCATCTAATGGAACTAACTTAACAATTGGATTACCAAATGGTCATATTTGGAGAGCTGCCTCAACTCAAAATGCAAAAGGCGAAGCATTTTTACCAAACATGCCAACCGAAGAAGTTTATACTATGCCAATGAGAGATAAAGTTGATGGTAAAATATTTTCATCAAAACCATTAGCAAATAATGGAAATATTATTGATGAATTCTGGGTAGAATTCAAAGATGGTGTAGTTGTTGATTTTGATGCTAAAGTTGGAAAACAAGCTTTAGAAGAATTATTAAACCAAGATGAAGATAGATCTAGAAGATTAGGTGAAGTTGCTTTAGTTCCTTTTGATAGCCCTATCTCAAATTCAAATATATTATTCTTTAATACCTTATTTGACGAAAATGCTTCATGTCACTTAGCCTTAGGTGCTGCATATCCTACAACTATTAAAGGCGGAAATGATATGACTGCTGAAGAATTAGAAAAAAATAGCGTAAACCAATCAATCATTCACGTTGATTTCATGGTAGGAACAAAAGATTTAAATATAATAGGAAAGAAAAAAGACGGTACAGAAGTACAAGTATTTAAAGATGGAAATTGGGCATAGTTGCCTAATTACCTCTTTTATAGTATATTTATATATTATGAAAATTTTTAGGGGGGAAAAGTGGATATTCATATTCTATGCGGTGGCGAAAGTAGCGAACACGACATTTCTCTTAGATCTGCAAGATCTATTATTAACCATCTAGATAAAGAAAAATATAACGTAAGTTATACTTATATTACTAAAGAAGGAAAATTTGTACCTATTGGTGCATATACTGAAGATATTATAGATTCAGAAGATATAAAAACTAATACAACATTAAACAAAAAAGAATCAATTATAGAGTTTTTGAACTTTATAAATAAATTGGATAATCCTATGATTATTCCTTGTATTCACGGCACAACTGGTGAAGACGGTCAAATTCAAGGATTTTTACAAACTTTAGGACTAAATTATGTAGGAAACGGAATTGCATCATCAGCTATTTGTTTCGATAAATCTATTACAAATGATATCTTTGAATTAAATAATATTCCTCAAGCAAAATACTATTTAGTTACAAAAAATAGATATCAAAGAGATGAAGACAAGTCTTCCCTAATATCAAATATTTTTGATACATGTGGAGAAAATGTATATGTAAAACCTGCAAGCAACGGCTCTTCAATTGGGGTTTCAAAAGCAAATAGAGATAACATTATAGAAGCAATAGAAGAAGCATTTAAATATGATAATAAAGTCCTTGTTGAAGAAGAAAAAATCGGTATTGAATTAGAGATTTCTGTAATTGGAAATGATTCACCAAAAGCATCTCTTCCAGGTTCTTATTATACAGAAAGAGCTCTTTTTGATTATACAGCTAAATATTTAGATAAAAATTTAGTTAGAAATGTTCCTCATAAATTACCTAAATCTGATGAGGATAAAGTTAGAGAATTGGCAATTGATGCTTATATTGTTACCGGATGTAAAGGATTTGCCAGAGTAGATATATTTATGGATGAAAATCATAATTTTTACGTCAATGAAATAAATTCATTTCCTGGCATGACACCAACTTCATTATCTGCAGGATTATGGGAAGTTACTAATGGTACAACTTACTCTCAATTTTTAGATGTTCTAATTAATCTTGCTATAGAGGAGTCAAAAAATGCTTAATTTAAAATTAAATGAAATAGCTTCTCTTTGCAACGGAAAATTAAACGACAAAAAATTTAATGATATAAATATTGATTTAATTTCTATAGATACAAGAACAATTGAACAAGATGATATGTATATGCCAATAATCGGGGAAAAATTCGATGGACATGTATTTATTGATGAGGCTTTTAATAAAGGTGCTTCTGCAACTTTTTCAAAATATGGAGAGTATGATAATCCAAATAATAAACCCGTAATTTGGGTCAAAAACACAAATCAAGCATTTATAAATTTAGCAGCAAATTATGTAAAAAAATTAGAAAAATTAAAAATAATTGCTATTACCGGATCAAATGGTAAAACAACTACTAAAGATTTAATAGCGAGTGTACTTGAAAAAGATTTAATAGTAAAAAAAACTATTGGAAACCTAAATAATCACATTGGGGTTCCAAGAACACTATTAAGATTTGATAAGCATACCGATGTTGGGGTTGTAGAGATGGGAACGGACGGTTTTGGACAAATTGAAGTACTTTCAAACATGGCAAAACCAAATATTGCAATCATTACAAATATTGGAGATTCTCATTTAGAACAACTAAAAACAAGAGAAAACATCGCAGATGAAAAACTTCACATAATTGATGGATTAAAAGATGATGGTATTTTCATATACAATAATGATGATGGCATTTTAAGAGAAAAGGTAAAATCTCTTAATATTAAACAAAAAACTATTAGCTTTGGAACTAGAAAAGATTCAGATTTTGTAATTAAAATTATTGAGTCAAATAAAAATGGAAGTGTATTTAGCATAAATGGATATGTATTTAATATTCCACTAATTGGTACACATCAAGTATTGAATTCAACAATTGCAATTATTATAGGAAAACTTTTTAATATAGATAGACAAGTAATCATTGATGCATTAGGAAAAAAAGAAATTACAAAGATGAGATCAGAGCTTATTGCTTGCAATGGTTTTGATATATTAAATGATAGTTACAAATCAAATCCTCAATCACTAAGAAGTGCTTTGGAAACTGCTAATTTACTTACAGGATACTCAAGGAAAATAGCAATCTTAGGTGATATGCTTGAACTTGGAGATAATGAAGTAGAACTTCATAAAGAAATAGGTAGAGAAATATCTCCTGAAAATGTTGACTATTTACTGCTTTATGGAAAGTTAAGTAAAAATATTTACAATGAGGCTATTAAAAACTTTTATGGTAATCGTGTATTTTACTTTGATACAAAAGATAAATTGATTGATAAAGCTAAATTTTTAATAACAAAAAATTCACTTGTTTTAGTAAAGGCCTCAAGATCTATGAGGATGGAAGAAATTATAGAAGTTTTAAGCCATATTAATTTATAAAATAGACTCTAACCCCCATAAAATAAAAATTAAAGCCTTTTTATTTATGATAATTTTATTCACAAAAAAATCCTCCTGATTATTTTTATATTACCCTAATCAGGAGGATTTTCATAAACAAAATTTATTCAGAATCGTTTTTTATTTACTAATATCCTAAAATTTCATTAACTCTCTTTTGAACATCATAATAGTTGTAACCGGCTTCTTCAAGTCTGTTTTTTCTATCATCTCCATATCCCCATTTACCATCCAAAACTTCTCTTGCAATAGTATCTATTGACTTTTTAACAATTTTTCTTTTAACATCATCTATAGGTTTTTCAATTTTTTCAGGTAATTTTGGCAATTTATATGTTGCTATAAATCCATTAAATCCTAAATTTTTAATAATAGATGGGTAGTCATAAAATATATGATTCATATCTGTTGTTTTTGAACCGTTACCAACAGCTTCCCCACTTGAAGAATATTGATGCATTCCTGATTTTTCCAACCACTTTCTAGAGGGTTCTGTTCTCCAGTCTGCTAACCAAATATCATATTTTTCTAATCTTGTATAATCAAAATAATTTTCTGCATAATCAACATTTGTATAGTTTCCAACATACCAACCATAATTTTTTAAAGTTTCCAAAAATTCAACAACAACATCTGTACGTGTTTCTCTAGTAAATGTTACACCTTTTCCATTTGCATAATTATCACTAAAATACTCAAAATCAGCAAATAATGGAAGTTCTATGCGTCCCTTAAATTCTTTCATTAAATTATTAAATGCTTCCGCTTCTTTTCTCGCTTCTTCCTTATTTAAAGGATACATTGCCCAGTATGCTCCAACATTAAATCCCTTTTGCAATGCTTCTCTTATATTTCTTCTTGCATTTCTATCTTCATCTGTGCTATATCCACCTCTTACAATAACAGCTTTTATACCCTTAGATTTTAATTCATCCCAATAAATGGAATCCCCATTCCATTCAGAAATGTCTACAGCTTCTATTTTAGTTTTATTATTTTTGAATATTGCTATCATTTCATTAATAGATAATTTTTGATTTCCAATTTCTTTAATATCCTCAAAAATTATATTTCCATTAGATGTAGTACTATATTTAACACCTTCTACTAAGAAAGTTCCGGATTTCATATCCCCATTTATTGGATCCAAATAATATTGTTTGCTTCCTAAATTAAGCCATCCGGTTTTCATGTCTCCATTTTCTCTGTCTAAAAAGTACCATTTATCATCTATTTCTTTCCAACCGGTCTTCATATCCCCGTCTTTTCTGTCTAAAAAATACCATTTACCATCGACTTTTTCCCAACCGGTCTTCATATCTCCATTTTCTCTATCTAAAAAGTACCATTTATTATTTATTTTTTCCCAACCGGTCTTCATATCTCCATTTTTTCTATCTAAAAAGTACCATTTATTATTTATTTTTTTCCAGCCGGTCTTCATATCTCCATTTTCTCTATCTAAAAAATACCAATCATCATTTATTTTCGACCAAGAAGTATGCATTTGACCACTTTCTTCATCTAAATAATACCATTTATCTGATATTTTTTGCCAACCATATTTCATGTTTCCGGTATCGGAGTCAAAATAATACCAACTTCCATCTATGTATTTCCAATTATACTGAATTTGTCCTTCTAATATATATTTTATATTTCCAGTATCATCCTTAACAAAATTATCAGTTGAAGCACTAACAATATTATCAGTTACTAAAAGCATTAGAGATGAAACAGTAAATATTAATAATAAAAATATAATATTCTTTACCCTATTTATTAAACACATTATATACTCCTATAAACTTTATTCTTAAATATTATACCATTTTTTTGAAAAAGTTACAAATAAATTACATTTTAGTAAAAATAAAAATAAAAAAAGGGGCTGTTGCAAAATAAAAAATAGCCTTTAAATTACAAAAATTTAATAAAAAATCAAGTAGGGACTAACTCGTAGCCCCTCTCACACCACCGTATGTGCCGTTCGGCATACGGCGGTTCAATTCAAATAATAATCCAAGCAACTTAGAAGTCCTCGCTTTACTAGGATTTCTTTGCCATCCACTCTGGTACTCCTAGCTTACGAAGTCCCCAATATCTTTTGGCAGACTTCTTCCATTGTTTCCATATGACTATCCTCATTCGTGTCATTAGGTGTTCATCTATTCTTGTCATGGCTGTTTTCATACTACCTATCCTAAAATAGTTTATCCATCCCCTAGTTACCTGATTAAACTTTTCTATCCTGTAATCCATACTTACTGACCAACTTCTACTTGTAAGTTGTTTAAGCTCCCTTTCAAACCTTCTCACAGAGTCTTGGTGCGGTCTGGCTTTCCAGCCATCTTTACTCTTCCAAAACCAAAACCCAAGATATTTAAGCTTGCTAGGTTTCGTTACTTTTGACTTAGTCATATTCACTTTAAGTCCTAGCTTTTTCTCTATCCATTTCGTCATAATGCTCATTACTCTATTGGCAGCAGCACTGCTTCCTACTGCTATGACACAGTCATCTGCATATCTAACGAAATGAAGTCTCCTTGCTTCAATCTAATTGTCAAGTTCGTTTAGGATAATGTTGCTTAGCAATGGCGATAGGTTTCCGCCCTGTGGCGTTCCCTTGTTAGTATCCTCATATCTTCCCTCAATCATCACTCCTGCATTAAGGTATTTCCTTATGATAGATTATGTATCAGAATCGTTTATGAGCTTGTGAATAAGCGTCATAAGCTTGTCCTGTGGTACATTATCGAAAAACTTCTCTAGGTCAATATCCACAATGTATGTGTATCCATCATTGAAATATTCAAGCAGTTTTACGATTGCCTGTTGTGCTCTACGATTAGGTCTAAATCCATAGCTATATTCACTGAATTGTGCTTCTGCTATTGGTGTAATTACTTGTGCAATAGCCTGTTCTATGACACGGTCTACCACTGTTGGTATTCCCAAATTTTGCACTCCTCCATCTGGCTTTGGTATTTCTACCCTTTTCACCGGTTTAGGCTTGTACCTTCTTGTTCGGATTTTGTCTAGGATTTTTACCCAGCTTTCTTTTAGGTATAGGTCAATTTCCTCTGTTGAGATTCCATCAATTCCTCCTGCCCCCTTATTTGCTTTAACCTTTACAAGGGCTTTTAGCATATTGTCCCTACTGAGTATTTTATCCATCAATTGCGACATGGATTTTCTCCTTTCTTCGTTATGCTTTCCACTCTCTTTCCCTATCTCTTATGAATGTTCGCTCCATTACGTCTTTGCTACTTCCATTCTAGTCGGGTATGAGCGGTTACTTTGGCAAGTCAAGTTGACTCTTTGAATTGTTCAGCCTTTCGCTACGTTTCCATTACAGAAACTTCATCACTACTATGGCTTCGGCTGACTTCTCACAGTTAGTTGTTACTACTGCTAATGACCGTCTGTGAGACCTCACGGGATAAGTCTTCAGTCTTTCCTCGTCTACCTGCCTAATCTACTTGCATAGGTTACGTTTGCCTTTAGGGCTTCACGACTCATGGCTCGCTTACCCGCTATGCAAGCCTTATTATTAGGTTTCTGTTCGTCAGGCTACGATTTTGCTATCCCTTCTTCTCGCCTACACCTCACGATGCAAACCTTGGGAATCACTATGGAGTTCGTCGGCAACTACACCTCTTGTGGACTTTCACCACAGACTGACGGCATGCCCGTCATACCAAAAAAACAGTATGTCTTCCAACATACTGTTTAATATTTTTCTTACTGCATTTTGTAAACCCAAAGAGCTTCTCTTTGACCATCATAAGAATCTGGCATACAAGTTATTATAATCACTAAGTCTCCACCTTTTTTTACTATGTCCCAGCCTATGTCATAAATTTCATCAACTGGTCTGTTAATTTTTTGGTCTATTAATACATAAGTTCTGGTTTCGCCTCTAGTATCTTTAATTTTAATGCTATTAATACCATCATGGAATGTTCCTACCCAAGTGCCTACGTGATTGCCTCCCATAATTACTCTGCCATCTCCGTGTACCTTACCTTCAATGTTTGTGCTGACACCAAGTCCTACTTCTAGGTTGTCTAATTCAGCTTGAGTACGTGTTCTTACTAAGTCCCAAGTAATATCTCCAAAAGTAATTGTTGGTGTTTGATTTCCTGGTGCTGGAGTTTTTGATTCTTCAACTCTCAAATATCTACCTGATGAATCTGCTTGGTATTTTTTACCATCAGCATAAAATATACCAGTTTTCATATCTCCATTTGTTCTATCTAAAAAATACCAATAACCTGATACCTCTTCCCAACCTGTTGCCATTTCTCCTGTTGATTTTAGGTAATACCATTTTCCTGATACTTTTTCCCAGCCTGTTGCCATTTCTCCTGTTGATTTTAGGTAATACCATTTTCCTGATACTTTTTCCCAGCCTGTTGCCATTTCTCCTGTTGATTTTAGGTAATACCATTTTCCTGATACTTCTTCCCAACCTGTTGCCATTTCTCCTGTTGATTTTAGGTAATACCATTTTCCTGATACTTCTTCCCAACCTGTTGCCATTTCTCCTGTTGATTTTAGGTAATACCATTTTCCTGATACTTCTTCCCAACCTGTTGCCATTTCTCCTGTTGATTTTAGGTAATACCATTTTCCTGATACTTCTTCCCAACCTGTTGCCATTTCTCCTGTTGATTTTAAGTAATACCATTTTCCTGATACTTTTTCCCAACCTGTAACTTTTTCTCCATTTTCATTAAGATAATACCAGCTTTCTCCTACTTTACTCCATGAATTTTTAATTAATTCAGAATTAACTAATTTCCCATCTTTAGTAAAACGTTGACCTTTAGAATTATAATAACCTCCATCTTTTGTATGCTTATGATATTCTCCATATTTTAACCCCCAACGTTCACAGTTTGTCCGACAATAATGTCCATTATTACTATCTAATTTCCCGGGATGAGCTTGTGATACATTACTTAATAATACGATTGTAACTATCAAACTTATAATAAACAACATATTTTTCATTTTATTTTTCATTTTCTTCTCCTCTTTCAATTATTAAATTTTTTATATTTCAAATTTAGATTTTTTTGGAAATAATTTAATTAACAATTCTTCTAACTCTTTATTTTTTTTATCTAAATCAAAATCTCCTGGATCGTCATTTATACATGCTATTTTGTATTTTTTACCTAATATTATATCTTCTAAATCATTTCTTGACACTTTTCCGACATTTACATAAGATGAATCCGGTTTTTTGGGAACAAACTGATTTTTAGCTAATTGCCAATATCTAAATATATATTGATTAAAATCCATCTTATCTCTAAATCTGTTTTTACATGTATTTTCCAATGCATCCGGTATCTCTTCCCACAATTCTTCAAAAGTAGACTTTAAGAAACTATGGGCTGTATGAAAATTTCTAAATCCTAAAAAATTACTCCATGGCAACAAATATAAATTATTAAGATTATATTTTCCATACTTAGCATTAAACCAATTACTTAATTTACCTTTAATTACATCTCTTTGATTAAAATAATCATTTATAACCCCTAAACAATTTAACATTATATAAGGCATAAAATTTTCCTGACTATCATTTTTTACAGCTCCCAAAACTGCTGTATCACATGGCAATCCATTTATAAAAAAGTCTTCTCTTTCTAAACTTTTTATCGGATAAACATCATCATTAAAATATATAAAGTGCTCACTCAAACCTGGAATTCTATGTAAATTAACCTCTATTACATTTGCACTATACATAGGTAAATATTCATTTGGTATAAATTTTTTATGATTTACAATGTTTAATTTTGGATGATTTACGTTAAGCCATTTTGGAGTGTGCCCCCAAGTTAAAAAATGTATCTTTCTAACCCATGGCATATTCTTTTCTATGCCTCTAAAAACATATCTAAAAGTTTCCCATTCTCTATATCTCGCAATATTATTATCTGAAGATTTTAGAGGTGTATATTTTCTCTTTTCTTTTAGCCATTCCTCATCAGATCCATTAACCCATGGTATTACAATATCTATTGGATATTCCATATTTTCTCCTAACTATAAATATCTTTTCCCTTTTTCAAATCTTCTTCAACATTTAAACTAAAACCAACCGAATAATGTTTTTCTCTATCTTCAACAGGAGGAATTATCATATAATCTCCATATTGATTTTTTAAATATTCATCAATATTATGAGGTACATTTATCATCATATCCTCAAATTTCATTTTTACCGGAGGATAATATACATCTTTTGGCATAATATGTCCAAAATAATGTCCTATATCTGTTGGAACAGCCCATAAATTTGATTTTCTTGGACCTTTTACAAAATTATCATATAAATTAGCCCATTTTTCATATTTTCTAAATGAAAATAAAAATCCTATTAGAATTCTTAGTCTGTAATTAAATTTTCCAGCTGATGTTTGATAAAAAAATTTCTTTTTTTCTTCACTTCTATATTTATAAAATATTGATGAAACAGCAATATACTGTAAAAATAAAGAAGTAATTCCTTTAATTCTTCTTATAAATCCATTTTCCGGAACTGTAACTATTGGAAAAATATCTATATGTACACCCTTTGGAAATGGTGTATTATACGCCCCAAATGATGCCTTTAATGTATTTTTTTTATAAACAGCTGTAATCATACTTTCAATTTGATATTTAGAATTTGGAGAGGTTATTTCATATTTATCTCCTAATTTTTCATCAAATATCCTTAAAAATCTTTTCAAATCAGAAGTAGGCATCAATATGTCCACATCATCATCCCAAGGAATAAAACCATCATGTCTTATAGCTCCCAATGCTGTCCCGCCTGCAGCCATATAAGTTATATTATTTTCCTCACATACCTTATCTATATCCTTTAAGATTTCTAAAAAACAATTTTGTAACTGTTTTAGTTCATCATCAGAAAGTTCTCTAACAATATCTGTTGGAGGACTCACTTGAAGTGCTTTTCTTGTTGAAAAAGCGTTTTTTATTTTTTTTAACATTTTTCCCCCTTAGTAAAGTATTTAATCCCCCTATATTTTTTATATGGCGTGTTCATATCATAAAAAAATATATCATGTCTCAAAACCCTATCTTCTTTTTTAGGTGGAATCATATATTCACCGTAAGACATCTCTAACCAAGAATGATAATCCCTAGGAACAGGCACCACCATGTCTTCAAATTCTAAATATTCAGGATTCTCAACCCAATCCCTTGGAAAAATTTGATTCATAATAGTAGGTCCTTCAATAATCGACGCTATCATACCATCATTTATTTTTCCAGCTCTTATCATATTGTCCTCAGCTTTTTTCCATATTTTATATTTCAACTTAAATGATGGAACAAGCTTCAATGCAATATATGTCATATAATAAATCAATTTACTTTTATGATTAGGTAATCGTTGAAAATTATAACATGAAAATATGAACGCATTGATTTTTTGATATATCCTCTTAAATTTGCTTGAAGGTATATTATCCAAAGGAATAACATCTATCATTAATCCGTGATTTATATCTAAATCTTTGCTATGATTATTGATAAATGTAGTATTGTTGTCTTTAATTTCCGTAGCTGCATGATGTATATTATACTTATCATTTGATCTTAAGCATGAATAATTTTTCGTGTCAGCTTTTTCATCCCAAATTTTAATTAACCTTTCATAATCTTCTCTTAACATAAATACATCTAAATCATCATCCCAAGGAATAATCCCCTTATTTCTAACTGCTCCTAAAAGGGTCCCTCCTGCTAATACATATTTTAAATTATTTTCCTTACAAAATTTATCAAAATATCTTAAAATTTCTAATAATTTCTCTTGAATATCTTTTATTCCATATTCGTTATTTATATCCATATCCTTACACTTTCTATTATTAATATACTTACAATTATATCAAATTGAAAAAATGTTGTAAAATTAATGATTAGTATATATTTATTATTGATATTGAATTATATGTAAACTATAATAATCTATATAACATATTATAAAGAGGGCTTAATTATGCATAAAATGACAAAACTTCAAAAAATTGAACTAGAAATATTAAAAAAGATAGATGAAGTGTGTAAAAAACACAATATAAAATATTGGATTGATTCCGGTACTCTTTTAGGAGCCGTAAGACATAAAGGATTTATCCCATGGGATGATGACATTGATATTGCAATGTTAAGGGAAGATTATGAAAAATTTTTAAAAGTTGCTCAAAAAGATTTTGGAAATGAATATTTTCTACAAACTAAAAACACAGATAAAAAATATCCTCTTTTTTATGCAAAAGTAAGAAAAAATAATACATCATTCGTTGAATGGGCATTTAGAGGATTAAATATGCATCATGGAATATATGTAGATGTTTTCATATTTGACACATTACCATTAGAAAATACTGAAAAATACGTTGAAAAATGCATAAAACTTAATAGACAAGGTATTAGAAAATATGTTCCAACAGTAAATAAAAAACCTACTTTTTCTTCATCTTTTATAATAGGGTGGCTAAAAAAGAAATTAGCAAGAATCTTATTTATGTTTATACCTGCAAAAATTTTTGATGAAAAAATTAATAATGAATTTACAAAGTATGCTAATGAATCATATAATAATAAAAAATTAGCTTGTTTAAGTTTTAATGATCCATACTATTTTTATGAAAATAATATTTTCCCAACAAAAACATTAAAATTTGAAGACTATGAATTTCCAGTTCCCAATAATTATGATGAACACTTAAAAACCTATTATGGAGAATATATGGAGATTCCTCCTGTTGAAAAAAGAGAGACTCATAGTGTAAAATTAATAAACTTTGAAAAAAATTATTAAAAAGCGAAACACTCTTAAATGAACTGACCTGCTAAAAATTTGTATTTAAACATAAATTTCTGGCCAGTTCATTTAATTATGTTTCGCTTTTATTTATCCTTATTTAATTTAACCATAAAAGGCATTATGGCAATTAATAATATAAATCCTATATTATAATAAAGTGGAGAATAACTTGCTTCAACTAATCCTCTCAATACATAAGAAATTGTTGTTAATCCCAATAAAAGTCCTAATTTATCATCATTTCTAGAAAAGTAAATTATCACAGTTTTAATCGATAAATATATACTCAAAATAAGTATTGATAATCCTGCAATAATACCTGCGTCATATGATAGCTGTAAGTATATATTATGTGCATGAACCGGAATATTATTTTGTCTCTTATAATCTCTATCCAACTCTCTTTGACCCAATACTCCAAGTCTTTTTATATAATCTTTCCAAATTTTTAATCTTCCACTCAAAATACCATTAACATCTTCTTTTTCTTTTTTTTCATCTTCTATGCTAAATCTATCAAACAATTTAAAAACATTCGTCTTCTTTTCTTCCTCTTTATCTGCCTTATAAAATAAAGGAACTTTCTTCTTATTAAGAATAGTTATAGCTTTATAATAAAAATTATTTTTAAAATCTGATTTACTTCTATATGTATCAATTGAATTTACTTTATTCATAAATAATACAAACATTAACGTAATAAATAATACATATAAAATATTTATTATTTGTTTTAAAATTTGTTTTTTACCTTTAACCATAATTATATATGTATAGTAAAAGAATAATAACACCGCTAAAACAACTATTATCGTCCTAGTTTCTGTCAATAGAATCATGGCTATAGAAATACCTACAATAAAATTCGAATATAATTTAACTAAAAACTTATCTGAAATATAACTTAAGTATAATGCACAAATTATAAAATTTAATGACAATACAGCAACAGCTGCTGGATTAAAAGATAATGCATGGTATCTTATTCCTGCATATGGCATCCATATAATTGATAACAAGTAATAAACAAATGCCAAAATCATATTTGAATAAATAAATCTATTTACTATATTTTTAAATTCGTTAAGATTACTTAATCTAAAAATTACAGGATTAATTAAAAATATAATAATAAGTGTCAATTTAAGTCTACCAAAACCTGCTGTAAATGAAGACAATGTCCAAAAAATAGAAAAAATTGTCAAAGGTAACACTATCCAAAAATTAAAATTTTTTAATTTTATTTCAACTTTTTCATTTTTTTCCTTAAATAAAATTAAAAACATTAATATAAAAAATATTGAAAACGTAAATTCCCAAATAAATCCTACGGATTTATTTAAAATACCTATGCCCTCTGTAAACAACCACAAAAAGCTCATATTATTCAATATAAACTGCAATGATAATAAAAATGCTCCCAAATATGACATTCTTCTTAAATTATTCTTTGAAAACACACTCGAAATTTTATAATATAAACTATCTATCATAAAATAAAAATCTGATATAAATTTCATAAACAAAAACTAACTCCTTATTTTAATAATTTACTTTTTACAAAAATCATTATCCTCTGTATAATATACTTAAATTCACTCATCCTAAATGTTGTTAAAATCCAAATAATAGGAAAAACCAATAAAACAATAAAAAATCTCAATACAAAAGATCTAAAATTATTTACGTAAAATAAATTAATTGAAATATAATAAGATAATAAACATCCAATTAATGTAACAAAAATCAAATAAACAATCTTACTAAAAAACTCAATTCCTTTCGTATTAAATTTGTATTTTATAACAACATACGCTTCCCATGGAAAATATATGAAGAAAAAAACAAATATAGTCGGTACAAGTACACCTATTATACTTTGAGTTGCTTGTATCATCCAGATACTGCCTACAACATTAATTATCATTCCAATATATGGCTTTAACCAATCTTTAGTCCATAGTCCGGCTGCATTTCTATATGTTAAAGTCATAACTCTAAACACCCACGCATAAAAATATAAAACTACAAAATACATTTCAAAATTTGTCAACAAATACTTTTGTCCTGCCCAAACTACTATAAATGGTTGAAATAAACATAACATAAACGCTGTTGAAATTCCTACCAGCCCCAACCATATATAGTGCATTATTAAAAAGAATTTATAATTTGATTCTCTTGTATCGGTTATAAGTTTATTTCCTATTGCTGATAAACTACCACCCGAAAAAACTTGAATTAATCCATTTACAGCAGTCTGCACATAATTATAATTACTATAAATTGACAATGATGTTAATCCTAAATAAGCCGAAATAATAATACTATCTACGCTTACTAAAAATGTATTTCCCAAGTTATGCCCAAATAAGGTAAATACCTTTTGATAAACTTGTTGTTTATCTCTTGCAGACAATAAGCCTCTACATATAATATCAGGATATTCTTTTCTAGCTTTTATTTGATAACCTATGCTATTTAAAATTACCATTATAGGTAAAAATATAGCATATAAATAATAATTTTTAAACACCACTAAAATTAAAGCTTGTATTATATATTGAAAAATATATCTTACAGTTTGAATCTTTAATGTAATATCTTCTCTCTGATATGCTGTAAATAAAGAAGTATTATATGAAAATAGTATATAATCAAACACAACTTCTAATAAAAATATTACAAATAATATGTGAAGATTTAAATCACTTGGAACCTCACCTTTAACAAATAAATTTAAGAAAGGCAATAATGCCAATCCCATAATTAAAATAATACTTCCCACTATCCTATGAACTTTTTTAAAATAATTTAGCATTGCAGATAATGCTTCTTTATCATCATCTGCTACTGCTTTATACATCATATAAACTAATGAAGAAGAAAATCCTAAATTAGTTAAATTCAAAACAGTTAAAATAGATGTAAATAATCCATTTAGTCCATTATATTGGATACCCAGTTGATGAATTATTATAGTTTTTATTAAAAATGGTCCAACCATTGTAACTAATCTATATATTATTCCCCAAGCACTATTTCTTAATACATTTTTTGTTCTACTCATTAATTATTCCTTAAATTTCTCAAATTTTAATTACATTTCTAGAATCTGAGAATTCTTCCATACACTTAATAATTCCTTTAGAAACATCTGGTGTAATTTTAGATAATACACGCCCAGACTCTATGGATTTAACAAATGCAACTAATGCATATCTGATTCCTTCTCCATCTAACTGATAAAAATATCTCTTATTTTCTTCAATTTTTTCATATCTTAATTCAAAATAATCTGTTTTCCACCATGGTGCCGGTACATAAGCATATCCTTTTGTCCCTGATATAACTAAATATCCTTCTGTCTTAACTCCGGAGCCTATTTTCATAGATGCTACTGCATTGTCATAAATAAAATCAATTTTTACAAAATCATCAAATTTATTTTCTTTATCTATGTAATGAGCTATCATATTTTTTGATTTATAGTTTGTACCTAATATCTGAAATATTGGCAATAAAGCTGTTGGCCCCCATTCATAAATATTATTCCAGTTTTTATTATAATAATCAAAATCAAAAACATCCTCAAGTCTTGTACAATTTGAATCAACTGACATTATTTTTCCAATTTTACCACCTTTTAATAAAAGTAGTAATCTCGAATATGCTGTGGAGTATGCTGTCTTAATGGAGTTCATCAATACAACTTTATTTTCATTTGCTAAACTGTTTAATTCTTCCCACTCATCAATTTTCAATGTCATTGGCGACTCGCATAAAACAGATTTTTTAGCCAATATAGCATCTTTTATATGTTTATAATGAAATTCAGGTTTAGATCTTATATATACTGCATCAACATTATTTAAAAATTCATCATAATTTTCACTAATTATATAAGGTAACCTTTTTATATCATCTGATAGATTATCAATATTTTTTGTAAATATGGAATTTACTTCTATCCCATTTACAAATTTACTCTCCGTTTCTATCTTATTTAAGAATAAAGAATCTCCAACAATTCCCAATCTAATTTTTCTTGTTTCAGTTCTTAATTCAGAACTTGAAATACCTTGTGTTCTATCTAAATAAACAACTTCACAATATTCATTTAAATAATCAAAATATCCCTTCCAATCTGAACCAACAGTAAATATATCGACGTCATATTTTATGATATCATCTATTTTTTGTCCTTCATATTCTTCAACAATAATTTCATCAGCTATACCAGTTTCTCTAACAGATTCTATTCTTTCAATTAGAGATTGTTGAACATTGATTTTACCTCTAGTCATATCAAAATTATCAGCTGTAACACCTACAATCAAATAATCTCCTAAAGCCTTTGCTCTTTCTAATAATCTTATATGTCCATAATGAAGCAAATCGTATGTTCCATAAGTTATAACCTTTTTCATCATATTCCCCTAAATAATGTTTCTAGCTTTTAAATCTTCAAAAGCTTCTATAAGCTTAGTATTATCATCTACTGTTAATTCTCCAATATGTCCAACTCTAAATACTTTTTCTCTTAATTCTCCTCCATTTGGAGTTACCCATATGCCGTATTCATCCTTTAAAATTAAAAAAATGTCATATGCTGAAGCTGTCAATGCTCTTAAAGGAGTAACTGCATTAGATAAAGACTCTGATACTATTTCAAATGGGAAATCTTTAATTCTATCCCTAAAATCTCTTGCTTGCTTTTCAATTTTTTCTTGTTCAGAAACTTGTCCACCAGATTGTTCAATTTCTTTCAACCTTTGATTAATTTGTAAAAGTATACCTACTGCTGGCGTAAATGGAGTTTGACCCCTTTTTGCATTTTCTAAAGCTGATTTCAGATTAAAATATAATGTTTTAACTTTTGAATCATTTACTCTATCTACAGCTCTTTGTGATAGAAGAATAATTGAAATTCCCGGAGGGCACGCCAATGCTTTTTGGGAACCCGTAATCATAACATCAACATTCCATTTTGACATTTCAAAATTATCAGCTAAAAATGAACTTATTGCATCAACAATTAAAAATATATTATTTCTCTTACAAAATTCACTAATTAATTCCATATCATAATGAACACCTGTTGAAGTTTCATGTACATTAACTAAAAATGCTGTAATACCGGCATTTTCATATTTTTCCAAATGTTTTTGTTTTAAGGCTTTTCCCGCTTCTAATTTAATAATATCATGAGGTATTTCATGTATTTGACATATATCTACAAATCTCTGTCCAAAACTACCACCATTTACTATTAAAACTTTATCTTCTTTCGATAAAGTATTCATTACTGTAGCTTCCATTGATGCAGTTCCTGATCCTGTTAAAAATACCACCTTGGAGTCATCACTTGCATTTGCAAATTCCTTTATTAATCTTTCATTTTCTAACATTACATCTGAAAATTCTTGAGTTCTGAAATAAGGCACTTGTTCAGCACCAATCTTTCTAACAGCCTTCGAAGATTGGACTGGACCAACTGTAAAGTTAATCATAATTTTTCCTTCCATAATTTTATTTTTTTAATTCTTTTAATTTATCATATATTTTCAATACATTATCATCAAATTTAAAATTTTTCATATTAAAAATATATTCTATTCTATTTGTATATGTTTCGTCAATTAAATTTAATAATTTCTCACTAGTTGAATCTTCTTCCAAAATCATTTTAGCAAATCCATTTTTTTCAAATGATTTGGCGTTATCAATCTGGTCTCCTCTTGATTGAGTCATTGGTAGAGGAATCAAAATCATAGGAATTTGATAGTATAAAAATTCAAAAATTGCATTTGAACCAGATCTTGAAATAACAATATCCGATAAATCAAATATATCTTTTAAATTTTCTTTAATATATTCAAATTGATAATACCCTTCATGTTGAATTGATGGATTATATCCATCTTTTCCTGTTGCATGGATAACATTATATTTTGATGTTAGATAATCTAGGTTATCTACAATTGTTTTATTTATAAATTCAGCACCTAAAGATCCCCCCATGGCTAATAATGTTGGCTTATCATTATTAATATTTAACCTCTTTTTAGCTAAAACTTTATTTCCATTTTTTAGTCCATCTCTAATTACAGGTCCTAAAAATTTTCCTTTTCCAGACTTTATATATTTTTCAGTTTCCGGAAATGTAGTAAATATAGTTTTTACAAATGGTTGAACTAATTTATTTGCTAATCCAGGTGTTAAATCTGATTCATGAGCAATTGAAGGTACTCTATTAACCCATCCTCCAACAATAACAGGCACAGAAACAAATCCTCCCTTTGAAAAAATTACAGATGGTTTAATCTTAAATATTATAACTATAGATTGTAATATTCCCCACATAACCTTAAAAACATCTAAAAAATTTTTAAACGATAAAAATCTTCTTAATTTTCCCGTGGAAATTGGAATATACTTTACCCCTTCAATATCTTTTATTAAATCTCTTTCGATCCCATTTCTAGATCCGATATAGTAAATATCCCACCCTTCTTTTTTTAATAACGGTATAAGTGCTAAATTTACTGAAACGTGTCCTGTTGTCCCCCCTCCAGTAAGCACTATTTTATCATTATACATATTATTTCCTATTTTGATATTTTTTCTTTATTATTTAAATATGGTCTCAAAATTTCCGGAATAGTAATTGAACCATCCTCATTTTGATAGTTTTCTAAAATTGCTGCAAATGTTCTTCCTACTGCTAATCCAGAACCATTTAATGTGTGAACAAATTGAACTTTTCCTTCTTCATCTCTATATCTCAAGTTTGCTCTTCTGGCTTGAAAATCTTCAAAATTTGAACACGATGAAATTTCAACATATCTGCCATATGATGGCATCCAAACCTCAATATCATATGTCTTAGCTGATGAAAATCCTAAATCTCCTGATGATAACATAACTACTCTATATGGAATATTCAATAATTGTAGAATTTTTTCAGCATCTGATGTTAATTTTTCTAATTCTTCATAAGAATCTTCAGGTTTTGCTAATTTCACTAATTCAACCTTGTCAAATTGGTGATTTCTTATTAATCCTCTTGTATCTCTTCCTGCTGATCCGGCCTCTTGTCTAAAGCAAGGAGTATATGCTGTATATTTAATTGGCAATTCTTCATATGACAATATTTCTTCTCTTCTATAATTTGTAACAGGCACTTCTGCTGTCGGTACTAAAAAGAAATCTTTACTTGGTAAATAAAATGCATCTTCTTCAAATTTTGGCAACTGTCCTGTACCTATCATTGAATCTCTATTAACCATATATGGCACAGATAATTCTGTATAGCCTGATTCTTCAGTATGTGTTGCAAGCATAAATGCAGCTATAGATCTTTCTAATCTTGCTCCTAAGCCCTTAAATATTGAAAATCTAGCTCCCGTTATTTTTGCAGCTCTTTCAAAATCCAAAATATCTAAATTTACACCCAAATCCCAATGAGCCTTTGGTTCAAAATCAAATTTTCTAGGTTCTCCAAATTTTCTAATTTCAACATTATCACTATCATCTTTTCCTAAAGGAACATCTTCACTTGGAATATTTGGTATGTAAAGTAATTTATTTCTAATTTCAAAATCTAAATTTCTCACTTTTTCATCCATTTCTTTCACTTCTGCTGATAATTTTTTCATTTTAGCAAAAATTGAAGAAACATCTTTTCCTTCTTTTTTCAATTGAGGAATTGATTTAGAAACTTGATTTTGTTCTGCTTTTTTAGCTTCTACTTCGGTAATCAAAGCTCTTCTTTCTTCATCAAGATCAATAATTTCTTGAATTGGAAATTCTCCATTTCTCTTTTTTAATCCTTCGATAACTTTATCTTTTTCTTTTCTAATAAGCTTAATATCTAACATTTTTACCTCTCTCAAATAATCCGATATTTTCTACAAAAATTTCTATATTATTAATTCTATGTTTTTTATTTAATCCTTTTTTTAATTTATGAAATGTAACAACGATATCTGAATCTATACATTTCAGATTTGAATTTTCATCATCAGAATCCAATCCTGATGGAATATCTACTGAAATAGTGTAAATCCTTGCTTTGTTTATAGTGTCGATAATGTATTCTGTTGTACCATTAAACATAAATTTATATTCTAATCCTGTAACTGCATCTATTATAGTATTAACTCTATTTAAATCACTCGATAAACTCTGTAATTCTTCTAAAGTTTCAAGATCATTTATTTTTATATTTAATTTCTTTATCAAACTAAATTGATATTCAAAATCCTCATCTACACCTTCTTTATTATCGATAATATAAATTTCAACTTGTTTTCCAAGTGCAAACAAATTTCTAGCAATAGCTAATCCGATTGCACCATTGTTTGTAAGCCCACAAAGTATACCAAAAGTTTTTCTTCTATCTAAATCAATATTTTTTATTACTTTTAAAGCTTGATTTTCAATGATAATTTCAGGTTTTATACCAAGTTCTTCAATATTGTATTTTTTTAATCTATTAAATTCATCCCTTAAGATATAATTCATTGTTTTATCCTTACATCATTTCCGTAAAAATATTTTTGATAAAATTCTCCCACAATACGTGAATAAATTCTCGTGTCATATTCAGACCTAACATCTTCCGTGTCCAAATTAGATGATATTATTACCGGAAGTTTTTTTACAATTCTTTTATTTAAAACCTCAAAAACCGCTGATTTTGTATTATCATTAATATTATTTGAACCTAAATCATCAATTATGAGTAAATCACAATTATATATTGAATTTATTCTTGGCAAAAGATCTGATTTTTGATTTGAAAATGCAAATTTATATTCTAAAATTAAATTAACAAGATCTGATTCCGAAAGATACACTACTGAAAAGTTTCTATCTAACACTTCTTTTGCAATACTATTAATCATAAAGGTTTTACCTGTGCCAACAGGTCCAAATAAAAACAAATTTACAGAATCTCTGCTAAAATTAATTGCATAATCATAAAACTGTTCTCTTAAATCTTTCATATTTTCATATGGACTTAGATTTTCATTAATTTGTCGATCTTTTCTAAACAGTTCCAAATTAAAATTTTGAAAATTTTCTTCTTTTATAATCTCTTCAATTTCACTATCTTTATATAACTTCTGAATTTCTAGTTTTTTTCTACACTCACAAGTATGAGTCCCGTCAATTCCTGTATCATGACAAATTTCACAATGGTATTTCATATCTAAATAATCTTCAGGAATATTATTTTCTTTCATTAAATGCTTTTTCTCAGAAATTAATTTTGAAATTTCTATAGAAATATCTTCACATGATTTTTTTGAAATTAAATTATTTATTCTTTCGATATTTTTTATTTTTATTTCATTTGAAATTTCAATAATTCTAGGCACTTTTTGTTTAATTTCATTAATTCTATTTTCCAAATTAATTTCATTTTGCCTTCTTCTATCTTCTAATATTTCTTGAACTGTTTTCATAGTTATTTCCTTCTTCTAGTTGGAAGTTTCTTTTTCATTTTTTCTTGAACAAATTTTAGTCTCTCTTCTTTGCTCATCCTGTCATCTTTATCTGCAAGTGAAACCTTTTTAGCTTGAGATTTATTATTTTTGATTTCAGCTTTATTTTCTTTTTCTTTATTTTCTTTTTGTTCAAGATATTTTTCAAGCTTTTCTATATTTGTAGCACCATCAATCATCCAATTTCTGATTGTTGCCATTATTTGATCTACTGCTTTTACACCCCGAATATTAGATGCCATCATATACGCATATGATATGAAATCGCAGCTTACTCCAAAATCATTCATTGTTCCTAGTACTTTCTTAATTTCTCTAGGATTCAATTTTCTAGGTATATCTTGTCCTTGAGATATAAATTCTTCTATATTTTCAATAAGTTCTCTACTTTCAATAGATTCAGGGGAATTATTGTAAATCTCTTCTTTTTGCATTTGTTCTTTTTCAAATGGGCTCTTGGAAAATGAATTCCCCTTATGGTCATTTGTTCCATACATTGACTGTAAATATTGGGTTCGAACAGACTTAAATATATACTTGTCTCCACTTTGTTCTACCAATCCTTGGTCAATCCAATATTGCCAAGCATCTACTACTTGTCCCTCTGTAAGTTTCATTTCTACTGCAATATTAGCATTTGAAATTTCCTGTTTTTCACAATACGCAACAGATAATGCGTATAAATACACTTTTATTTGTACATCATTTGCAAAAGACAAATAAGTATTTATAAACATATTTTCAATTGGTGTAGTACCTAAGTCGATAATATTTTGCTCAATCTCTAATCTCATCTAAATACTCCTGCCTTTTCAATCTCATTTCATATATTTTAGTAAATATAATTCCATTTTTTCTTTCAAAATAACCTTCATATTTTTCTTCTTCAATATCAATAACTTGATTTTCAAATTTTATATATTCTGAGGAATGCATCTTGAAATTAAACTTTTTATATAAATTTATAGCCCTTGTATTCCATGCATTTACTTCTAAATCTAATCTTCTCATTTTTAATTTTTCAAAATAAAAATTTAAAAATTGCTGAAGCACTTTAGAACCTATACCTTTAGACATAAACTTAGAATCTAAAACGATACCTAATTTAGCTATTTTTAATACTTTATTTATTTCCTTTATCCCAATATAGCCTATTAATTTGCCTTCAATATTAAATATTGAAAAATATAATGCATTGTTTCTGCCTTGTTTCATCTTAAACCAAATATCCAATTCTTTATCAGATAAATCACTATAATTATATCCAACAAAAAGCGGATCATCATGATCTGTCCATTGTCTTAATAATATGCCATCTTCTTTTTTTAATGGTCTTAAATAATATTCCTTATTCATTTTCTTGCATATGCTCAAAGTCATAAAACTTAGTATTTTCTTTCTTAAAGTATAATTTAACGGTACCAGTAGGACCATTTCTATGTTTTCCTATTATTACTTCAATTGTATTTTGCTCTTCAGAATCTTCATTATAATAATCATCACGATATAGCATCATTACAACGTCAGCATCTTGCTCGATAGCCCCAGACTCTCTTAAATCTGATAACATAGGTCGTTTATTAGTTCTTTCTTCAGATTTTCTTGATAATTGTGAAAGAGCTAATACCGGGATATTTAATTCTTTAGCTAACGCCTTTAATCCTCTTGAAATATTTGAAATTTCCTGTTGTCTATTTTCATTTCTACCTATATCTGTAGTCATTAGTTGAAGGTAGTCTATAAGTATCAAGTCAATACCATGTTCTTGTTTCATACGTTTTGATTTTGCCCTAAGTTCTGTTAATGATATGCTTGCAGTGTCATCAACGTACATATCAATACTTGGTATTATATTTGATTTTTCATATAATAATTGCCAATCCTCTTCCGGAATTTTACCTGAAATTATGTGTTGCAATTCAACATTTGTTATAATTGATAAAATTCTTTGAAATATTTGTCTTCTACTCATTTCAAGTGAAAATACCGCCACTTTTTTTCCTGCTAAAGCTGCATTAAGTGCCATATGAATTCCTAAGGCCGTCTTTCCTACAGATGGTCTTGCAGCTAATAATATCATATCGGAATTTTGTAAGCCTGATAATTGTCTATTTAAATCTCTAAATCCTGTAGTAACTCCTGTGATATCACCATCATTTTGAGACATTTCTAATATATGATTAAATGCTTCTTCCATTGTATGTTCAAGTTTTACAAGTCCTTCATTATTATCAAAACTACTTAACTTAAACAGTTTTTCTGAAAATTCCCCTATTAGTTCTTCTGATGAATTTTTAGTTGTATGAACTTTATTAATTACATCATCTCCAAATGTTAACAATTTTCTAAGCATAGACTTTTCTTTTACAATATTTAAATATGAATCATAATTAGCCCTATAATATGTGCTATCAAGTAAGGTCATAACATATGTTTCATCTCCAACATCTGCAAGTGTCCCTTTAGAACTTAACTTATCATTTATCATATTAAAGTCTATTGGAGAATTTTCAAAACTTAATTCAGATATGGCATCGTAAATTACAGAATTTCTTAGGTCATAAAAATCGTCTCTCTTAATTTTTTCTAATAATAAATTCACCAAATCATTATGAACTATTACAAGCCCTAAAATGGCTTTTTCTGTCTTTATATCACTTGGTGCGTAATTTGATTCCATATATTACTCCAATTATTCCGGTTTAACTTCTACTTTTAGATCTGCTAACATTTCCGGGAAAACTCTAACTTTAACTACGTAGTTTCCAGCTATTTTTAGATTATCACTTAATTCTACTTTCTTTTTGTCTATTTCTATGCCTTTTTCTTCTAAAGCTTTAGCAATATCTCCTGATGTAACAGAACCAAATAATCTTCCATCATTTCCTGATTTTTTCTTTACAACCACTGATAATGATTCCAACTTTTCTTTTAATTTTTCAGCTTCAGCTTTATTGGCTTCAAACTCTTCTTTTCTAATTCTTAGTTCTTCTTCCCATGCTTTTTTATTTTCTTTTGTTGCTTCTACTGCTAATTTATTTGGAAATAAAAAGTTTCTTGCATAACCTGTCTTTGCATTTACTAATTCGCCTTCTTTCCCTAAACCTTTAACATCCGCTTTTAATATAACTTTCATTAATCTTCCTCCTGTTCATATTCAGAAATTGCTTTTTTAAGCAATTCTTTTGCTTCTTCTATTGTTGAATCTATTTGAGTAGCAGCCATTGTTCTATGTCCACCCCCATTCAATTTTTCCATAATAAGTTGTACAGATACATCTCCATAAGATCTTGCAGAAATATGAACTCTCCCTTTTGAGAGAGTAAACACAAATGATGCCTGTATATTCCCAATATTCATCATTTCATCTGCAGCTTGAGATGCTATAAGTGTTGATTCCTCAAAATCATAATTAAATTCACCAAAAATATATTTATCTTTGTATATTTCAGAATTTAATATTATTTCCGATCTATATTTCAAAATTTGTAAATCTTCACTCATAAGTTTATTTACAATACCTAAATCTGCCCCATTATCTTTTAATACAACAGCTGCTTCAAATGTCCTTACTCCTGTTTGTTGATTAAAACTCTTTGTATCAACTACTATACCTGCAAACAGAGCATTTGCAATTATTTTATCGATTTCTATTTTTTCATCCATATATATCAGCATTTCTGTAACTAGTTCTGATGCTGATGATGCATAAGGTTCAATATAATTCAATATAGCATTATCTATATAATCACTACCTCTTCTGTGATGATCGATTATTACTACTGATTTTGTCTTTTCAAGCATACGAGGTTCCTCGATTGATGCTTTTCTATGATTATCTGTCACTATCACTAGTGATGATTCTTTTATTTTTTCAAATGCTTCATCAGGAACAATAATATGTTCTTTCAAACCTTCTATTTCTTCTACTGCATAATCATATAAATTTCTTATTGCAGGAGTTATCTCTGATAAAACAATATATGCTATCTTATTTCTTTTAGTTGCAACATGCCACAAACCTAATGCTGAACCAAATGAATCCATATCAGGATTTTTATGCCCTGATATATAAATATCTGTAGATTTATCAATTAATTGCATCAACGCATGTGCGACTACTCTAGCTTTAACTTTTGTACGTTTTTCAGTAGCTTGATTTTTCCCACCAAAGTAATCTAATTTATCTTTAGATTTTATAACAATCTGATCTCCGCCTCTACCTAAAGCAATATCTAATGCAGAGTTTGCAGATTTTTCAATAGCTCTTGGAGAATCTTCATTTTTACCAACACCAATTGAAAGGGTCGGTGCCATAGATGCACCGGTATTTACATTTCTAACATCTTCAACAAAAGTAAACTTTTCTCGTGTCATTTGATTATATTCTTTATTTTGAACAACCGCTGTATATTTGCCATTGTCGTTCTTTTTAATATAACTACCATATTTATGGAAATATGAAGTTATCTTACTATCTATTTCAGCAAAAATAATTGGTCGTTTTTCACTCGATGTATTTTGTGAAAGTTCTTCGTAGTTATCAAGTCTTATATTCATCAAAACGATTTTTTGATCTTCATATTTTTTTAATGTTTCCTCTTTTTCAGTAATATCAATAAAATATAATAAAGTCATCGGACTATTTCCATCATGATTTGTATAGTTGAACTGTACATTATAGTTTCTAAATCCATATACTATATCCATACTATAAAAATTTCTACTATCTAATTTTTCAATATTAATTTCAGGTATAAGATTATACATTTTCATTTGAATTAATGAAGATTTTTCACCTATAAGTTCCTTAAATCTAGAATTATACCATACCAATTCATGATTATAATTTAATATCGCAATTGGAAAAGGCATTGTAAATATTGCACTTTTTGTAAATCCTTCAAACGAAATTTCCAATTTATCAATATAATCTTTAATTTCTTTATCTTTCTTCTTGTAAGTGTCGTAAGCTACAGCAGATACAATGAAAGTTGCAAGTATACCAATTATTCCAAAGTATATATTTAGAACCAATAAAATTACTGTAATAATAAATACAATTATTGGATTAATCCATATATTTAAATATTTTTTATCAAAAAAATTATTACTCATTTTATACTCTCTCTTAAATTAAATATCATCCTTAAATTTACTATTAAATCCATCAATCCTATAAAGGCAAATATCATATATCCTTGTAAAAATACAAATACAAATATAACGATTATATAAGCAACTATAAGATTAAATTTTCTTTCCAATAAAAAGTTTGACGTTAATATACCATTTCCAAATAATAAAAATATCAATACAAATGATATATTTTTCATTACTAAATCTATATTTTTTATTTTAAATACAAGCGAAATTAAATAGCCTATTGCTACAGCTGTTGCAAATGCTCTAAATTCATTTCCTAATCTAAAATTATTCAATTTAGTATTTTGCTTTATTTCATATCCTATTTTTTTCAATAATTTAAGACTAAAAACTTTATTAAAAAATGCGATTAATATTGCAAAAACTACCAAAAATCCAGGAATAATACTTATAAAATAATTTGTTGCACTTTTCAAGGTTTGAATATACAAATCAATTGAATTACTCGAAAAATTTATATCACTCTTCAAAGATTCTTCCATATATTTTACAATGTTTTCCATAGAATTTTTAATATCCGTAATCATGTTAACCTTAAAAACAAAATAAAGTGTTGAAAATGTTAAAATAATACATCCGATATATACAAATGTAGAAATCTTAACTATTTTTTCTATTTTGCATTGTTTTTTTATTAAATTTGAAATAACAAAACTCATAATTAATATAAGAGTTCCAAAAATCATAGTGCTTAAAATACCCGTCATGAAATACATTCCTACTATAGTAATTAAAAATGAAATTAAAAATTTCTTAATATCATATCTAATCAATAGTATTATAAATGGAACAAACAAAAATAAATTAGATATCCCAGATACACCTAAAAAATAGATAATCATTAGTGAAATAACACTTGTCATTAAAATATCCAAAGCACTCTCAAATCTTTTATTTTTTATCATATTTTCTCCATTCTATAACTATTATTATATCATTTTTAAGGCTAAAAAAACAATTATAGTGTATAACTTAACCTAATTCATATATTTTCACATCTATAACTAGAATAATTTGTAATATTATATAAAGGAATTTGACAGTTCCCGTATTTATGATTTAGCACCATGATTTTTTTAATTAAATTAATATATCACATACTTTAAGCTAGTATATTTACTAGATTTTTTAAATTTTAAAAAACTTAAGAAACTGATAAAAAATGAAATGAAACAGATGGCAAAATTAAAGTAACTATGAATGAAAAACTAATCAAAAAATCTTTGGAACTAGCTGGTTACAATCTTATTATTACTTCTGAACTGTCTATGATTGAAAAAGATGTATATGAGGCTTACCATATACTTTGGAGAATAGAAGTATCTTTTCATATAATGAAGTCTCAACTTGATGCTAGATCCGTTTATTTACAAAAAAAAAGATACTATCATTGGACATTTTCTAATTTGTTATCTTGATGTTTTACTTACAAAACTTTTACAATTTAAGTTTTTAAATAATGCCTATAGTTCTGACGTTTTATTTGACTTCGTACACAATTTTAAAGTTGCAAAAATATCTGAAAGAAAATATATATAAATATTGCACTTAAAAATACATTACTAAAAAATTTCACCCCTATTTTGAATATTTTACGGATGAAATCTCTATTTTTAACACTTTCATCTGCTTTTCTCGGATAAATTTACGGATAAAATATCCGATTTAATTGATTTCATCTGCTTTTATCGAAGTAATTCACATTCCTACTTAAAATTTACGAACAAAAATGGCGAATAAAGGCTTTTTGTCTGCTATTTTCTTCAAAAGATTCAAAATTTTACGGACAAAACTTAGAAAATTTAGAAATCCGTCTGCTTTTAATTATAAAATAAATGTAACAATATTAATGCTAATATAAGAATGTACAAAAAATGATTAAATAAAAAATACAAGAAAAATCAAACTAATATAGCAAATAAAGGGAGATTAGTTTCTAAAACGTTTTTTTATAATATTTATACATCAAAGAATTTAAGTATTACTTAATACCACGTTTTTATTTTAGTATTAACGAAAAGGTATATAATATTAAATTATTTTAAAATAATTATAATGTTAAATAATATGAATATACTAAAAATAGTTTATTTTAATATTATTAATTTTATCTTGACATTTAAATTGTATTTTGTTATATTTTTAAAAAAAAACGATTTCCTAAAAAAAATAAATAAATCTCAAAATTACTATTTTTAATATTTATTTTTTTAAATGATATTTATGTTCAATATAATTTTTGTAATTATTTAATTTTTGTAGAAATAAGGAGGTATTTTTGAAAAGAAAATGTAAAATAGGAATAGGGATCATTTTATTTGTATTAATTTTACTTGCTCTAATTTTATTTTTTATACAATATAATAATAATTTTTATAAAAAAACATTATTAAATTCATGGGGAATTAGTATCAAAAAACCTTATAATATTGATGTTTTATATGAATCTGAAAGAGGATTTGTAAATGATGGTCAAAGAATATTAAAATTAAATTCTAAGAACTTTGATTATAGTATTGATTGTGCTGAATGCTATAGAAATGTAGAATTAGATAGTGATATGAAATTATTATCTGAAATGATAAAAAATGCAGGATTAACAAGATTGATAAAATTGAAAGATATAAAGATTATAGATTCTGTAAAAAAAAACAAGCATGATTCATTTTTTTTCAAGACCTTAATAATTATATTTGATGAAAATAAGAAAATATATTATATATTTGAAAATATTATATAATATATGGAGGATTTTTATACGAAAATATAAAAAAATTTTTTTAGCGATTTTATTTACTGTTTTAACTTTTTATACATCTAATGTTTATGCTATAGATCCAAATGAAAAATCATATAATCAAATTACGAAAGTGGTTAATATATCAGATTTAGATAATCAAATTAATGCTATTGAAAATCAATTATCTGAAATTAATTATTCCGTTGAAAAAAGTTTAGAAGATAGTATCAAATTTTATAAAAAATTGATACTATCCGGAAATTTAAATCATGATAAAACTATAAAAACTAAAGAACTTATTGATACACTTGAACAACAATTGAAGGATTACAATGACTATAAATATAATAACATGATAAATAGAAAAAATGACTATTCCCGGAAATCTTTATTAAAAAATATATCACATGTAAGTCCTATTATTACAATAGATCCATACCGAGAATTTAGAATACAGGTTGCAGCGGTTAATGCCTGGTTTTATGCTAAGGGGTATGTTTTATCATCAGAATTATTAACTCATGCAGTTAAAAATAAAAATAAAAACTCGGTTTATTCACCAGTTAATGGGTATAAAGTTGAGAATTCTCCGGTTTTTTCAAAATTAAAGAATAAACCATATAAAAACACGGGTGATGATGCTTTTCCAAATTCTGGAACAACATCTCAAAAGGATTTATATTATGCCATACATAAGTTTAGCTGGGAAAGAGCTTCAAGTGGATATTTGATAATAAGAGATTATTATGATTTTGAGCCTAACAAGTATTCTAGTATTCAAAATATAGCTGTAAATGCGATGTATGCTGCACAACGAGCGGGATACCTAACTCCATATCATATTTCTATATCAAGATAGATGTAATTATTAATGAATGTGTTTCATTATTAAAAGTTAATACACAATGTTTGATATTAATTAAAAATTTATTAGTCAAATATCGTCAGTAAATAAAATAGGACATTTAGAGAATTAGATATTTGTTTTTTTATCAAATATCCATAGATTTAATTAAGAATTAAAGTAACATTTTAAGAAGATTAAAAGATAAAATTTGGTTCTTTTAAATACTAATTATAATTATATTATAGAACCAAATTTTTATTTTTCATTCCTTTGGTTTTATAATACATTATATAAAATAAATAAAACCCACTTATACACCTCCGCAGCCACAACAAACGAACTGACCTCCTTAAAGTCGGCTATAAAAGTCGACTTTAAGGAGGTCAGTTCGTTAAGCAAGGACTAGTGTCGTAAGTTAGTTTTTGTTATTTTTTAGCCATAAAAAACTTTAATAAACTCCTACTTTCTTTACATTTCTCTGATATATTAAATTCTTCATTTTCAATCTTTGAAACTGTATCATCTATCATTTTTTGAATTTCTATATTTTTAGCTTCATCATATTCAAAAGTGAATAAACGTTTTTTTGCATTTAAATCTGTAAAATATAGTGACATTGTTGCAATTTTTTTATTTTTAGTAAGTTCAAATAAATGTGCATATAGGTTTATTTGATTAAAATAAGTTTCAAGTGAATGATGCCCATCATTTTCATCCGGTGGTGTACCTGTTTTAAAGTCAACAATATGATATTCTCCATTTTTTTCATAAATCATATCGACATTACCTGTGATCACATATTTATCTGTAGACATAGTAATATTTAACTCACTTTCTACAGGTTTACCTAAAGTTTTTAAGAAATTATAATATAACAAAACTTCTTTTATCGCTTTATCTACAATTTCTCTATTTAAATTTTCTGCACCTTGAATATATTTTTGTCTTGAAATTTCTAACACAATATTTGAAATTTCTTCTTTAGAAACATCTCTTCCTTTTATAATCTTTTTATTAATGTATTCAATAGATTCATGGACAACTAAACCATAGAAAAGACTTGGAGTTTTTGGCATTGAAAATTTTAATTTCCTTGTATAAAAATATTCAAATGGACAGTTATTGTATGGTACTATATCTGCTGTAAAAGAATATAAAGATTTCACTTTATTATCCTTAGCTTTTCCCTTTTCTATATCCAAATCATTTAAGTCAATTTCATCTAAACTTAAAAAGATTTGCCTCAAATCGTCTGATACGGAAATATAATTTGTTTCAAGACCTGCTAAAACTAACAAATCCTTTGCTCTTGAAAATCCCGTATAATTTTTTCTATAAAAATCTAATAAATTTATCATTTCACTTGGTTCAAATGAAGTATCTTTTTCATACATAAAACTAATTTTATTTAAGTCATCATCAAGCTTGTTTTTATAACTGTTAAATACTTTATCCCACATTGAAGCCATGATAACTACAGGATATTCCATTCCTTTTGAAGCATGAATGGTTAATGCACTTACAGAATTTTTATCAGGAATTTTTGTTTCTTCTTCAAAATCAGAAATTTTTTCATCCTTTATAAATTTTATAAATTCATAAAAGAATACATTAACAAATTTTTCTATATTAGAAGAATTTATAGTATAAATACCTTCAATTAAATTAAATGCATCAATCAACTCTAAAAATCTTGAATATTTCTTAGCCCTATCAATATCATTCATATAGTTAAAAAAAGGTTTATACGCAAATAACCTATAACATATATCATGTAATGTAATTTTAATATCTTCTGAGGAAATATAGTTAGACATTCTTATTATAAACTGATCAAGCTCATCTTCTTTTAATTTAGATTTATAAAAATTATCATAACAGTTGTCTAAAAATACTTGTGTTTCACGATCAAAGTTTTTAACTTTATTTATTATCACATTTTTAAAAATTGCATAAAGTGCACCTAATATTTTTCGTATTTCATTTTGTGAAATTAAAGTAGATGTAGCAGGCATATATACGTCTATATCTCTACTTTTTAAAAATGAAATTAACTTTCTAGATTTTTCATGATTTAAAGAACCAAATAATAAAGCAATCTCATTATAATTATTTATTGCTCCTTTATTTTTTAAATTATAAATAAGTTCATAAATTTTTTCATACCATTGTTCATCAGAATTTGCTGTAAGTCTTCTTACTCTTTCACAACCAGCAATTCTATCAGAAAAAAGTACTTTTTTATATCTGTATTGGCTCAAATCCGGATTACTTTCAATTAAATCATTCATATATTTAGAATAAAATCCTATTATACTTCCTTCTGAACGATAATTTTGTTGTAGGTTTATTTTCTTAACACTTTCAAATTTTTTCCCAAATTCTAAAATATTTTTTACAGTAGCACCTCTAAACCTATAAAGGCTTTGATCATCATCGCCTACAACACAAATATTTTGATTTTCATTTAATAATTCAAAGATTATTTTTTCTTGAATAATATTTGTATCCTGATATTCATCAATCATCATATAATTAATCTTTTTTCTTAATGATTGTTTAATTTCGGGATATTCAACTAGTAACTTATATGTATAAAAAAGTACATGAGAAAAATCAATCATATTATATTTCATTAAAATATTTTCATACATTTCAACTATCTTGAAATATAAATTATATCTTTGATTATCTGATTTTCTATCAAGTATACCATCCTCACAAATTTTATTTATTATCTTTGCTATATCTTTTACTTCTCTATTTTTATTTATCACATAAGCATATCCATCAATATTTCTAAAATATGGTAAAAACCTATTTATAAGATAATTTTGTTCAACTGAATCAATCTGTATATACCCTCTCTTAAGAGGTGTAAAATCTATATATTCATCTAATATTCGTCTTGCAATAGAGTGAAAATTGCCAATCATCATATCATTTACATCTTTATGTATATTTAATTCCTTAAATTTAATTGACAATCTGTCAATTAATTCAAAAGAGGCCTTATTTGTAAATGTTGAAATTAATATTTTAGAGGGATCAATACCTAAATTTGCAACCATATTTATAACTCGCTCAACTAATGTAAAAGTTTTGCCCGTACCCGGTCCTGCAATGATTAATACCGGTCCATCTATAGTATTTATAGCTTCATTTTGATTATAATTTATATTCATATTTCTTCCTATTAAAAAGCCTCACAAAATGTGAGGATGATTTCATTTCAATGTTTTTATAAAGTCTAATACCAAATCAATAAAATATTTTGAAGCATTTTCACCAGCCTCAATTACTTCTTGCTCTGACAATTCAACCTCTGAGATTCCTGTTGCTAAATTTGTAATAAGTGAAATACCACAAACTTTCATTCCCATATGTTTTGCAGCCATAGCTTCGATAGCAGTTGACATCCCTACTGCATCAGCTCCTAAAATACTTGCCATTCTTACTTCAGCCGGAGTCTCATATGCCGGACCTGAAAATTGGCAATACACACCATTTTGAACTGAAATTCCTTTTTGTTTAGCTAATTTTTCAATTGTATCACTATATTCTTTATTATAAACTTCAGTCATATCAGGAAATCTTGTTCCTAATTCTTTAACATTTGGCCCCATTAATGGAGATTCAACAAATTGTGTTAAATGATCTCTGATAATCATCAAATCTCCAATACTAAAGTTTTTGTTAACTCCACCTGCTGCATTTGTAACTATAAGTGTCTTAGCTCCCATCATTCCCATTAATCTAGTAGGAATTACCGTATCTGAAGCACTATATCCCTCGTATCTATGAACTCTCCCCTGCATAATTACAGTAGGAATGCCGTGAATATGTGTAAATACAAATCTTCCTTTATGTCCGGGAGCAGTAGAAACAGGAAATCCCTCAATATCTGAATATGAAATTTCTTGTTCAACATCTACAACATCAGCAAGTTTTCCTAATCCCGAACCTAATGTTATTGCAAGCTCCGGCTTGAAATCAATCTTTTTAACTAAATCATTATATGCTGTTTTTAATTTTGTATAAATGATATTTTCTGTCATAACATCTCCTTAATATAATTTCTTATATTAATTATATAATATAAACAAAAAAAATAATAGGCTTGATACTGATGTATCTTGCCTATTTTCCTTAATAAATCAAATTAATATCTTCTTGCTCCAACATAATAATTTTGATACCATGATGAGTAGAAATTGCTTACTATAACTCCTGTATCTTCTGTAGAAGCATGAATTACATTACCATTTCCGTCATATATTCCAACATGATTAATATCATATATAGAATCACCAAAAAATACTAAATCTCCCGCTTGCAGATTATCCTTACTTACCGGTTGCCCACCATAAAACTGCCCTTGAGCTCCTCTAGCGATTGAAATTCCCTTTGTATTTTTTAACACATAACTTGTTAATCCTGAACAGTCAAATCCTATACTTGGACTCATGCTACCATATACATAATTATAACCTACATATTGCCTTGCAAAGTCAACAATATCATATAATTGTTGTGCGGATTCTTTAACAACTTCTTTTTCCGCCGATTTTTTTTCTACTACTTTCTTTTCTACTTCCGAAGTGGTTTCTTGTTTTTCTTCTTTCAAAACCTCACTAGATGTTTCTTTTACTTCTTCCATAACATCTGAAGATTTTTCTTCTTGTTTTTTTTCTTCTTTAACTTCTTCTACTGATTCTTTTTTAGTTTCTTCTTTTTTAGTTTCTTCTTTTTTAATTTCTTCTTTTTCAGTTTCAGTTTTTTCAATTTTAACTTCAACAACCTTTGTGTGGTTTGGATTGATCCAAGAACCCGGTACATCTTTCTGTGTTGTAACATTTATCATTCCATTATATCTTGTATACACATAATATTCGCCCGGATAAACTGTATTTACATCTTCTAAAGAGTTTTCAGCATTATATGCCGTCATAAATCCACTAACTTTAGTTTTTAATATAAACTTATTTTGATCTACAATATTAATTACATCATCGTTTCTTTTACCCGAAATAACTTCCAAGGTTTGCTTAGCAGTTTCAATAGTTTCACTTATTTTAGGTAAATTATTTGAAACTTTTATTTCATTTTTTGTTTCACTATCAAAATATATCCATCCTCCCGGAATGCCCTTTTCTCTTGTTATATTAAATGCTCCATCATATTCTCTGTATATATAATATGTACCAGGGAAAAAAGTACCTCTCTGATCAGTTGAAGATTTTGCATCTGAAGCAGATATATAAATAGGTGTATTTACATTTAATGTAATCACATCATTATTTAATCTAATTGATTTGTTTTCAGATGTCTTTACTTCAGTCATTTTTACAGAAGATACCTTCTTTATTTCTTCTTTATTATCAGATGGATTAATCCATCCTCCTGGCTCTCCTGGCGTGTCAGAAATATTTATATAGTTCCCAAATTTTCTAAATACATAATACTCTCCTGCACCAAATTTCCCCGCTGCATTCTTTCTATTTTTAGCGTCATATGCATTCATATAAACACTAACTTTATTATTTAATTTATACATTTCATCATTAGCAGATGATAATGAAGGAAATAGTAAAGCCCCACTTATTAGTGCAGTTGATAAAGCTAGAATCCCCGCTTTTTTTATATTTTTTTTATCCATTTAAATCACCGTTCCTGTAATTTTTTTGTAACTTATGTATTAAATTATATATTTTTTGTAACTTTTTTGCAATAATAATAGTAACTTTTTTGTTATATATTAATTTTTTGTAATAATATCTGTTCGAATTACATAAATAATTTTTATCAAAACACATTAAATAATCTTAAATATTTAAGTTTTTCATTAATTTTAAATATCAAAAATAAAAGTGTTATTAAATAAAAAAAGACTGACAAAAAATATGTCAGTCTTAAATCTTCATTAGTTAAATTTTGAATATTCTTCCTTAAATTTAGCAACTTCTTCTTCTGTACAAAATACATAATGTTCCGGAGCAATTTCTCTTAACATATGATTTTCTGTAATTGAACTAGCCAAACTTTCATCATACACGTGAACTTCCTTAAATTTTTCAATTTTCGGATCAGGTATCGGAACTGATTGTAACAATGATTTTGTATAAGGATGAATTGGTGCTCTAAATAACTCTTCAGTTGGTGCAACTTCTACTATCCTTCCCTTTGTTATTACAGCAATTCTATCAGAAAAATATCTTACAACCGATAAATCGTGAGCTATAAATAAGTATGTTAATCCCTCTTCTTTTTTAAACTTATTTAACAAATTTAAAACCTGTGCACGAATCGAAACATCAAGTGCAGATGTTGGCTCATCCGCAATGATTAATTCCGGACTCATTACTATAGCTCTTGCAATACCAACTCTTTGTCTTTGCCCCCCTGAAAATTCATGAGGATATCTTGACTTATGCTCTGGTAACAACCCTACAGAATCTAAAGCACTATTTATCTTTAATTGTCTTTCTTCTTTATCTTTATATAATTTGAAGTTATCTAAACCTTCACCAACTATATAATCAATAGTTGCTCTTTCATTCAACGAAGCTGCCGGATCCTGAAAAATCATTTGAATTTGTTTTTTTAATGTTTTTGATTTCTCTTTTGAAATATCTCCATTAATTTTTTCACCCTTAAACATTACATCTCCATTTGATGTCTTGTTAAGTCTAATAATAGCCCTTGCAATTGTAGTTTTTCCTGAACCGGATTCGCCTACTAATGAAAATGTTTCACCTTTATAAATTTGAAAATTTACGCCTTTCACCGCCACAAACTTTCTCTTCCCATTTGTAAAAGTAACTTCTAAATCTTTAACATCAACTAGTACTTCTTTATTATTTTGTTCCATAAGTACCTCCTTTTGATGTAGCTTTTAACATTTTTTCATGTAAATTATTTAATGCTGAAGGTCTTTCAACCTTCGGTGCTTTTTCATGTAATAACCACGTTTTGGCATAATGTGTATCACTAATCCTAAACATCGGAGGTTCTAATTCGAAATCAATCTTCATTGCATATTCACTTCTAGGAGCAAATGCATCTCCCTTTATTTCATTGAATAAACTTGGTGGAGTTCCTTTAATAGCAAACAACTCTTTTCCATCTTCTTCAAGTTGAGGAAGTGAAGATAATAACCCCCATGTATAAGGATGTCTAGGATCATAAAATACTTCTTCAGCTGTTCCGTATTCTATAACTTGTCCGGCATACATAACAGCAACTGTATCTGCCACTTTAGCAACAACACCTAAATCATGAGTAATATAGATAGTAGTAAATCCATATTCTATTGATAAATCTCTAATCAATTTAATAATTTGTGCTTGAATTGTAACGTCCAACGCAGTAGTTGGTTCATCACATACTAAAATCTTGGGTCTGCATGCCAATGCAATCGCAATAACAATTCTTTGTCTCATCCCCCCTGAATACATAAAAGGATATTCATTAAATCGTTTTTCAGCTTCAGGAATTCCAACTTTTTCCATCAATTCGATTGCAATTTTCTTTGCCTCGGACTTTGATTTCTTTTGATGCTTTATAATCACCTCTGAAATTTGATATCCTATTGTACGCACAGGATTCAATGATGTCATCGGATCTTGAAATACAGTAGCTATTTTTTTCCCTCGAATATTTAACCATTCCTTATCTGTCTTAAATTTTGATAAATCTTGTCCTTCAAACCAAATTTCACCATTTGATATTTTCCCATTTTCATCCAACATTCCTGTAAATGTCTTAGTAAAAACAGATTTTCCAGATCCTGATTCGCCTACTAAAGCTACTACTTTTCCCTCTTCAAAATCTAAAGAAATTTTTCTTATAGCTGTTAACTCTCTGTCACGAACCGCAAACTTTACTTCAAGATCTTTTACAGAAAGTATTACATTTTTATTATTTTCCATAAACTCCCCCTAAACTTCATGGTTACGTGGATCACTAGCATCAGCCAATGTTTGTCCTACAATATATAAAGAAACTGTTATTATAGCAATAACAACAACCGGTAATATAAACAAATATGACTTAGATTGCATATATTGTGAGTGAGCTTGTATCGTTCTCCCTAAGGATGGTATTTTTTCATCTAAACCTACCCCAACAAAACCTAAAAATACTTCTGTCGAAACGTATCCCGGCAATCTTGCAGCAGCTGAAGTTACAATTACTGAAATTAAATGTGGCAAAATGTTATGTTTAATAATCTTCCATGTACTTGAACCCAAAACTTTAGATGCCATATTATATTCTCTATCACGAATAATTAAAACTTGAACTCTCATGAAATATGCAAGTCCAACCCATGACGTTGCAGACAAAGCAAAAATCAATTGCCACGTACCACCTCCCAATACATACGAAAGTATCATAACTATCAGTAAATATGGGATATTGGATATAACATTGTAAAAATCCATTAAATAGAAATCTAATTTTTTATTAAATCCCCAAATAGTTCCTACAACAATACCTAATGTCATTGTTATAAATGTAGTTATAAATGAAATTGTTAAACTTGTTCTAGCTCCAGCCCAAACCATATTAAATACATCTCTACCTACATCATCAGTACCAAATAAATGTTCAGAACTTGGTGGTAAAAAATGTTTAGATCTGTCATTAACATATCTTAAATCTAAATTATCATATCCGGAAAATATTGGCTGTATAAATGAAACAGATAAAACAATAACTAAAACAACCAACATAAATACCGCAACTTTTGACGAGAAAAATTTCTTAAATACCGAACCCCAATAGGAATATTCAGGAGTAGCAATTTTTTCTGATTCTCTTGAGCTTACATGAACAAACTCAAACATATCATCTGTTAAATTTTCTTTAGATAATATTTTTTCTTCAGTCATTATATGTCTCCTTTCTTAGCATTTAATGAAATTCTTGGATCGACTATTGTCAATAATATATCTCCCGCTAATAATGAAAATATCGATAAAGTTGTAAATATAAACGTTAATGTAATAACCATATTATTATTTACAGAATTAATAGCATCAGGTAACATCTTACCCATACCAGGAATGGCAAAAACAGATTCTGTTATAACAGCTCCACCTATCGCTAAAACGATTGAACCTGGAATACCATTTACAATTGGTATGATAGCATTTTTCAAAATATGATTTTTAAATATTTCTTTTTGTGATAAACCTTTTGCTCTTGCAAATTTTACATAGTCAGATGTAGACTGATCTATCATGTATCTTCTTATCCATGTCATAATTCCTGATGTAGATAAGATAGTTAAAATAAGAACCGGCATAATATATGATTTAATATTATTTGGTCCTAATTGTGGAAATTTATCAGGCAAGTTAATTAATGAACCTAAATATTTCATAAAGAATATAAATGCCAATGATGGTAAAGCAATTAATATATTAATATATAAAATACCAATCTTATCAACTAGTTTACCTTTATTTCTCGCCATTGCAATCCCAGCTGGTAAGGCAAATGCATATGCTAAAATTAATGTAATAATACCAAATAGATATGATGTCCCAACCATTGATGGATCCCTGCTTATAATACTTACGTCAGCATATTTATCCTTAAATTTTTGTTTATCTAAGTGATCAGTAGTTTTCTTATATCTTAATGAATATAAATCATCAGCAGTTTTAGCTTTTAATCCTGTTGGATATGTAACTTCTCTTCTTACTGATGGTCCTTGTGGAGTAGTAATAACTTCCAATGTTGAAGTTCCTGGTTTTGTAGGGAACGAATTACCAAAATTTAATGATAAAAAGTTTGAATGTATAAACGGAAATGATGTATTGAAATATAATTGATATTTATATTCACAACCGTTACACATTAATGCAGGTACTCCGTTATGATCTGTTCCAAAATAATATCCTCTATTTTCATTTAATTGTGGATTTGTTTCATCAACAACTTTATTTGGATGATCAAAATTAAATAATTGTTTAAAATATCTAAAAATAATTTCATGTAAACCAAATTCTCTTGTTGCAATATATTGTCCTTGATTTACACCTCCCTTTGTTAGTTTCTCAACTTTAAAACCTTTATCCTTAAACAAATTTATAATTCTTTTTTGTTCGGAACTATCTTGTTTCAAACATTCATTAATATCTTTAGATTCTAGACTACACATTGCTCCAATTGTCTTATAATCTAAATATCCTAACTGATCTAATGTACTATATCTATGAATAGTCTTTGCATTTCCTTGTAACTTATTATAAGTTTTATCTTGATCAAAAATATTACTAATAGGTATACCTTTATATAGCATAGCTATTACAATAGCAAGCACTACAAATATTGAAATAATAGACTTTATGATTCTCATAAATAAATATTTTTTCATAATTAACTCTCCTTTCTCTATAAATTTTTTCTATTTTTAGAGATAATTATATACCAAACATTATATAATAATCCGGGATATTTTTCAACCTAAAACCTTGTAATCAACATGTTTAGATTAAATAATAAAAAAAGAGGCTGAATATTTAATTCAACCTCTAAATTTTAAATTATTGAGATTTTTTAGCTGATTTAGCTCTTTCTTTTTCCCATTCAGATTTAATATTATTATAATCTTGAGTTTTTACAAGGTCCTTATTTAATTTTTTAAATTTATACTTTGATTTTGAATTACCAACCAAAGCATATATACCTTCATAAGGTTGTAATTTTGAAACCATTTCAAATCTAGCACCCATTTGAACAGGTATAAATAATACATTTTCTATCAATTTAGAATCAGCTTTTGCAAACTCAGCATATCTCTTATCTAAATCTTTATATTCTTTATCTGCTTCTCTATATAATTTTTCATATTCATTAAAGCCTAATTTTTCTTTTAAATCATTATTTATTGGATTTCCTTTTTCATCCATATTACCCAACCCAACATTGATCATATATGCACCTGTTGTTGGTGAATATATATCTACAAATGATTTTGGATCGTTATAATCCGGTGACCATCCTGTAAATGTTGAAATATCATAATCTACAGTAGAAGGATCTTCATTTCTATAAGCTAAAGTATTAACTTCATCTTTTGATCTTTGAACTAATTCAACTATAATTTGATTATCTGTATTTTCAGCAATACTTTGTTTTAATGAATTTGCTTGTTTAATTAATCTATCACTTGTTGATATTACTAACATATCCAAATGAACTGGGAATTTAATTCCCTCTTTTTTAGCTGCTTCGATAAATTTCAATGCATTTTCTTTTCCATAGAATGGATCTTGTCCATCGTGTAAATCAACTTTTTCTCCTGTAGTATTATTGTATACTTCATTTACTAAATCATAATATGTTTTACCATCTTTTGTTAATGCAGCTTCAGGGAAGTTATTAATATTTCTCTTTACCTGAGTAGCTAATTGCTTTGGAGCGTCAATTTCAATATATGATTGTCTATCAAATGCAGCTCTTACAGCTTTTCTAAAGTTAAGGTTTTGAATAGCACTTCTCGTGTTATCTTGTGCCTCTTTTGTTGTTGCATAATTTGTATTATTAAATACCTGTCTATTGAAGTTAAATACCATACCAAATACAGTTGGATTTGGTACTGTTTCTCTTACATATTCTTCATATTGTTTTCTTACTTTTGTATAATCTGGCCAAGTTGGTTTCAGTGACATTGAAGGGTAAATACCTGATTCAAAACCTTTTTTGCTTGAATATGGATCTTTACCATCATCAAATACTTCTGTAATTTTTTCTATAAATACATTCTTAGCATCCCAATATTTTTTATTCTTTACAATAACAATTTGTGATTTATCATCTAATGTTTCTAATACATAACCACCATTATATAAAATTGAATCAGGTGATGTTGACCCAAATGCTGAATTCTTTGGATCTGGTTTTCCTAATTTTGCACCAGCTTTTGTTTCCAAAAATTGTCTATTAATTGGTAATAGGATAGCATATGTTGTTAAATCGCCAAAATATGGTGTTGGTGCCTCTAATGTATACTCAACAGTTAATTTATCAACTGCCTTAACCCCTACTTTTTCCCAAGCTGCATCAGAAAAATCACTAGACATAAATTCTGATAATCCTTTAACCACACCTTGTAGTAATGAAGCAGTTCTTGATTTGAATTCTGCAGCGTGTCTTAGCCCTGTAACAAAATCCTCAGCTGTAACATCAGCATATTCAACTTGTTCATGTGTTACCCATTTAACTCCAGGTCTTAGCTTAAATGTCCAAACTGACATATCCTTATTTGTTTTCCATGATTCAGCTAATGCACCTTTTAATTGTCCTAATCTATCAAACTCTAATAAACCGTCTACAAAGTTTGCATTCCATTCATTATCAGCAGCCTTATCTGATACAACATAGTCCATAGATGCAAGTGAATTTCCACCAGGAATTGTTAGCTCTTTTACTTCAGAACCTTCTACTTGTTTTACTTTGTTACCTTTCCCCGAATTTGTTTTATCTGTTCCCTTTGTTCCACACGCAACAAGGAATACCATAACAAAAGCCATAAAGAATGATAATATTCTCTTACTGTTTTTCATAATTCCTCCTTAAAGTATATTTTATAGATATCTTTCCAGATTTTTTATCCATCCCAATTTCTATATATTGTTACTTATTATATCAAATCATTTACAATTGTCAAGTTTTTTTGTGTTAAATATTAAAAATTTTTTATAAATTATATATGAATCACACAAAATGTATATTGAATATTATTCAACAAAAAACAATACAAAAAAGTCTCAAATATGTAAAATACACACTAGAGACTTGTTTTTAAGTTTATTTAATAAATTTATAAATTATATACACTGCATAAAAATTAATTTAATGCATAAAATAATTTTTATTTTGTCAATATTTTTATTACTTCTTTATAATCTTTCGATACATTTTCCTTTTCTTTTCTTGTTGAAAATTCTACAATACCATCTTTAGAATCTCTACCAACAGTTATCCTGTATGGGATACCAATTAAATCTCTATCCTTAAATTTTACTCCCGGTCTTTCTTTTCTATTATCTAGCATTACTTCTACACCATTTTCTGTTAATGTATTGTAGATTTCTTCCGCAAGTTTATCTTGTTCTTCATCTCCAACTTTTACAACCGTAATAATTACTTTATATGGAGCAACAGATTCAGGCCAAATAATCCCATCTTCATCGTAGTTTTGTTCAATGATAGCTGTTACAGTTCTTGTTATCCCTATACCATATGAACCCATGATGAAATAATTTTCTTTTCCATTTTCATCTAAAAATTTAGCATTCATTTCTGCGGAATATTTTGTGCCTAATTGGAATATATTACCAACTTCAATACCTCTTGCAAATAAAAGTTCTTCACCATTTGGTCCTTTATCACCTTCTTGAACCATTAGTAAATCTTCAACAACTTCACCTACAAAGTCTCTTCCGTAATTTACATTTTTAATGTGGTAATCTGTTTCATTTGCTCCAACAACGAAATTGGACATTTTTGTTACTCTTGAGTCTACAATTATTCTTACTTCTTTAGACAAACCTATAGGTCCCGTAAATCCAGCATCTGCCCCTGTTAATTTTCGGATATCTTCATCATTCATCATTTGAATTTCATTTTCTGAAACTTTAACATATGATAAAAATTTTAATAAATTTAATTCTCTATTGCCCGGTACAAATACCACAAAAAATTCATCATCTGATTTTAATGCAATAGCTTTTACAAATTTACTTGAATCTTCTTTTAAAAATGATGAAAGCTCTTCAATTGTTTTTACATTAGGTGTATAAATTTTTTCTAATTCTAGAGCTTCTTCTTTTTCAAGTTCAGGAAGTGTTACAACACATTTTTCATCTGTTGCTGCATAATCACTATCATTTGAATAAACAATAACCCCTTCTCCGGTTTCAGCCATAGCTATAAACTCATGAGAAATACCACTTCCCATAAGCCCGCTATCGCCTTGAACAACTCTGTAATCCAAGCCGATTTTATCAAAAATATATTCATACGCATCCCACATATTTTGATATGATTTTTCCAAACCTTCTTGGTCTTTATCAAATGAGTAGGCATCTTTCATTGTAAATTCTCTTGCTCTATTTATACCAAATCTTGGTCTTTTCTCATCTCTATATTTTGTTTGAATTTGATATATATTTAATGGTAATTGTTTATAAGATTTTAATTCATCTCTAACTAATGTCGTGAAATATTCTTCTGCTGTAGGTCCCAAACAAAAATCTCTATTATTTCTATCTTTTAACCTAAACATCTCTTCACCAAATTTTTTCCATCTACCCGACTCTTCCCAAATTTCTTGAGGTTGCAATGCAGACATTAAAACTTCTTGAGCTCCAAATTTATCCATTCCTTCTCTTACAATTTTTTCAATATTTTTAATAACTCTATATCCTAATGGTAAGTATGAATAAATACCCGATGCTGATTTTCTAATCATTCCAGCTCTTAAAAGAAGTTTATGGCTTGCAATTTCTGCATCCTGAGGATCTTCTTTTAAAGTAGGCATATAATATTTGTCCATTTTCATTATTTTAATCCTTTCATGCTTAGACCAACTTTGTGTCTAGCTTTATCTACATTTATTATTTTAACTTTTACTATATCTGAAACTTTTAAAACTTCACTTGGATGCTTAATAAATTTATCACTTATCTCAGAAATGTGAACAAGACCGTCATTTTTAACTCCAATATCTACAAAAGCACCAAAATCTACCACATTTCTTACAGTTCCTTTTAGCTCCATTCCAACTTCTAAATCGTCAATACTTAAAACATCAGCCCTTAAAATAGGTTTCGGCATATCTTCTCTTGGATCACGACCCGGCTTTTTCAATTCCTCTATAATATCTTTTAATGTCAATTCCCCAACATTTAATTCTTCCGATACTTCTTTAATATTTATATTTTCTAAATCTCTATCCATAATTTGCTTTGCAATCTTATATGATTCGGGGTGAACAGCAGTATTATCCAAAGGATTATCACTCTCAGGAATTCTCAAAAATCCGGCTGCTTGCACAAATGTTTTAGGCCCTAATCCCTTAACTTTTTTCAATTGTTCTCTTGAAGTAAATTTACCGTTTTCCAATTTATAATCAATAATGTTTTGTGAAACTTTAGCATTTATACCTGAAACATATAATAGTAAAGATGGTGAAGCTGTATTTAGATTTACTCCAACTGTATTAACGCAGTCTTCAACTACATTTTCAAGAGTTTCTGATAATTTTGCTTGATTTACATCATGTTGATATTGACCAACACCAATATGCTTCGGTTCAATTTTAACAAGTTCTGCCAATGGATCTTGTATACGTCTGGCAATTGAAACCGCACCTCTCACAGTAACATCCTTATTCGGAAATTCTGCAATACCAACTTTAGAAGCCGAATATATAGAGGCTCCCGATTCATTTACTATTGTATAAAATACCTTTTTAGAAAACTCATTTTCATTAATCATTTTTGATACAACCGCTTCTGTTTCTCTTGAAGCTGTCCCATTTCCAATTGTTATAAGCCCAACTCCATATTTTTCAATTAATGTCTTCATAACTTTTATTGAGCCGTCAATATCTTCTTTTGGTTTTGCCGGATAAATTACTGTATCATATAATAATTCTCCCGTTTCAGAAACAACAACCAATTTACAACCTGTCCTATACCCCGGATCAAGTCCCATTACAACTGTTCCTTTTATCGGAGCTTGCATTAAATATGGTTTTAAATTTTCAGCAAAAACATTAATAGCTTGGGACTCTGCTTTCTCTGTTAATTCTGATCTGATTTCATTTTCAACTGACGGAAATAATAATCTTTTATATCCATCTTCTGCTGCTTCGAAAATATACTTATATGAGTCATAGAATTTGTGTTTTTGAATACTTATAGCAATTTGAAAAATATTATCTTCATCTAGTAATTTAATTCCTACTTTTAGAAATCCTAATTTTTCACCTCTATTTATAGCTAAAATTCTATACGAAGGAAGCTTTGTAATTTTTTCTTCAAACTCAAAATAATTTTCAAAAACTTTTGCTTCTTCTTCCTGAGATTCATCTATCTTAGCTTTTTCAGAAACTAATATTCCCGCTCTTTCTGCATCCCTTCTTAAAATATTTCTAAATACAGTTGTATCTGAAATCAATTCCGCAATTATATCTTTAGCACCATTTATCGCATCCTCAACAGTTTCAACCTCTTCAGTTAAAAATTCTTTTGCTTTTTCTTCAATTAATTCATTGCCTTCCTTCCAAGTAAGAATGAAGTTTGAAAGTGGTTCCAATCCTTTTTCTTTAGCTTTTGTAGCTCTAGTTTGTTTCTTTTGCTTATATGGTCTATAAATATCTTCTACTTCTTTTAGTGTTTCAGCTGCTTGAATTTGCTTCATTAATTCATCAGTCATTTTTTCTTGTTTTTCAATAGATGAAATTACTTCTTCTTTTCTAGTTTCTAAATTTCTCAAATAATTAAGATTTGTTTCCAGTTCTCTTAAAACTTCATCAGTTAAATTTCCAGTAACTTCTTTTCTATATCTGGCAATAAAAGGAATTGTATTTCCTTCATCCATTAATTCAATAGTTTTTTCAATTTGACTTTCTTTAATATTTAATATTTCTGATAATTTTTTATTTATATTCATCTTTTCTCTACTTCTTTCATGTTAAGATATGAATTTATGAAATCATCTAAATCTCCATTCATAACTTTTTCAATATTTCCTACTTCATAATTTGTTCTGTGATCTTTTACCATAGTATATGGTTGAAATACATATGATCTTATCTGTGATCCCCACGATATTTGTGAATATTTTCCTTGAATATCTTCAATTTTTTCCTTATGCTCTTCTTCTTTTATTTGAATCAACTTCGCCATCAACATTTTCATAGCAGTTGCCCTATTTTGAATTTGAGATCTTTCATTTTGTGAGCTTACTGTAACTCCGGTAGGAATATGTGTTATCCTCACTGCTGAGTCCGTTGTATTAACATGTTGCCCTCCGGCACCACTAGCTCTATATGTATCAATCCTCAAATCTTTTTCTTCAATTTCAATATTCATTTCATCATCTAATTCAGGATAAACATCTAAACTTGCAAATGATGTATGTCTTCTTGCGTTAGAATCGAATGGTGATATTCTAACTAATCTGTGAACTCCCTTTTCAGCCTTTAAGTATCCATAAGCATTCTTACCTTTAACAATCAAAGTAACAGATTTGATGCCTCCACCTTCTTCATTGTTATATTCAACAATTTCATACTTATATCCTTTAGAATCAATCCATCTGGTGTACATTCTATACAACATTTCAGCCCAATCAGTTGCTTCAAGTCCACCAGATCCGGCGTGAATAGAAATTATAGCATTATTTGCATCATATTCTCCAGATAATAATGTTTCTATTTTCAACTTGGAAACATCTTTCTTAACTTTAATTAAATCAGATGTCAATTCTTCCTGCATTTCAATAAACTCTTCAACACTCATTATTTCAAGTAAATCTTTTACAGAGTCTAAACTATCACTTATATCGGTATATTTTTCAACTGTATCCTTTATAGAATTTAACTCTATCATTATTTTTTGAGCTTTTTCAGAATCATCCCAAAAATTCGGTTCAAATGATTTATCTTGTAATTTTTTTAATTCAATTTTTTTACCTTCAATGTCTAAAGATTTCCCTAGGCTATTCATAATCTTAAGTAAACCTTCAATTTCATTGTTCATTTCAAATTGTTCTATGACGATCACCTCTCAATTTTTATATCACTATATTATAACATAAAATAAAGTATATTTTTAGAGTAAAATACTATATTTTATATAATAATTTATTATATTATTACATTGTAATTAAAAATTTATGACACTTAAAAAATTTTAATTGCTTAAAAATTAATCTGTTTATTTTCCCTAAAACATAAAAAGCTATAGTAAAATAACTTTTTAATTATTTTACTATAGCTATAAATATTTTTATTCATTTTTCCCGTGACAGTTTTTATATTTCTTACCTGACCCACATGGACACAAGTCATTTCTACCAACTTTTCTTGAAACTGTTCTTTGTCTTGGTGTTTCGTCCGCAGCCCCTTCCAAAGATTCTCTTTCAGCTTTTGCAACTTTTTCTCTTTCAAGTTTTGATTCAGCTTCAACTCTAAATAAAAATCTTATGGTATCTTCTCTAATTGAATGATTTAATTCATTAAACATTTCATAACCTTCATTAGCATATGCTCTAACTGGATCTTCATTACCAATAGCTCTGGCCCCGATGTTTTGTTTTAATTGATCCATTGCATCGATATGATCCATCCATTTTTGATCAACAACTTTTAGAAGAATTATCCTTTCAATTTCTCTCATTTGTTCAGAACCAATATGTTCTTCTTTAACTTCATAAATTGATTTTGCAATATTTAATAAATCTACTTTTAATTTTTCAATAGAAGTAACTTCTAATGTAGTCCATTTATTAGCAGGTACACATATATCAGCTAAATAATTTTTAAGTCCGACTAATTCCCAATCAGATTTCTTTGTTGAAGAATTACAGAACAAATCAACAGCTTCATCAATAACAGTTTCTAACATCGTCATAATGCTTTCTTTGATATTATCTCCATTTAATACTGCGTTTCTTTCTCCATAGATTACTTCTCTTTGCTTATTCATAACATTATCATATTCTAAAACTCTTTTTCTTGTTGAGAAGTTATTTGCTTCAACTCTAGCTTGAGCTCTTTGAATTGCTTTTGATAATATACCGGCTTCTATTGGTTCATCCTCTGGGAATGATGTAAATCTCTTCAATGCTTGTCCACCAAATAATCTCATCAGATCATCTTCTAATGATACGAAAAATCTTGATCTACCGGGATCTCCCTGACGTCCAGCACGTCCTCTTAATTGGTTATCAATACGTCTTGACTCATGTCTTTCAGTACCTATTATTAATAATCCACCTGCTTCTAGTACTTTTTTAGCATTTTCATCTGTTTTTTCTTTAAAATGTTTCTTTAGTTCAGCAAATATTTTTCTTGCTTCAATAATCTCTTCATCCGATGTTTCAGCATAACCATCAGCTTCATCTATTAGATATTCTTCAATACCCCTCTTTCTCATCTCAGCTTTTGCCATGTATTCAGGATTACCACCTAACACAATATCTGTACCTCTACCTGCCATGTTGGTTGCTATTGTAATCTTTCCAAATTCGCCGGCTTGAGCAACAATTTCAGCCTCTCTGGCATGTTGCTTAGCATTAAGTACTTCATGAGGTATTCTTTGTTTCTTTAATAAACTTGATAAATATTCTGACTTTTCAATAGAAACCGTACCAACTAAGATCGGTTGTCCGGTAGCATGAGCTTCTTTTATTTCTTCAACTACAGCATTGAACTTTGCTTTTTCATTTACATAAACTCTATCATTTTCATCAATTCTTATAACAGGTCTATTTGTAGGAGCTTCTATAACATCTGAATTATATATTTCAGCAAATTCATCTTTTTCAGTCATAGCTGTACCTGTCATACCAGCTAATTTATCATACATTCTAAAGAAGTTTTGGAATGTAATTGTCGCTAAAGTTTTTTGTTCACTCTTTATATTTACTCCTTCTTTAGCTTCTAATGCTTGGTGTAAACCGTCAGAATATCTTCTACCTTGCATGATACGACCTGTAAATTCATCAACGATTAAAATCTCATCATCTTTTACAACATAGTCAATATCATTATGCATTGTATTTCTAGCTTTCAACGCTTGATTAATGTGATGTGCTAATTCCATATTTTCAGCATCTGATAAATTTTCAATTCCAAAGAATTTTTCAGCTTTTTCTGTACCTTGTTCTGTAAGTGTTGCTGATTTTCTCTTTTCATCTACCACAAAATCTACAGTTTCTAACTTTACATCTTCTAAAAGCATATCTAATTTATTTTTTTCAGTTTCTTCAGGATCTAAAATTCTACCTTCTAAAGTCTTTACAAATGTATCTGCTTTTAAATACATATCTGTAGATTCCTCACCTTGTCCAGAAATAATAAGAGGAGTCCTTGCTTCATCAATTAAAATTGAGTCCACTTCATCGACTATCGCATAATGTAGACCTCTTTGCACCGTATCTTCTTTATAGATTTCCATATTATCTCTTAAATAATCAAACCCTAGTTGATTATTTGTTGCATATGTAATATCTGCGTTATATGCTTCTTGTCTCTCTCTTTGAGTTAGTCCATAAAGTACACAACCTACTGATAAGCCTAAATATCTATAAACCTTACCCATCCAGTCCTTGTCACGTTCCGCCAAGTAGTCGTTAACAGTAACAACGTGCACCCCCTTGCCTTCCAATGCATTTAAATATGCAGGTAATGTAGCTACTAAGGTTTTACCTTCACCAGTTTTCATTTCAGAGATGCTTCCTTGATGCAATATCATCCCTCCTATTAATTGAACCGGATAGTGCTTCATGCCTAAAACTCTCCATGATGCTTCTCTAACAGTCGCAAATGCTTCTACTAAAATGTCATCTAAAGTTTCTCCATTTTTTAATCTTACTTTGAATTCTTCTGTTTTATTTTTTAATTGTTCATCTGTTAATTTTGAATATTCTTCTTCCAGTGATAAAATTTGATCAACTTTTGGCTGTAATTTACTTATTTCTTTTTCACTAAAAGATCTAAAAATTTTTCTTAAAAAGCCCATTAATTATATTTCCTTTCATACTTTTCTACAATCCGTTTTATTATATCATAATGAGGTTAAATACTCAAAAAAAGTTGATAATGGACGAAAATCCATTACCAACTTTTAAATATATAATTTAATTTTGTTCTATTAAACCATAATTACCATCATTTCTTTTATATACTACCGATACCTTTTCAGTTTCCGCATCTTGATATACAAAGAAATCATGACCTAAAAGATTCATTTGCATCACAGCATCTTCTATAAACATTGGTTTTAATCCTATTTTCTTTATTTTAACAACCTTTGGTTCATCATCTTCCGAAATAGTTGAGTCATCAACAGGTATCTCATCATATCTAATAGATTCTCCTGAGTTTCTTACTTGTAATTTAGTTTTATATTTTCTTATTTGTCTTTCTAATGACTCGATAACTCTATCAACTGAAGACAACATATCATCTGAAGTTTCTTCTGCTCTTAAAATAGTGCCTTTTTTCAACCATATTGTAATTTCTGCTGTTTTGAAATTACCATGATTTGAAAATGAAGCTTTTGCCTCAATATCACTATCGAAGAATTTATCTATTCTTCCTAACTTTTTATCAACTTCTTCTTTGAAGTTTTCTCGAACAGTTATATTTTTCCCAACATATTGAACTTTCATATGTTACCTCCTACTATTTTGTTATTTTTTTTATACCCTTTTAAATAAAAAAATAACAATTAAAACCGAAAATCTCCAACAAAAAAATCACTAAAGTTATCCACAATAGTGATTTTTTTGTTACTGAAATTTAATTCAATATCAATATTTATTTTTTATTATAAATATTATATAAAGTTATCAACATTATCCACTTGTTTTATTAAAATCAGGTTGATAACTTAAATCTAGAAAATATATTTTGAGGAGAAGTTGTGTCTAAATTGTTGATAACTTTATTAAGATAATATTTATAATATTATCTCCGGAAAATTTTAAGCATTAGGTTTTTCCCCCTTAAAAATTATATTTAAATCTATTTTACGAGAATCTCTTAATACGGTAACTTTAACCTTATCTCCAATTTTATATTTTAATAATGCCTGTTTTAACGCATTCATTGATCCTATTTTTTTACCATTAATAGATAAAATTACATCTCCTGCTTTAATCCCTGCATATGATGCAGTACTATCCGGCATAACTTCAGCTACATAAACACCTTCTTTAACATCTAAATCATAATCGGAAGTATATTGAATATAGTTTTTTAAATCTATACCTCTTATACCTAAAAGTATCGGACTGAAATTCCCATTTTTTATCACGCTTTCAACAACTGATTTAGCTATATTTACAGGTATCGCAAACCCGATTCCATCTGTACTTCCAACTTTAGCAGTATTTATACCAATCAGCTGCCCTCTGTCATTTAATAACGCACCCCCACTATTTCCAGAATTAATCGAGGCATCAGTCTGAATTAATCCATTCATAATTAAGCCATTTTCCATAGTTATTGATCTGTTTAATCCTGAAATATAACCGGATGTTAACGTTGATTGCAAATTTAGCCCTACAGGGTTTCCAATAGCTATAGCTTTATCTCCAATATTTAATTCATCAGAATTTCCAAATTCTACAGCAGGCAATCCTTTTTTGTCTACTTTAATAATACATAAATCTAATGTTTCATCCTTCCAAACAACTTTAGCCTTTGCATGATCGTCATTAGAAAAAATAACATTTATTTCTTTTGGATTATTTTGAACCACATGAGCATTTGTAAGTATGTATCCATTTTGACTTACAATTACCCCTGAACCTATACCTTCACCTTTTAATGCTTCGCCAAATATACTTCTCTTTCCCTCAAATTTTGTATTTATTCCAACAACTGAAGGTATAGCTTTTTTAGCTACTGCATTTTCTACATTGATCCCTGACTTTTTAGATATATTAACTGTTTGAACATTTTCAGATATTGTTTTATTTTTTTTATTAAAATAACCCATAGTATATGGTCCCATAAAAGATCCTATAATAGACCCCACTAAAACCAATGCTGTAGCTTTTACAAAACCAAATTTAGGTTTACTATTTTTTATTTGTTCATCAACATAATTTTTGTCAACATATTCAAACTTTTCTCTATTCCTTTCTCTATTAAAAAATATATTATCTTTATATTTTCTATTATCTATAGTATTTGAAAATTCAAAATCATTTTTGGAATGATTTTCATTATTTTCTTTTCCACTATACTCTGAAAACTTTTTTTCTTCTGAAATATCAGGAGTAATATTTTCATCATCATTATTTTTATTTAGCCAATTTTTAAATTCATCATTATAATTATCTTTCATATTATCCTCCCATTTATTATTTGTCTATATAATACATAAAATTTGTATTCAAAATATGTAAAATTTGTTTAAAATGTGAAGATTAATAAAAAACTTGGAAATATTGCAAAATAAAATTTTAATCATTTCGCAATGCTTCCAAGTTAATGTCTTTATTAATTAGAATCCTCATCTTTTTCTTGAATTGTTTCAATTTGTGTTTTTACATATGTGTTTTTTACAATTTTATTTATTTTTTCCCTCACTTTTATTAAACTTTCTTCATTTGGAATCATCATTGACAATCTATAATTAGGCATTGCATAAGAAGGTAAGTCTAAAGTATACTCTCCCATTAATGTTTGTGATTTCACATCATAATTTGTTCTTGATATTAATTGATTTGTAGCTAAATCAACTAATGATTTAGTAGAAAGATTTGTTACTACATTTTTTTCTAATATTTTCAAAAGACCGTCTATATTTTTTAAAATTGATGGCTGTGTAACTTTTTTTATTATAGCAGTTAAAAGTTTTTCTTGATTTTTGCCTCTTCCAATATCACCTTCTTCAAGTCCATATCTTTCTCTAACAAATGCAATGGCATCGCTTCCTGTTAGATGCGTATATCCTTTTTCATAATATTTATGATTTACATTTGATGTAAAAGATTCGTCTATATAAACATCTACTCCTCCCAATTCATCAACTATTCTAACAACTGAATCAAAATTTACTCTAACAAAATATGGAATTTTAATTTCTAAAAATCTTTCTAAGGTGTGTAAAGAACTCATAACGCCATAGTTACCTGCATGTGTCAATTTATCATATTGGTCATTTCCCCCATCTGCAATAGGTAAATAGGTATCTCTAGGTACAGATGTTAATAATACTTTACCTTTACTTGGGTTGACACTTGCAATTATATTCACATCAGATCTTGAATTTTTCTTCAAATCCCCACCTATATCAATACCGGAAACATAAACATTAAATGACTCTGAAGTATGCACATCTTTTGATTCAAATCCTATATTAGGATTACTGTTTTCTACATTTTGGTTCATTTTTTTTATAGAATTATCAAGTTTTAGATAATACATAGCAAAAACTGACATAGCTGCTATTAATAATATCATAATTATAGACACTATAAATCTTACTGTCTTTTTATATTTTTTATTTTTTAATATAATTATAAAACTTAAAATATTAAACACCAAAATTGAAAATATTATAATGGCTTTCATCTTAGTATCAAATACATTATATAAAAATATAAAACCAACGAAAACTATAGATATTATAAAGAAAAAAGACAAAACTAATTTTGAAAATTCAAATTTAGCAGGTTTTTCTTCTTCTATATTTTCTAAATCTAAAATTTTTCTTTCTTCTAAATCATTCATATTTTCCTCTTGTTGTAGCTAATCTACTTTAAAATTTCAGTAATATTTTCTTTACTTATCCTATTATAAGGTATTATAACCGAAATGTAAATTAATATAGATGCAATTAATACTCCTAATCCCCAAGTTCCAAATGAAATTGAAAATGTTTTTAATAATTCTTTTGAATACAAAATTGGTAATCCGCTTAATAGTTGTCCATACATTATATAAAATATAATTAGCGAAAATACTACAGATATAACCGAAGCTATAATTACTGAAAGTAAATTTTCTAATAAAACTATCTTTCGAAGTCTTTTTTCTTTAATTCCTACCGCTTTAATTAACGCAAATTCTCTTCTTCTAGTTAATGTATTTGAATAAGTTGAATTTATAATATTTAATGCTCCTATAGCACATATCAACCCTATAAATCCATAAACAAATAATCTTGCAATTTTTATCACAGGAAAAATTAATGATACACTTGATGTCTTAGGATATTTTGTCATTATTGATGAAAATTCATAACTGGTTTCATTGTCAAATTTTGTTCTATATATGCCAATTTCTGTTTGTGCACTTAAGGCATTTTTCTCTAATTTTGAAATTTGTTCAATGTTGGATCTCCTAATATAAAGTACATATTGCCTTGTATCATCTGAATTTTTTATGTTTTTAACATTTAGGTTCGTAGCACTATTTTTTACAAGCTCTTGTTCATGTTTTAATCCCTCTTTATCATAAATAACTTTTATAGGAATAATCTCAATGCTAAATGCTTCACTATTTTCTGCTGAATTTTTTATATTTGTGATGACATTTTGTTCATCTTTACCAAATTGATAGTCAAAAATTTTATCATCTAACACTTCAATCCTTATATAATCTACATCACTTTGAGTTTTTACATTTTTACCTTTTATATTTCCTCTTAATTCTATCAAATCTTTTTCCTCTGTTATGTTAATTCCATTAATTTTAGAAATATCACTAACTAGATTTCTTGAAAACTTTTTGTTCGTTCTAAGAACAATATTATTTTTTTGATTGTTTTCCATAGATTTTACAACATCATTATCAAACAAACTAATAATACTTGACATTACAACAAAAAGAACTATACTTACAGAAATTGAAATAGTCGTCATAATAAATCTTTTTCTATTCCTATCAATATTTCTTGACGCTAAAAATCCATCATATCCAAATAATTTATTAATAATTCTTCTTTTTTTAGGTTTATATACCTTTTTCTTTTGTTTAGTAACTTGATTTAAGGCATCAATTGGCGATTTATTAAATACAAATAATGCTGAAAGTATATTCGAAATAAATATAACTAAAAACCCTACAATTACCGATACTAATAATACTTCTTTACTAAAATGAACATTTATATTATTTGTAAAAATTATAGATGTTGTCCTAATAATTCTGTTTACTATTTCAAAAACAATTTTCATGCTTATGTTTCCTACAAAATAACCTAAAGGAACCGATACTACAAAATAAAATAGTGAATCTAACATAACCATTTTAAATAGTTGCAAGTTTGTAAATCCGACAACTTTTAGTAATCCCAAATCTCTTAATCTTTCAAAATAATTTGTAGTAAAAATATTATATATAAACAATACAATTGCTACCGATACAACCACTATTAATGTTATTGCTACATTAAACAGGGTGTCTAAAACTCTAGATTGAGTTATATCCTTTAATTTTATGTAATCATTTCTTATAACTAATCTATTATTTAAATCACTTGTGTTTTCATCATATTTTGATATTTCTTTTAATTTATCTAAGTTTTCATCTAAATTATCATAATTTGAAAAAAATCCAAAAAGATCAAATCTATCATGTATCTTATTATCAAATCCGAGTATATCTCCGTAAAATAGACATATTTGTTTATCTCTATTAATATTTTCATCATCAAAATGAGCTAAAAAATTCCCATCTCTTACCTCTTCTTTAATAAAGCCAACAATTTTATAATCTTTATACTCACCATTAAATACATCCGTCATTTTTTTTATATCATCAATATTAACTAATTTTGATTTATCAATTTTATTATAATTTTTTTCTTCTATTTTCCCCTTTAAAAGTGGTTTATTTTCCATCCTATTTATGTAATTTTTATTAAAAGTAGGATTATAATCAAAAAAATTATCAAATTTCAAACTTTCTTGAACACCTAATTTTACAGTATTTCCTATTTTATCAAATCCCGGTGCGATATATTTTAAATTAAATGGAACTAAAATTTCATTTTCATTTTTAGGCAGCTTACCTTCTATTAACTTATCTTTAGGAAAATATTTATTATAAAATTCTTCATTAGCGTTTCTGTGTTCAAATTCAATATAGTTATCAATACCTAAATCTGAAGTTTTTGTGTGTATCCTTGAAATATATTTTCTGGATATTTTATATATACCTCCTAAATTTTTTAAATTATTAGCCTTCATTTCTTCACTACTATTTGATTCCTTAATCCTGAAATCATATGGTCCATCCACATTCTCGTACGAAGATCTATTTTCTTTTATTAGTGAATACGCTATATTTCCAATTGATGTAATCATTGAAATAGAAATAATAATGCCTAATAAAGTCAAAATAGTTCTCAGTTTATTTTTCTTAATATACCTCCAACTAAGTTTACTTATAATTTTCATCTTATGCCCCCATTATTTTTCCATCTTCAATTTTTATTATCCTATCAGCTGCTGCCGCAAGACTTAAATCATGGGTTATCATTACCACAGTAATTCCATATTTTTTTCCAAAAAGTTTCAATAAATTTAAAATTTCTTGTGAATTTTTTTTATCTAAATTCCCGGTCGGTTCATCAGCAAGTATTATGGATGGCTTATTTATCAATGCCCTTCCAATAGAAACTCTTTGCTGCTCTCCGCCCGATAATTGAGAAGGAAAATGATTTAACCTGTCTGTAAGCCCCAATTGTTTTATAATTTCATCAAACATTTCCTTATCAATTTCAATATTATCCAATGATGTAGGAAGTTTTATATTTTCTTCAGCAGTAAGAACCGGTATTAAGTTGAAAAACTGAAATACAAATCCGATATTTCTTCTCCTAAATATCGCTCTCTCATCATTTCTCATTGCATATATATCTTTACCATTTAAATATACAGTTCCACTTGTCGGTATATCTAACCCACCTAAAAGATGTAATAATGTAGATTTACCTCCTCCACTAGCTCCAACTACGGCAACAAATTCCCCTTCTTCAACCTCTAAATTCACATTGTTTACCGGGTGTACAAATGTATCCCCCTTTCCATATGTTTTATTTAAATTAACAGTTTGTATTACTTTCATCTTCTCCTCCTTAGAACGTAAAACAAGTTTATATTTATACTATATCATTTATTTTTTAAATAATTATTAAATTTATATAACAATTTTGTTATAAATACAAAAATGATCTAAATGTTAACTTTTAGATCATTTTATTTTTAATTTTTTATTTTAAAAATAATATTGTAAATGTAACACCATTACTGTCATTTTGAACAGAAATCGTTCCTAATTGAGCTTCAATTATCTTTTTAGATAAGTTTAAACCAACTCCTACAGATTCTTTATTAGTATTACTGCTTAATTTATAAAATCTTTTAAATATATTTGTGATATCATCATTAGATATATTTTCACCTAAATTACTTACATCTATTCTAATCATAGATACATTTACTAAATAATCAATGATAATGCTTGTACCCTCATATGCATGTTCTGTAGCATTTTTTACAATATTAAGTAAAGCTTCTCTAGTCCAATTTAAATCCAGTCTAACTTCTGAATCCAAATCTCCACTATGAATCAATTTCAAGTTTTTTTTCTTTAATTGTTCATACAAAACATCTTCAAAACCTAAAGATAAATTAGATATCTTAAAATCTTCTTCTTTAATTTGAATTGAATTGGCATCAAATCTTGCTATTTTTAATAAAGATGAAACTAGCCAAGATAATCTAATAATTTGAGACTGACTTAAATTTAAAAATTCTATTTGACTTTTCTCTAGATTGTTTGAATCCATTATAATTTCATTATTCATCATTAAAGAGGCTAATGGAGTTTTTATTTGATGGGATATATCAACTAATGTATCCTTCAATTTTTCCTTCTCTTTTTCTAAGGAATCATAATTACTCTTTATAGATAATCCCAACTTATTGAATCTGCTATTTAAGCTGGAAATAACACTATCATCATTTTCTTTCAGCTGATAATCAAATCTTTTATTTTGCAATGAATCTATAAATTTATCAATCTTTTTTATATATTTTTTTTGATTTCTTTTTATAAAAATAAAGTTAATTAATTGTAAAATTAAAAATACAATTGTTACTATACATAAAATATAAACCAATCTTAACGAAAATAATTGCCCTCTAAAATTTATAAATCCATATCTTGCATCATTTAATTTTGTCAACTTTTCATTTATTAAATTTTCATCAGGTTCATTTTTTAATTTTTCATAAATATTTACTCCGGTCATATCTTCATATCTACGCATTTGCTTTATTAGAGTTTTTTCTATAATTAATCTTTTTTTACTTGTTCTATAATCCAAATATTGAGTTACAAGTACTGCAACACAAAATATTATAAATATATTTACAATAACAATTGTAAAATATTTTTTTCCCTTTAGTAGAACCATTATTTAACCTCCACCGACCAAATATAACCTATTCCTCTTTTAGTTTTTAAATATTTTGGTTCACTTGGATTATCCTCAATCTTCTCTCTAATTCTATTTACATATACGGAAATAGTAGAATATGCTTGAAACTCAGCATCTGAATCCCATAAAAATTCCAGTATGTTTTCCCTACTCAATGCTAAATTATAATTATCCATAAAATAATTTAGTAGTCTATATTCTGAATGCGTTAAATCTATCATTTTATCGTTTTTATAAACTTTAAGTGAAGGCACATCTATTTTAATTTCACCTGAAACTCTAGTCATATCACTTACAGAAACAGTTCTTTCCAATAATCTTTTAATTCTTACATGTAAAACTTTTAGACTAAATGGCTTAGTAATATAATCATCTCCACCATTATCAAATCCTTTAATTATATCCTCTTCTTCATCTTTCGCAGTTAAAAATATTATCGGTGTAGATTTATTTTTTCTAATATTTGGAACCAATTCAAAGCTTTCCCCATCAGGAAGTGTAACATCCAAAATTACTAAATCAAATATTTCGTCTTCTAAAACTTTTTTTGTTTGTAAAATATTTTCAGTATGAATTATATCATATCCTTCTTTATTTAAGGAATAAACTAACCCAACGCTTAATGATCTATCATCTTCAACTAAAAGTATCCTTGTCATATTTCACCTCTTTAGATTTTTTTATAATTATATCATTTTATCTTATTTATTAAAATGTACTTTTTAATTGAAAAATTCTTATTTTTTAATCTTTATATAATTCAATTAAATATTATAATTTCGATTACAATAGAAATACGTTAATTAAGCTCTAGTTTATATAATTCATACTTATCTAAAAACTTAAATCCTAATTTTTCAACAATATCTATTTCCTCTTCTCCTACAAAATAAGTCATATATTTTTGCCCATCACTTTTTGATACATTTAGAGCTTTTATTAATAAATTATTCATAATTTTTTTATCAAATTTATTATCTTGAAAATCCACACCAAAAATTTCCATAAGTAATGGAGTATATACGAAATAAATAGTCCCCATAACTTGTCCTTCTTCATAATATAGGTATATATTCCATTTATTATTTGTTAAAGTAAATATTTGTTTATATAATCTTTCAGAATTCCAATAAATTCCTTCAATTTTATCATGAAGATTAGAAAAATCATTCCAATTTTCTTCGTTAACTTTTATAATTTCTCCATCATATTCTTTAGGCTGATACTCCTCAAAATTAAGAGTATATACATAGTTTTCTTCAACTTTTGTAGTACCAATTTTTTTCAGATAATTTACACTTTCAATATTTTTTGATGGCAATCCAAAGAATATTGTATATTTTGAAAAATATTGTTTAGCGTATTCAATAAATTCTTCAATAGATTTACCTTTAAATTCTTTAACGTTAAAAACTCTAATTCCCAAATATAGATCACTTGGAAGCCAGTAAAAATCAATCCATCCTAAAACTTCTCCATCTATTTCAAATAATAAAATTTTTGAATTTTCATCTTCAAAAGACTTAAATGCAGAATTGTAAAAATCTTCCTTAGTCTTTATACCATCTAAATATGTAGGAAAAAAAGAATTCTCAAAATCTTGAGAAAGCCTATAGGCAAATTCCAAATAATTATTTACGTCTTCTAAATTAGCTTCTCTTAACATTATCTATACCTTTGTTATCAATCCAATATCTTTGAACTATTTTTCCATCTTCTAATACTTCATTTTCTAAAATTCCACCATTATTAATAATTGATTTTGCTGATCCAATATTAGTTTTATCACAAGTCATAAGCACTTTACCAATTCCTAATTTCTTACATTCTTCAAGTGCCAATCCTATCATAGCTGTCGCATAACCTTTTCGTCTCTCATCAGGTCTTATCCCATCTCCAATATGTCCTCCAAATTGAAGTAAATGTTCATTTAATGAATGTCTAATATTAACCGCACCTACAAATACTTTTCTATCCATGTCATAACAAAAAAGTGTGGTAGAGGCAACTTTACCTTCATCTATATTTTCTTTTCTATCCAAATTATCCAAATAATATTGAAAATCTTCATCCATATTTCTAAAAATAGCCGATGGCGAACCATTAGTCTTATTTTTTTCAATATCTTCTTTCCATATTTTTAACATTTCAATAATTTTTTCTTTGTCATTTATTGTCGGTTTTATTAATTTTATGTTCATAGTTTAGCTCCTAAAAATTATGTGCATGAATGTCATACGCATATCAAGCATGTATAACATGCACATTATACGCATAAATCATTTATGTTTTTAAATACTTTATAATATTATATATTAAAAGGAGTTCTATTTCCATGACAAAAGTAAGTACAAATATTAGTTTAGATCCAGTTTTGAAAAAAATGCTCAAGAATTATTAAAAGATTTAGGAATGAATCTTTCAACTGCAATCATAATTTTTTTAATACATCAAAGCATAATTTTAAGGCATATTCATAAGAGTCTTCTCCAAAATTTCTAGCATCATATTTTTCGATATCTGCTAATGAATCTGCAGTAAAAAGAATTTGCCCCCAAATTACATTTCTGAATTGTGCTACAGCCGCTAAAGCCGAACACTCCATTTCAACAACAGCACATCCTTCTTCTTTTCTATAAGCAACTTTTTCAGGAGTTTCTCTATAAAAACCATCAGTAGTCCAAGTTAAAACCTCGACATATTCTAATCCATGTTCTATTAGTGTCTTTTCAATAGCTTTCAATGCAACTTTATTTATTTCAATATACCTAGAAGGATTTATATAATGGTAGCTTGTACCTTCATCTCTTAAAGCTTTTATAGGAACTATAAACTTATTTTCATCTAAATCAATCAAAACACCACAAGTTCCTGACGAAATTATTTTTTTTACCCCATAAGAAATCAACCAATCTAAAATCTGCCCTGATGAAGCTGAACCCATTGGTGCCTGAACTAAACAAATTTCTTCACCTTCATATTTTACAACATAAATTGGATATATTTTAGTACAAGATATAAATTCAGAAACTTTACATGCTCTATTTTTTTCGGCGAATTTATCTATTTCATCTTCTAAAAATGCAAACACACATTTTTCGGGTAATTCTAATTTCAAATTTTCATGATTTGGCATAATAACTGCACTTTGATTATCATCATATTCCAAAATTGGAATTTCATTTTTTATTAATGTCATTTTTATCCTATTATCTCCTTCATCATATACCTATCTTCATATTCTTTATATCCATTTTTAGGATAAAAAGAATATGACTCATACCAATTCTTTTTACTTTCACCCAAATGAACTCTTAAAGTCTTAATCCCTTTATTTTTTAAGTAATCCTCTACAAACGCCAGAAGTTTAGTACCTATCCCCCTTCTTTTCATAGATGGTTTTATATAAAATCTATGTAAAAAAGCTTCTTCTTTATTTTCTATTTTCGAATATCCTAAGCAACCCAAAACTTCTTCTTTTTGATTAACCACTAACCAAAACAGTCACCTTTATCAATATAATATTTATTAATATCATATAAATCTTCTCTTAGATTTGAGTTAAGTCCAATACTAATCCTTGCTTCTTTAATCATTTGATGTAAATCTTCTTTATACTTATTAGAATATTTTATTATTTTCAAAATATTACTCCTAGAAAGTTTTAATAAATCTCATTTTCCAAAATTTTTGTAGCATGCTCCAAAACAGGTATTTCTCTATCAGCAATAAGCTTTCCCAATCTTGTATTTGAACATTTAACATACTCTCTTCTAGCTTCTTCATATGTTAATTTCAAGGTAGATAAATGAAAATCATTTATCTCCGAGTCTGTCATTTCTTTTTCTCCAAATGACTTAATTTTACACAAATAATAATTATTAATATTTCGTCTATGAATCAAATTATAAAAATCTTTTACTACTCCTAATTTAGTTATAATCTCTACTTCAACGCCTAATTCTTCTTTAAGTTCTCTAACTATTGCTTCTTCAAGATTTTCTCCTGATTCAACTCCACCACCTGCTGTTTCAATAAGTGTTGCTTTACCGAAATCATCTTCTCTCTCAACTCTAACAAAATAATAATTTTCTTCATTATCTATAACTATAGCTCTTACAATATCTCTATCATGATCTGTATAGGTAAAATCCCATTGAGTATCTTGCAATGATATATTTAATTCTTTCATCTAATCATCCATCCTTATACAAAAATATAATTTTTCACAATCAAAATTTATCCAAATATCTAACTATTTCTTTACCAATTTCTTCAGGTTTTTCACTATAAAAATCATGATTTGTATTTTCAATAAATACAATTTCAATATTTTTTCTATCAAGTTTATTGTAATTTTTAACCTTGTTTAACTTATAGTCATATGCTTCTTTTGGTGTATCTGATAAAAGTAATAAAATGTCTTTTTCCGTATTTATCGAAAATATATCTTTATATTGATCAAATCTCAAGTCAAAAAGTGAGCATACAGTATCAGGATTCATATCTAAATTGTTTTGCTTAATATAATTTCTACTCCACTCTTTTTCTTCTTCTAAAGTTGTTTGCATAAAATCATTTTCAAATACTCCACCATCAAGTATTATAGTAGATTTAGGGTTAATATCATCTATGAATTTTAATATTAAATCCGATCCTAATGAATATCCCATAACAAGAGAATTACAAGGAATAACTGACTTTATCCAATTTACAAAATCTTCTCTATTTTCTATTTTAATATTTAAATTAGAATATTGTCCTGGCAAGTCTATATAAATAATTTCATAATTTTGACTATTTAAGAATTTGTTAAATTCTAATATAGACTCCTCTTTAGCCCCCAATCCTGAAAGCATATATATTTTTTTCATAATTAACTCCTTATTATATATTATACATATCTTCTAACTTTATCAATTCTACATTATTTCCTACTTCCATTTTACTAAAAACTGATAAACTCGTTATCAAATAAAAGGATTCTTTATAAGAAAAATTTAAGTATTTTTCAACTAAATTATCAATTACCGATTTATCAATCAACTCATTTTTCCACTTTGCTTCTAAAAATAAATATTTTCCATCATCTCCATAAGCAATCATTTCAATTTCTAATTCTTTCTTCAATCTACTATCATTTCCCCACCAATTACCATAATCATCTGGAAAAATTGGTGATAATCCTCTTTTAAATCTTTCTTCAAAATATTCTATAAAAATTTTTTCAAAAACTTTTCCCATGTAATCATTTAAATTGTCTTTTATAGACTTGTTATAAACTAACTCACCCATATCTAAATTAATAAGATTTAAATTCTTTTGAACAAATTTATAACAAAAATAAAACATTGTATCCCTTATTAAATAGATTGGTCCTTTAGATTTTCTATTTAATACAGGAGTATTTTTTCAATTATTCCTAACTCAATTAATGAATTTAAGTAATAATTTAAGCTACTGGTTGCTAATTTTAACTTATTTCCAATCTCATTTAATTTAGTAGCTCCTTGAGAAAAGGTTAAAAATAATCATGTATTACAAATTGTTTCTTAATATTACAGGTAAATTCTTTTGAAAATCATGTATTATAATAATTTTTTTATATTACAGGTAAAAAAGGTTAAAAATAGTCATGTATTACAATGATTTCTTAATATTACAGGTAAATCCTTTTGAAAATCATGTATTATAATAATTTTTTTATATTACAGGTAAAAAAGGTTATAAATAATCATGTATTACAAATATTTTAATAATTTACATGAAAAATTTTACAAATCACTGTTTTGAATACATGTAATTCTTACATTATTAAAATTTACAGGTAGTTGTCCTAAAAAATTTACCTGTAAATATCGAATACTCTTAATTTACATGTAATATACTTGACTCCCAAAAAGTTTTTACCTGTAAATAGCAAATATTATTAATTTACATGACCTTTCAAAAACTTTTTTACCTGTAAATAATCAATACTCTTAATTTACATGTAATACACATGTAAACTACTACCTATAAGCTGGTCACATAAAATTACATTTTGACAGTATATATTAAATGGCCATACCAAAAATTATACAGTCATATGTAATAAATTTTATAAGAAATTATTGGTAATACCTTTTTATAGACTAATTAATTCTCTAGTGATATATTAAATTTATAGGAAAGGAAAATTATCATGTCAAATAAAAGATATTATAACGATAAAGAAAAAGCTGAATTACTGAGTAATCCATATACTTTTAGAGTTATAAACATAACTGTAAAGTTCACTTTGGATTTTAAAAAATTTCTTATTAAGGAAATAGAGTTAGGGAAATTAAATTATCCTAAAATATTTGCTAAGGCTGGATAATGTATTAAGTGAAAACCTAGAAGTTGACTTTGTTCTTGAAACAGTAGAAAACTTAATCAAAAATCATGAGATTGAGATAAATTCAAAAGCAATGATACACAGTAATCAAGGAAGTCACTACACTAGCACATCTTTTAGAGAATTATTAAACAGTTATGAACTTAGACAATCAATGTCTAGAAGAGGAAATTGTTGGGATAATGCTCCTCAAGAAAGCTTTTTTGGACATTTGAAACAAGAATTGGCTCCTTATGCACAACAGTGGACATGTTTTGAAGAAATTAAATCAAGAATTGATGATTGGATAGATTATTACAATAACGATAGATTTCAAATGGGGCTAGAAAAGCTAACCCCAAAAGAATTCTATTATTATTCAACAACCGGAATAAATCCTGGAGAATTAAATTAACTGTCAAAAATGACATAATGTCCTTGATATGAGTAGTAGTTTAATCGGAACATTTTTTGAAACGAATACTCGAAAAAATTTACATAATTTATCTTCATAATAATCGGAAGTTAATTTCCAATTTTATGCAATTTCATATAGAATTGGAACTACTCTTCCAATCCCCCCTTTTTATATTTAATAAAAAGAACTATTGATACAACTAATGTGATAAACTCCAAAACTATCATTGCATACCAAATTGAATTAACTCCAAATATTGATGGAATGATGTTTACACTCAAAGCAACTAAGACATATCCTCTTAAGATGCTTATAATAAAATCTTTTCTTGGAGTTCTTACTGAAGTCAAATATCCCCCCTGTAACTATGTTAAGTCCTAGTAACAGTAGTACAAATATATAAATTCTGTTATTGATTTTCCTTTGGCATCTTACGAATTATTTTATATTTTTCCTAATACAAAATAATTTTCTTAATAAACTCCACCACATCATACTTATGTTTATACGGATATATCGAATATCCGTATCTATTAATGTAGATTTCAATGTTTCCTTGCTTTTCGATTATAAATGTTTTTATATTTCTGTTATTAAGTCTTTCCAATAGTTGATGATGTGAAATTTTTAAAAAATCTATCCTATCCTCATTTTTTATAAATTTCTCCTTATCCTCAGCATCTCCTGTGAGTAAAATATTACTATTAAAAACTTTTAACAAAAGTACGAGTGAACTATCATTAGAAGACTTTGCATTTTTACCATCTAAAATCACCTTAAAACATGCATTCCCAATATTTATCTTTTCTCCATTTTTTAGAGATTTTGCATTGTAATTTTTTAGTGTGTTGGAATAAATTTTTCCAATATTCATAACTGATACTAAATATTGCAAATTTCCCATGTGGTCAAAATCATTGTGAGAAATAAAGACATTGTCAATTTTTGTGACGCCATTCTTATATAAATAATCATAAAGATTTCTGCCTGATAATTCCGGATTAAACATATTTCCCCCGGTGTCTATAAGTGTTGTAATACCTTTATTTCTAAGCATTATTGCACCTCCCTGACCTACATCAACAACATTTATCACAGCATAAGGCAATAAGAATGTTTTCAGTAAAATTACTGGAAAAATCGCAAAAATTAAGTATAATTTCTTATTCTTTCTAAATTTATATAAAATCATTCTGTAATTTAAGATGCAAATTATAATTAAATAATAAATTACAATCATTTTTACATTTGAATAAGGAAATGTTATTTCAAATGATTCTTTTATTACATTAAATGGAGAAATTATAAGCGAAACGATGCAAAAAATACCCTCAATAAATAAGCTTACTAATTTTAATCTAATAAAAATATAGGTAAAACCCGATAATAAAGCTACACTTACAAATGGTAATATAAGTATATTTGTAAAAATGGAGAGTAAATTTATTTTATTGAAAAAGTAAATTGAAAATGGGAGTAAACCTATTTGAATAGCTATTGGTGTAATAAAAATTTTTGGAATTTTTTTGTATAAATTAGACACTTTATTAGGTAAATAATATATTGAAAACATAGTTATATAACTAAGGTAAAATCCTGTCGAATATATGAAAAATGGATTCACAATAAGTGACACTAACATAGATACAAAAAGTGTATTATATCTATCTTTTATATTATTTGTGTAAATAGCAAACATTGTTATAACATACATACTTAAAGCCCTAATTAAAGAAATTGGAAAATCAACAAGATATCCGTAAAATATTAAAAACATAATTACAAATATCCCAAAATATTTTTTGCTTATTTTCATTCTTCTGCCAATACTATCTAAGAATAATATCAAAATATTTAAATGAAGTCCCGAAATAGCTAAAACATGAGATAATCCCAAATCCTTAAAATCATCAAACATTTCATTATCGGATTTTTCTGACAAAATCATAGAATTCATAAATGATGAAGAAATCTTATTTAAATTTTCATCAAAAAATTCTTTAAGATGATTGTAAATGCTATATTTCAATCTATTTTTATGACCAATTTTAGATACAATTTTTGAATTAACTTCATAAAAAACATTTTTACTCTTTAAATAGCTTTCCTTATTAAATGTGTTAAAATTATTTGATGTCTTTGGTTTATTTAATTTTTCAGTAAAAGAAACAATATCCCCTAAAGCAAAATCTTTGCTGGTTTTTAATAAAATATTAAAATTTTTATATCTTAAATAATAATGAATATTAAATTCTTTAACTTCTTTTCTAAATATTTCAGCACGAATTTTTGTCTTACTTACTTGATTTGATGGATATCTAAGATATACTGAAATTATGGAAATAAAAATGATTATAATCATTAGTATAGCATTTTTTTTATTTTTACTATAAAATAAAAGAAAAATGAATAATAAAAAAATATAAAAATTTAAGTTAAGATCAAAAAATTCATAAAAAATTATACCTAAAATATAATAGATTAAAATAAAAATTATTGGTCTTTTCATGAAAACTCCTAGAGGTAAAAATGTTAAATAATTATATAAATAAAATAAATACACGTATTGTAAAAAGAAAATTTTTTGAAGCAAAATATCATATTGTCCCTGCCGATAACATCTTATTAGATTATAAAAAACTTAATATTGAAAAAGAAGAAATTATGATAAATGATCAAAAAGTAGATTATATATACGATTCAAGTGTTGGTACAGTTTTAGTATCAAACCTTAAACCTATATCTGATAAGATAAGTATATCAGTAAATTATGAAAATAGATACAAAATTTTAAAATCTTTAACAGCAAGATTACTTATTAAATCCGTTTTAAAAAAATATTTTTCATTAGATTGTGAAAAATTTTATACAAGAATTGAAAAATCAACATTCTCTATTAATAATTTATTTTTCGAAAAAGATGTTGAACAAATAATTTCAATACTAGAAAAAAATATTAACGAATATATTAAAAACGATGTTAAAATTATAAAATCAAATAATAGAACTACTATACCCGGTATTTTTTCTATTGAAAAAAATTGTATTACCGTATCATCATTATCAGAAATAAGAAGATTCAAAATAATAGATTATACTTTTAATAATAATGGTGTCATTATTTCTTACGGGATAGAATAATTGTATAACAGGAGGAAAAACTTAATTGTAAATTTAAATTACAATTATTTCAGGATTTCCTCCTTTTTATTTTATATTAAATAATCCTTCAAACTCTTTTATATACTTACTCATTTTACTATATATTTTTCTCATCCTCCTATGATACGTTGATTCTGATATATACAGTATAGTACAGATATCAGTGATTGACATCCTGTACTTAAATTTCATTTCTATTAAATCTTTTTCTTTTTTATCAAGCATTGAAAATAAAAGAAACATTAATTGTTCAGTATTTTTTATATTAAATTTTTTCTTACTTTTCTTTACTCTCCTTTTATTAATAAAATATTTATATTGCTCCTCTTTAATAATATTTTTGTACTCTTTATTATATTTATAAAAGTCTTCAAATATCTCCTCAATTATTAATTTATCAACATATTTCATTATATTGTATCCTGACTTATCCTCCTGAATACTTTATAAATATACATAAAAAGATAAGTATTTATCAAGATACAAAAAAAGTACTATATAATCATAAATTTTCTGATTATACAGTACTTTAACTTTTTTTATTAAATTTTATTCAGTTTTTAATGTATAATGGTCGACATTTATATCTACATGATAAATTACATCTTTTCTTTCAACAATAATATCGACTCTTCCCCTAAGTTCTTTATCATCTCTAATTATATCCAAAAATTTTTTGGATGGATTTATCGCTGTTGCATTCTTCATAGTTTTTAACATTGAAAAATCCCCATTTGTATCTCCATATGCATATGAATTATCAATGTCAATATCGTATTTTTCAACTAAAAATTTTATCTCTTTTAACTTTGAATCACTATCCCACATTTGGGAAATTTGTCCGGTAAAATTACCATCGCAATCAAAAATATAATCTGTACCTGAGCAATCATCTATATTATATACTTGTCCAAGCATCTTTACTAAATAAGTAGGAGACCCTGACACAAAAAATACTTTATGCCCTTGCTCCTTATGCCATTTAATTCTATCTCTTGTAAATGTATAAACCAGCTCACCTTCTTCTTTGATAACTTGTTTAGCTGTTTCAACAATTAAAGCTTTATTTATTCCCATTAATTTTTCTTTATATAACAATCCTATTTCTGAAATATAATCATCATAGTCACCATATCTTTTTTCAAAAGCTTCATACTTAGCTTTTATATTTTTTATATATGATTCTTCATCAATTATTCCATATTTTACTAATTTTTTGAAATGTTTTACCATAATGGATTCTCTCATTAAGGTACCATCTATATCAAAAAAAGCACCTATCATATGACCTCCTATTTTCTCTTAACTGTTTTTTTCTTAAAAATTCCTCCTAATGAATCTAAGATATCTAAAATAAAAGCAAACATAATACCCACTATACCAAAAGTAATAACTTCACTTCCAATTTTTAGCATTGCTAATCCTGTTGTATTTAATAAAAATATATATCCATTAATAAATAAAATCACTCCTACTATAAATATTGCTAAATTTATATAGTATTTCATTTTCTTATTTTTTATAAATGAATATACTAATATTGTTGCAATTATTGATACAATAACTAAAATAGGAATTATACTATTTGAACTTCCATATTTTGAAATTAATTTAAGTATTGATCTCATTAAAATCTCCTAAAATTTATAATTCTTTATCCATTGTTTTTCTTCATCATTTAATTCATAATCATCCTGATTTGTTAGAATATCAGCCTTACCATCTCTAACTACAAATGTATGTTCAAATTGGCATGATTTTTTACCATCTCTCGTTCTTGCAGTCCATCCATCACTATCAATTTTCATCATCCAAGTACCTACATTTATCATAGGCTCAACAGTAATTACCATATTTTCCATAAGCCTTCTTCCTCGTCCGGATTTACCATAGTGAGGAACCTGTGGATCTTCATGCATTTCTTTTCCAATACCATGCCCAACAAAATCTCTAACTACTGAAAATCCTTCAGATTCAACATATGTTTGAATCGCATTTCCAATATCACCAATTCTATTTCCAGCTACAGCTTGTTCTATGCCTAAATACATACTATTTTTAGTAACTTCCATAAGTTTTTTATCTTCTTCCGAAATCTTTCCAATTGCATATGACCAACAAGAATCAGATAAATACCCATTATAATCAACAACATTATCAATTGATAAAATATCCCCTTCTTTTAAAACATCTTCTTTTTTAGGAAATCCATGACAAATAACATCATTTAATGAAGTACATAATGCGTAAGGAAATCCCTCATATCCTTTCTGTTTTGGAATAGCATTTTTAAATTTCATAAATGCTTCAGCAAAATCATTAACTTGCAATGTAGTAAGTCCCGGTCTTAAAATTTCTCTTATTGCTAAATGAGTTTTACAAAGTATTTCTCCCGATTTTCTCATTCCCTCTATTTCTTCTTTTGTTTTAAGTGTAATCATATTAATCTCCAATTATTTTTATAAATATATCATTTTTTCTAATATTTTTAAAGTCTTCATCATTTTTTGCATATTCTGCAATATTATTATTAATCTCTACTGATTTTTTTAAGTCACTCATTGACTTTTCAAATTCATCTAGCTTTATATATGAACAAGCTCGATTATAATATAAATTAGCTAAATTATCAGCTGAATTATTTATCCCCTTAGTTAAAATATGTACTGACTCTTTGTACAATTTTTTTTCAATATATATTGCAGATAAATTTAAATAATTATTTCCATAATCACTATTTTTACTTATTGAAATCCTATAATTCTCAACTGATTTTAGAAAATTTTTTAATCTTCCAAAAACAACTCCCTTATTAAAATATGCTCTAAAATATTGTGGATTTATCTCTAATGATTTATTAAGTGCATCCAGTGCTAAATCGAATTTATCAATGTTTTCATAAATTGCACCCATATTATTATATGCTATATAATCATCCGGCACTAATTCTATAGTTTTTTGATAGTAATAAATTGCTAGTTCATATTTTTTTTCAACATCATATAAATTAGCTAGAAAAAATAAAGCTCTATCATATTCCGGATCTTGAATAATACATTGCTTATAAAAGTATTCCGCTTTGTTATAATCTCCCAATTTTTCATAACTCATCGCAATCCCATACAAAATTTGTGCATTTGAATCGTTTAACTGATAAGCATCATTAAATTTTTTTAAGGAGTTATCATAATCCTCAAGTTCGTCATAAATTATAGCTTGAGAATACAAAATATCAAGCAAATTATCTCCCTGAGCATAATTTGAAGCTCTTTCAAATAAAGCAATAGATTTTTCTAAATCTCCTTTATAATAATATTCTTCTGCGGTTTTTTTTAAATTAAAGCTTTTAATTTCCATAGTTACCTCTATTAGTATATTATATCAAAAAAGCATTTTTTTATTAAAGAATTTTTGATAAAATAATCTATAACTAATTATACAACATTATTACAGGAGGAATTTTGAAAAAAACAACTAAAATTTTATTATCATTTTTATTATTAGGACTTTTTGGGATTTTAATAGGATCATTTTATGACTTACAAATTAATAAATTACTTTATGCTAGAGGAAATCTTTATCCTGAAACACTCAAATTTTTAGGAGAATTTCCAATGATTATTATAATGACAACATCTTCTCTTATTTATCTAAACTATTCCAGATTTAAGGTAAACAAATTAGCTTATATTTTAATGTTATTATTTTTTATTTGTTTTCCAATTGTTTCAGCCTATGGAATTCCTAGATACTTCAACAATAAACAAATTTTATTAAGTATCTTTATTTACATATTTTATGTTTCATCATCTATTGTTTTATTTAAATTAATAAAAATTGAAGATAAAGAAAAATTGGTTAAATTTGCTATTTTTACTGCAATTTCAATTTTTACAATTTTCATTATATTTGATTTTATGAAAAATATTTGGGGGAGACATAGGTTCTTTGATATGTATCAAAAAGGTGACTTTTCTACATTTACAAATTGGTGGATTTTAAATGGTAAACCATCTTCTGATTTATTCAAATCATTTCCATCAGGTCATACAAGTGCGGCTGCTTCGAGCCTTATTTTAATTTATATACCTAAAGTTTTTGATGTCAACAGAAAATATAAAAAATTCTTTATTATTTTTCCTATTGCTTGGTCAATACTTGTAGGTGTATCAAGAATATTTGATGGTGCTCATTTCCTTACTGACATTTCAATGGGATATATAATAGCTTCATCCGTAATTTATATAATTTATAAAAAACTATTTGACAAATATTGTTGTCAAATAGTATAATGGTTTTGACAACAATATTTGTCATTATTTTCGGCCGAAATAATAAATGATTTTTAGAAAGGAATAAATATGCCATTGTTTAATAATTTAAAAGAATACCGTTCAAAAATCGGTGTTAATCAAACAGAAATGGGCAAATTATGTGGAGTATCCAGGCAAACAATAAGTTTAATAGAGCGTGGAGATTATTCTCCTTCAGTATCTTTAGCATTAAAAATCGCTAAAATATGTAATACCACCGTAGAAAAAATTTTTATTTATGAGGAGGAAAATAATGAAAATCAAAAATAAAATACTAAAATTTATATTAATTTTCTTAATATCACTTTTAATTGGATTTTTAATAGGTTTTTCAATCGGTTATATAATCTACGGCTTAAAAATTAAATCAGAAATATTTATAAAATTTTCAAATTTAATGAATAAAATACCTGAAACAATTAAATCTTATGGATTTTATATTATTAGCATACTATTATCAATAGAGTTATTTTTAGGTGAACTATTTATATACAAAATAAAAATTTTAGGTAATGAAATAATAAAAGGAATTGAAGACGATAATGAAGCAGATATAAAAGAACTAAAACTTAGTAGATATGGTGCTATCTCAATAAGTATCATTTCTATTGTTTCAGTACTTATAATATTAATTTATGCAGTGTCTTATACAAATATTAATATAAAAACTATTAATTTAAGTGTATGGTTTTTATTATCTATAATATTTGTTATTTCATCATTTTACGAAGCTATTTATTTGATGAGATTTGTTAATCTTGTAATAAAAGTTTATCCCGACAGATACGGAGATCCTTCATCATTAAAATTTACAGAGCAATGGGTTGAATCTTGTGATGAAGCAGAAAAAGCAATAATATATAGAGCTGCATTTAAATCATATACTTTTATACAAAAATTGATTGAATTTTTATTAATAACTTTATTAATAACACATATAATATTTAATACCGGTATATTGCCAATAATTATATGCGGAATAATTAGTATATGTGCAAATTTAACATATCAAATTGAAGCATACAAATTATCAAAAAAGGGTAAAATTCAGTAAAGTGTTTATATCAAACAAGCTTAAAAATATTTAAATAATTTAATAAAACACGTCAAAAATCCCTAGATTTCAATATCTAGGGATTTTTGACGAAAACTTATGCTCCTTACGGACAAAATTGTATGCTTGATTTGACTTTCTTATTTTAAAAAATTTCCCAGCATTCTATAAACTATTTCCTAATTCTATAAACTATTTCCGAATTTTACAAAACAATATAAAAATAACTTTCTTATTTTCTCAGATAATCCAAAATTTCAAAAGGATTATCTTTTGCTTTTACTTTTCTGAAAATTTCTTTTATTTTGCCTTCTTCATCTATAATAAATGTATCTCTAGATGTTCCAAACACCAACTTCCCAAACATAGATTTCTCATCTAATGTTCCATATAATTCGTGTACTTCTTTTTCAGGATCAGACAACAAATCAAAATTTAGTCCATATTTTTCAATAAATTTAGTATGAGATGAAATCTTGTCTTTACTTATTCCGATAAGTTTAACATTCATCTTTTCTAACTCCTCATTTATATCTCTAAAACCACAAGCTTGACTTGTACATCCCGGTGTATTATCTTTCGGATAAAAATATAGAACAACTATTTGACCTCTAAAATCAGATAAATTTACAATTTTTCCCTCTTGATTCTCAAGACTAAATTCCGGTGCCTTATCTCCAATTTTTAACATATATTCCTCCTTAAATTAAATTATAATGCTTCATAGCATTGTATATTCCATTATCATGAATATCATCTGTAATGAAATCAGCTATTTTCTTTACAGGTTCAGAAGCATTTCCTACAGCAATCCCTATATTTGCTCCTCTTATCATTTCATAATCATTTAAACTATCTCCAAATGCAAAGGTTTCATTAATACTTGCATTTAAATAATTCATTACTTTTTCTATACCTGTTAACTTACTTATTCCTTTACTAATTAACTCAGCATATATATCATACTTCAATAAATAAAAATCTTTATCAATAAATTGTTCTAATTCAAAATAGCTTTCCGGACCATTTCCATATAATGTCATTTTGCTGATAGGTGTTCTATTACTAAAATATTCATCTATTGTAAATAGTTCCGGTATCCTGTAATCATAAGCTGAATGTTCATATTTAGTTTTATCTTTTATTGCTTTTCTCTTCAAATTTCTCTCATCATAAATATATCTAGCATCTTTATGTGAATATGTTTTTTCAACTCCTTCAAGCATAAATGGTATATCCATTTTGTCCAATTGATAAATAATATTATCTATTAAATGCTCCGGCATAATTTTATTGAAAATTACTTCATTTCCAACTTTTACATATCCTCCAGCTGCTGCAATTACTCCGTCAAAATTAAATGTATAAATTAATTGTGGTATTTCGCTATATGATCTACCTGTACATATAAATATCTTATGGCCATTATCTTTAGCTAATTTTAACGCTTCAATCGTAGATTTAGATATTCCTTCTGTATGACTTAATAATGTACCATCTATGTCAAAAAATAAATATTTCATCATTAACTCCTTATATAAATTGCATTAAATCATCAAAAAATGTTTTTATTTTACTAATTATATTTGAAATAAAACTCTCTTTAGATTTATATCCTTTATTAATTAAATTAATCTTTTTAATTTGTTTACCATTTTCAAAAAGTTTTATTTCACCTATAACTTGTCCATTTTCTAATGGTGCATAAATACCTTCTTTTATTTTATATTCCGAATCAATAATTGTTCCCTTTTTAATTATTTCTTTAAAATTTTCCGAGGGATAAAGATTAATATACTTATCTACTGAATTCGGAACATAAATTTCCGTTATGAATTTATCTTTATTAATTTCATCATTTAAATAGAAATTATTCAATGTAAAATCAATTAATTCATTTGTAGTGATTGTCCTCATCTCTTCCGAATCAGCACCTATAACTAAAGTAAAAATTTTAGTATTTATTTTTTTCTCGTTCTTTGATAAGTCAAATATTCCTGCAAAACAATATCCTGCTTCCTCTGTATATCCCGTCTTCAAACCTATTAATCCAGGCTGTTTATCTCTTAGCGGCAATGTAGATTTTCTAGAATATTTTCTTTCAGCAACATCTAATACAGCTATTTTTCCATATTCTTCAATTTCAGGATATTTTTTATATAAATGTTTTGATAATTTGAATAAATCATCTGCTGACATTTTATTAAAAATTTTCTTTTTATCTTTTTCAATCGTCAATCCTGTAGGATTAATAAAACTTGAATTTTTTAATTTTAATTCTTTTGCTTTATCATTCATTAATTTTGCAAATTTCTCTTCACTCCCGGCAAGATGAATAGCTAAAGCTGCTGTAGCATCATTCCCCGAAACAATCATGGAAGCTTTTAATAAATTTTCAACTGATACCTTTTCACCTTTTACTAAATCAAAAGAAGAATACCCCGGCATATTATATTTTGCAGAATTTTCTGTAATTGTAACAATATCTGTCATTTTTATTTTTCCATCTTTAATTGCATCTTTTAATACAAGTAAAGACATTATTTTAGACATTGATGCAATAGGTAATGCTTTGTCTATGTTTTTTTTGTATAATATTTTATCACTATTTACATCAACTATAAGCATAGATTTTATTTGTTTTTCGTATGTAAAATTCGCTGCATATGAAAATGGAACAAATGTAATAATTAATACAAACGTTAATATTAAACTTAAAAACCTTTTTTTCATTGTTCTTCCTTATAAATTTCTCTTAAAATATTCATTATTTTAACATCTTCTCTTTTAGGATATGTATATTTTAATTTTTCAGATATATATAGACCAATAGTTCTATACAACTGAGCAGATTTAAAAATTATTGTCCATATATCATCTCTTGAACTTTCCAAAACAATATACTCAAATTCATTAAATTTTTGTTCTTCTAAATAATCTCTAAGTCCATTTCCATATTGATTAACTATCACATGATTATTATATTTTAAAGATATATAACAATTTAACATATAAATTAAATTATCCAATAAATCATTCTTTAATAAACTTACTTTTATATAATTTTTTTTCTTATAACATAACGCTATTTCAGAAAGATTAAATAAAAATTGTATAATTTCCTCAATAAATTCATCCTCTTTAGGCATTATCCAATTACTATTTGATTTTTGCTCAGATAAATCTTTAAAAACTCTATCTTTATCAAAAACTATCATATTTTTTTCATTACCTGATAAATATTCAAATATATTATTATTGTTCACAAAAGTTAATTCTATGATATTTTTTGTATTATTAATAAACTTATAAGATATAACTTCATATTCATTCACAAAATAGTTATTAAGCTTACTAATCACAATATCATTTTCATTTGTAAAAACCTTAATATATAAATCTATTTTTTCAAAATCAGTCACACCGAAAACATATTTATATACTACTTCACTTTTAGAAGATATATTAACTAAACTTCTTATTTCTTCAATTTCATGTAATTTTTTTGAAATTACTGATATATTATTTTCTTTCATCAAAGCATACTCCTTTATCATATTTTATAATAATAATATGTCATAATCAACTTTTATGTTGACATTATGTGTATATATAAATATAATGGGTATAAAATATACAGAAAGGAGGAGAATATGTTAAAAGAATTTAAGGAATTTATAAATAAAGGTAATGTTTTAGGATTAGGAGTTGCTGTAGTCATGGCTGGTGCTTTTGGAGCAGTAGTTAAAGCTTTAGTAGATAACTTAATCATGCCTTTAGTAGGTGCTTTAACAGCAGGTATTGATTTTTCAAAATTACAAATTACTATAGCAGGCGTTACATTTATGATTGGTAATTTTATTAATGCAGTTATTACATTCTTTATAGTATCATTTGTGATGTTTGTAATAGTTAAAGCTTATAACAAAACTCAAAAACCAAAAGAAGAAGCTCCAGCAGCTCCTTCAAAAGAAGAAGTTTTATTAACTGAAATTAGAGATTTATTAAAAAATAAATAATTAAAATAGTTTTATCATAATAAAATAAAATTCCCATATAGCCACCTCCGCAGCTCCTTACGGAGCGAGGACTCGTGGCATCAATGGGAATTTTATTTTATACCAACCGCATTTTTCGCTAGTCTATCAGCTATGTCATTATATTTGTTATTTGAATGAGCTTTTACTTTTATAAATTCAATATCTATTAAAGAAGATTTTTCATCTATAAATTTTTTATAATCCTTTGTAAGTTGAATATTTGTTTTCCATTCTCCTATAGCCCATGCTTTTATACCCATATAATCGAAATGAATATATATCTTAGATTTTTTTAGTTCTATAGCTTTGCCTATAGCAGCCATTGAACCAAATACTTCGCCTGCTACATTACGTTGATTTTTTAATTCATCATCATAAATTACTTTATTAAAAGTAATTTCTTGATGGTTATCAAGCAAAATTACTCCATATCCAAATTCTCCGGTACTTATATTATAAGACCCGTCTACATAAGCTATTATCTCATTATCTTTAATTGAATCTTTTGAGATTTCTACTTTTTCAATATTTCCAACAAAATTTTGAGCTGCCTCTTTTGTTAAAAAACTTTTATAAATTGCACCCTTAAATCCTATAACTTGTTTTGAACATTCGTCCCAAGTAGAAAAAATACCCGTTTTTCTACCAACTCTAACTGCGTAATATTTCTTACTCATAATGCTTTTTATTTGGTTCTCTTAAACTATGGGCAATCCTTGAAGCTGCAGCTGCTGCTATAGCAGCAATTATATCATCTAAAAACGTATTTACAGCTCCAGCTTTTGCTTCGTCAACTTTTTTGATTATTCCGATTTTTTCTTTATCCAAATATCCAAAATTCGTTAATCCAATTGACCCATATAAATTTACAATTGATAAAGGAAGGATTTCATCTATTCCATATAAACCTTCATCTGACTTAATAACACTCAAAATAGGCTCTTCAATTAAATCTTTTTCTGCTAATTTATCTAATTGTATTCCTGTTAAAACCGCATTTACTACTTCTCTTTTTTCTAATACTTTATTAATTGAATATTTACAAAATTCAATAGACAAATCCTTTATATATGGACTTTGAAGTTTCATAACTATTTCTGCTATGTCATCAATAGTTACTCCTCTTTCTAAAAGTTCTTCCTTAGTTTTTTGAGTTAATTGTTCAATTGAATGCTTATATTGTGATTCTAAATTACTTTTTTTTCCCATAAATATTCTCTTTCTATATTAATATCCTGGTTTTTCTAACATCTTAAACATATTTGCTTTATATTTTTCTACTCCCGGTTGGTTAAATGGGTTGATTTCTAAAACGTATCCAGATACACCTATTGCATATTCAAAGAAGTAAATCATTTTTCCTAAATTGTATTCATCAATCTTTTCTAAGTGTAATACAATATTTGGTACATTACCATCAACATGAGCATCAACTGTAGCTTTTGTTGCAACTTTATTTACTTCATCAACCGTCTTCCCTACTAAATAATTTAGTCCATCCAAATTATCTTCATCTGATTTAATGCTAATATCATATTTTGGCGTATCTACAGAAATTACTGTTTCAAAAATATTTCTTTTACCTTCTTGAATAATTTGTCCTAATGAATGTAAATCAGTTGTAAATATTACACTTGCAGGGAATAATGCTTTTCCATCTTTTCCTTCTGATTCACCTTCTAATTGTTTCCACCATTCATTGAAGAATTTTAATTTTGGTTCATATGCTACTAAAATTTCAATATCTTTTCCTTCTCTATATAACACATTTCTCATGGCAACATATTTCAACGCATCATTTTCTTCAAATTCTTTATCTAAAACTTCTTTTCTATAATCAGCTGCCCCTTGCATTAGAGCATCAATGTCAATTCCTGCAACCGCAATTGGCAATAATCCTACAGCTGTTAAAACTGAGAATCTTCCTCCAACATTATCCGGCACAACAAAAGTTTCGTATCCCTTTTGTGTTGCTAATGTTTTTAATGCCCCCTTTTCCTTATCTGTTGTAGCAAAAATTCTACTTTTTGCTTCTTCTTCAGAATATTTTTCTTCCAATAATTCCTTAAAAATTCTAAATGCTATTGCCGGTTCTGTTGTTGTTCCGGATTTTGAGATTACATTAATTGAAAAATCCTTGTCCCTTAAATATTCCTTTAATTCTACGATTTCTGTAGAAGATAAATGATTACCAACAAATATTACTTCTGGTTTATTTTTTGCATAACTATTTGTTAATGCTGAAAGTACAGCTTGTGCACCTAGATATGATCCCCCAATCCCTATTGCTACTAATACATCAGAATTTTTTCTAATTCTTTTAGCAGCATTTTTTATTCTCTCAAATTCTTCTTTATCATAGTTAATTGGTAAATCTAACCATCCTAAGAAATCACTTCCCTCACCTTCACCTTCAACCAAAATTTGTTGAGCTCTTAATACTTCTTCTTTTATATCTTCAATTTTATTTTCTAAAACAGCTTTACTTAAATCAATTTTCATTTTATACTCCTTAAATTAACTCTAAATATAATATCGCAATATCATCAACTTGTTTATTGTATCTGAAAATTTCAACTTCATTTATAAGTTTTTTTACAAATTGTTTTTCATTGCGATTTTTTCTTATCCATTTTACTAATCTATCTTCCCCAAAAAATTCTCCAAAATAATTTGTAGTTTCCGTCAAACCATCTGTATATATTAATATTTTATCACCTTTGTTTAAATATAATTCTTTTTCATTAAATTTAACATTTTCAAATAAATTAGATATAAAATATCCACAATTTTGTAAAAATCCTAATCTTGAAGAATTAAATAAAATAGGTGCACAATTGTGTCCTGCATTAACATATTTTAATAATTTTTTATCAGTATCCATAACCATATATACAATTGTAAAATACTGACTAATATCCAAATTGAGCTGACTAAACATACTTTTCAATTCTTGTATAGTTTCTGAAGGACTTAAATTTTCATCTTCTTGAACTATGCTTCTCATTGACTGTCTTATAAACATAGTCATTATTGATGCAGAAATACCATGCCCAACAACGTCAGCAATGTATATACCAAACTTATTTTTAGTTATCTCTATAACATCAAATACATCTCCTGACAAATTATCAGAAGGAACGTGTGCAAATTGAAAAGAAATATTTTTATACTTTTTTTTCTTCGGAAGAATACTTTTTTGAATCTTCTTCGCCATTTGGATATCTTCATTAATTTTTCTATTGGCAATATATAATTGTTTTGTTGTATTTCTTTCAGAAGTTATATCTCTAAAAACTTCGATATATCCTTCTAAATCTCCAATATCATTATATATAGGGGATGCATTTATTGAATATAATTTACCATCAATATTTACTTCTCTTTTTAATAAATCTTTTCCTTGTTTTCTTTTTTCATATAATTCTAAAAAAAGTTGAGGCGATATTAATCTTCTTTTATTTTTAATAATAAGATTTTCTATTAAATCTCTCATTGATTTATTTTCAAAAAGAATTTCTCCATTATGGTCTCTAATTCTTACAAGATCTTCCATAGCATCCAAGAACCTGAAGTTTGCTCCTTGAACATATCTTGTAAAATTTTCTATTTTGGGCTCAAATTTCATTTTAGCCTCCCAATAAATCTAAAATACTAGGTCCATAGAATTGATAATAATTAACCTCTATCCGACCATTATATAACTTTCTTTTTTTATCTGATTTCATATTTATTTTGCGTTCAAAATCTCCATCAGATGTAATAAAATAAAATGATAGTGTAGTGTATTTTTTTGTGATTTTAGATATTGCATTATATATCTTTTCTAAATCCTCTTTTTCTCCAATTCTCTCCCCATATGGAGGATTAGAAATTACTGTGGCAAAATTATTTTGTAATCCCACATCTTTAACATCTTTTACTACAAATTTTATATATTCTTCCACACCTGCATTTACTGCGTTTTCTTTTGCTATTTCTATAGCCTTTTTATCTATATCAAAACCTATAATTTTAACATCTTTATCATTTATTGAATTATACGCATTAATTTTTTCTTCTTTATAAATATTTTTATCAAAAAACTTCCAATTAATAAAATCAAAACTTCTTGATATTCCCGGAGCTATATTTTTTGCAATCAATGCTGCTTCTATAGGAATAGTGCCTGAACCACAAAACAAATCAATAAAATCACTTTTTTTATTCCAATTTGAAATTTGTATCAAAGCTGCAGCTAATGTTTCTTTCATAGGAGCTTCATTTTGCTTAGTTCTATATCCTCTTTTATGCAATCCTACTCCTGAAGTATCTAATCTAACTGTAGCAATATCATTCAAAATTGAAATACTTATTTTATACTCTTCATCTGTTTCATCAAACCATGATTTATCATATTTTTTTGACAATCTATTAATAATCGCCTTTTTAGTGATTGCCTGATTATCAGAAATAGAATACAATTTTGATTTTAAAGATTTTCCTGAAACAAGTATTTTACCATTTTCTGAAAGATAATTTTCCCAATCAAAGTTATTTACATTTTCATATATATCCTCAAATGTTAATGCTTTAAATTCTAAAAGTTTAATATAAACTCTCTCTGCTGATCTAAGCCATAAATTAGCTTTTACAATATCTCTTTGACTTCCAACAAATTCAATTTTACTATTTGAAACTTTTAAATCCTTGAATCCTAAAGCTTCACACTCTTTTTTAACTACTGATTCCAATCCAAATACAGTAGAGATGTAAATATTATAATTATCTATCATGAAAACCTCCTTTTTGATTATACCAAGAAATCATAAAATTGTTAATAAAAATATAAATATTATCTCACAAAAATCCTATCTACATATTATATATTCTATACTCAATAAATAAAAAACACACTATATATAGTTAATAATATTATTGACATTTTTTTTATTCTTGATAAAATAATTGTGTTAGATGTTACTGAAATAATTCGGAGGATTATGTGGAAAAGTTTTTTAAACTTAAAGAAAATGGTACGAATATCCGTACTGAAATAATCGCTGGTATCACTACATTCATGACAATGGCTTACATACTATTTGTAAACCCTGGCATGTTAAAAGAAACCGGGATGAATCAACAAGGAATATTTGTTGCAACAGCATTATCAGCAGCAGTTGCAAGTATTATAATGGGGCTTTTAGCAAAATATCCATTCGCATTAGCACCTGGTATGGGTCTTAATGCTTATTTTACATACACAATTGTATTAAAATATGGATATACTTGGAATGAAGCCCTATTTATTATTTTAATGGAAGGTATTATTTTTATTTTACTTTCAGCTGTAAAATTCAGGGAAGTAATCTTTAAATCAATTCCTGTAACATTAAAAAATTCAATTTCCGTTGGGATTGGGTTTTTTATTGCATTTCTAGGCTTCCAAAGTGCCGGTCTTGTAAAAGCAGGAAATGGGACATTGATTTCTGTAGGCGATATTTCTAGTCCAATTACTATTGTTGCAGTTTTAGGTATTTTAATCACAGCTATTTTAGTCGCAAGAAAAGTAAAAGGTGCTATTTTAATCGGTATTATCGCTACAACATTAATAGGAATTCCTTTTGGAATAACAAAAACACCTGCAAATTTCAGTCTTATAAGCATCCCTCATGGATTCCAAGAAGTTGCTTTTAAAATTGCAATACCTAAAAATATTTTAGAGCAATCATTTTGGATTTCATTATTTACATTGCTATTTTTAGATATGTTTGATACAGTTGGCTCACTAGCAGGTGTTGCTTCTAAAACAAATATGCTTGATGAAGATGGTAATTTACCAAGAGTTGAAAAAGCTCTTTTTGCAGATGCAATCGGTACAACATTAGGTGCTTTACTTGGTACTTCTACAGTTACAACATTTGTTGAATCATCAGCAGGTGTTGCCGAAGGTGGTAGAACAGGTTTAACAGCTATAGTAACAGGAATATTTTTCCTTTTATCAATTATTTTTAGTCCATTATTCTTACTTGTTCCTGCGGTTGCAACAGCTCCTGCACTAATTATTGTAGGATTTTTAATGACAAGCCCATTACTAAAAATTAATTGGGAAGATTTCACAGAAGGCATCCCTGCATTTATAACAATTGCAGCAATCCCTTTCACAGAATCAATTTCTGAAGGTATTGTATTTGGTGTGCTTTCATACACAATTATAAAAGTATTTTCAGGAAAATATAAAGAAATTAGTCCTCTTGTACTAGTATTATCAGGACTATTTTTATTAAGATATTTATTCTTAAATGCTTAATAAATTAAGGGTGATTTTATCATCCTTATTTTTATATATATTTTATTAAGGAGAAATTTATGGAAAAATTTTTTAAACTAAAAGAAAATAAAACAAATTTTAAAACAGAGTTTATCGCCGGACTTACAACTTTTATGACGATGGCATACATCTTATTCTTAAATCCGGATATGTTATCTAAAACAGGTATGGATTTTAATGGTGTATTCATCGCAACTGCTATTTCGGCAGGTGTAGCAACAATAATCATGGGATTATTCGCAAAATACCCTTTTGCTCTAGCACCGGGAATTGGTCTTTCAGCATATTTCACATATACTGTTTGCTTAAAATATGGATTTAAATGGCAAGAGGCATTATTTATAATTTTACTTGAAGGTATTATCTTTATTTTACTTTCATTCTTCAAAATAAGAGAAACAATTTTTAATTCTATCCCTAGAGATTTAAAAGAATCTATTTCAGTAGGAATTGGATTTTTCATCGCTCTTATAGGTTTTAACAATGCCGGCATTATAACAGGTGACGGTGCAACAATACTTTCACTGGGGAAAATTACCCAATCATCAACATTACTTGCAATGCTAGGAATAATTATCACAGCAGTATTAGTTGCTAAAAATGTAAAAGGTTCTATTCTATTAGGCATTATCATAACTACAATAATTGGAATTCCAATGGGTGTTACTAAAATCCCTTCAGATTTCACATTTTTCAAAATCCCATCAGGACTGGAAAATGTGGCATTTAAGGTGCAACTCCCTTCAAATATATTAAACGCATCACTAATGATTTCAATATTTACATTCCTATTTGTCGATATGTTTGACACAGTTGGAACACTTGCAGGTGTAGCATCAAAAACAAATTCTTTAGATAAAAACGGAAATTTACCAAGAGCCGGCAAAGCTCTTTTGTCAGATGCCATCGGCACAACTTTAGGAGCATTACTTGGTACATCAACAGTTACAACATTCGTTGAATCTTCTGCCGGTGTCGCAGCAGGTGGACGTACAGGACTAACATCAGTCATTACAGGGTGCTTTTTCCTTATATCTCTATTTTTAAGCCCACTATTCCTATTGGTGCCTTCATCAGCAACTGCTCCAGCTCTTATCATAGTAGGAATATTTATGTCAACTGCAGTAAAAAAAATAAATTGGGATGATTTTACAGTTGCAATTCCTGCATTTATAACAATAGCATCAATGCCATTCACATATTCAATTGCAGAGGGAATCGTTTTCGGTATTATTTCATATACTATAGTAAATATTGCTACAGGACAACATAAAAAAGTTAGTCCACTATTATATGTATTGACATTTATATTTATATTGAGATACATGTTTTTACCACTTTAATATTTATATATAAGGTAAAAGTTTTAGTAATAATGTTATATCCAAATATGGTAAAAATATATTAACATAATTATAATATGATATTTTATATTAATTAGTATAAAATAAGCCCCGGTGAGATAAGACGATTTTAGTTTTATCTCACTTTTTTAGTTTTTCAATACATTTAAATCAATTTAACAAATAAATTTATGAGATATTTTTGAATTACATTATTCAATCATAATTTTACCTTGCACTTGCAAGAGATAAAAATAAAAAAGAACTAGAAATTTTACTCTCTAATTCTCTCAATATGTTACTTTAATTTTTCACCAACAATATTTATTTAATACTGATATTAAATAAATAACAGTTAATTTTATTCTTCTTTTTGTTTACCAATTACTTCAACATCAGCTGCTGAAACTTCTACATCATCTTCAATAACTTCTTCTTGAGGTTCTAATAATGTACATACAACTTCTTCTAAATCTGTTAAAATTGTAATATTTTCATCATTTACAATAGATAAGTCTTTAACATAAAATACATCATTGTATTCCATATTTTCAACATCTAATATTACTTCTGATGGCATGTTTTTTGGTAATGTTTCAATCTCTATTTCTTCTAATTGTTGCATCAACACTGATGGTTGAAGTCTGATTTCATCCCTATTTAATAATACAACCGGAACTGAAACTCTTAATGTTTCATTCATATTAACACCTAAAAAGTCAACGTGTAAATATTGATTTTTAAATGGGTGTCTTTGGAAATCTTTGATTAAAACATTTTTTTCTTCTCCATTTACAACTAAAGTTATAATTGTTGAAGTACCTGCTTCTATTATAACTTTATCCAACTCTTTTGCTACAACTTGTAAATTAATGTTTTCTTTTTCTCTTTGATATAATTGTGCTGGCACTAATTCTTCTCTTCTTAGTTTTCTAGAAACTCCGGTTCCTTTTCCTTCTCTTAGCTCAGCATTTAATTTTAATTCGCTCATTATGCCTCCTATTTAATAATTAATATCAATCGCTTTGATATTATACCATATTTTTGCTAATTATCCTAATTTAAAATAAACTTTTTAATGAATTAACCAATGATTTGAAAAAATTTCCAATACCATTTAATACTCTTGATAAAAATCCGACCCCATCATTAGAAATATTTTTCTTAACTCCATCTATCATTTCTGTTAACTTCTTTGTATTCAAATTATCTTTAACAGAGTTTAACGCATTTTCAAATTGTTCTGAATCTAAAGCATTTTTAACGCCGTCTGCTATTTTTTTTAAATTTTCTTTTGTAAGATTATCTTTGACATTATTTAAAAAATTCTTTCCTTCTTCAGTATTTAAGAATTTTTTAGCGTTGTCCAATTCTTTATTTGCTATATTTGGTATATTCTTCACTAAATTATTTAATTGCTCTTGAACCACATTTATATTTAAATTATCAATATTAATAAAATCCTTAAAATACAATGTTAAATTTTCAATATTTACATTATTTATAATTTGATTTAAATCACCATTTTTCACAGAATTTTCAACAATATTTTTTATTTTTTCATTAGATAAATCTTTTCCGGATTTTTTTTCTTCTAATAACTTTTGTTTTACGTCAATAACAACTTTATTTAGTTTATCTTTAGAAAAACCCTTTTTCCCTTTATGTTCATCTGAAACTTTATTTACAACTTCAATTTCTTTATTTGCAACTTTTGTTTTTTGCCTATCTATTGCAATCCCTGATTGTTCAAAAACTTTATATACTCCAGCTAAAGCTGATTCTCCTGTAACAGCAGTTATAGCAGCAACCTTTATATCTACATTTTCTAATCCGGCCGTAATTGCAGCATTTGAATATTGAATAGATGTAACTTTTTGTATTGAAAGTGGTGTTGTAACTTCTACAGTTATATTTTTATTATTATTTTTTTTTACATAAACTGATGAAATCATTTCATCATCAGTTGATTGTATTCCCAAATATTTCGAAGTATCTATTCCTTTTATAGGTACTTGAGTAATATTTAAATCCCTAATTCCTAATAATTTTGCAGTATCTTCTACTTCTTTTTTATTTAATCCTGCACCATATCCATATACTTCATCAGGCATAGAAGCCGCATGTGCTGTAAATATAGTACTTACAATCCCTACTAACATTAATATAGCTAGCACTAATGCTATAAATCTAATTACTCCTTTTTTCAAATTATCCTCCCTAAATTAACTATTTATAATTTTAGTAAATATCATTTTTCCGGCAGCTGTTTGTAAAACTGTTGAAACTACAACTTCAACTTGTTGTCCAATTAAGCCTTTCCCTTCTTCTACAACTATCATGGTTCCATCATCCAAATATGCCAATCCTTGATTTTTTTCTTTACCTTCTTTAATAATATTTACTATCATTTTTTCACCAGGCAATACAACAGTCTTTACAGAATTAGCTAAATCATTAATATTTAACACTTTAATATTTTGTATTACTGCCAATTTATTTAAATTAAAGTCATTAGTTAGTACTGATGCCCCTGTTTCATTAGCATATTTCAATAATTTAATATCTACTTCTTTTGTGTCCTCATAATTTTTCGCTGTTGTTCTAAAGTTTATTTTTTTAGAATTTCTAAGATCATTTACAATATCCAGTCCTCTTCTTCCACGTTCTCTTTTTAAGTCATCTGCCGAATCAGCTATTAATTGTAATTCTTGAAGCACAAAATTAGGTACTATTAAATCTCCTTCTATAAATCCCGTTTCAACAATTTGTTTAATTCTACCATCAATTAAAACAGATGTATCTACAACTTTATCGGAAACAATTGTTTGTAAACTTTTTGACTTTTTTGATAAATATCTTTTTTCAAAATCTTCACTTGAATTTTTTCTCTTAAATAATTTCAAAATATCATCTTTATATTTTAATGAAAATCTATACCCTAAACTTGCAAATGTTAAATAAATTATTATTGCTACAATTATTTTTATAATTTCAAATATCCCTGTTAATGCTAACATTGAAATCGGTAAACTTAATAAAAACGCAATAATAATTCCAAAAATAATTCCAACAAAACCAATTATCAATGCTTCCTTAGGTTCTTTAATAAGTAGCCCTTCTAATCTATCAAACATTTTTTCTATTTTAGTTATAAAATAAGGTGTTATTAAATAAAATAAAATAGTCATCAAAACTATGAGTATCCCATTAAAAGAATACTTCACAAAATTATTATTAAAAACAAACATATTTTCTAATAATAATTTAGAAATACCATATCCTAGAGGAATACCTAGAAGTGATATGACTATTCTAATAATTTTTTTTATCATATATTCTCCTGTTCTAAAGTAATTGCATCATCTATCATTGCCATAGCTTCTTCTTTAGTCATAGATCCAACTATCACCAGCTCAGATACCATAACTCTCTTAGCATTTATTAACATTTTATTTTCAGATGCAGATAATCCCTTTTTTTGACTCAAAATACTTAAATTTCTAACAATATCAGCTATTTCAAATATATTTCCTGTCTTTATATGTTCTAGATTATCTCTAAATCTCTTTCCCCAATTTTGAGACATTTCAGTAACATCAGATCTTAATATTTCCATTACAGCTTTTCCTTCTTCTTTTGTAATTACAGGGCGAATTTTTTCACTTTCTGTAACCGGAACTGAAATAGTAATATCATTAATAGGAAACCTTAAAATATAAAACATTTCTGTATTACCTAAAATTTCAATTTCTTGAATATCTTCAATTGTACCTGCTCCGTGTATAGAATAAACTATTTTGTCACCAATATTATACATGATACCCTCCTTATATAAATTATACTACTTTAATCAAATAATGTAAATTTAGATAATATCGTGTATCAATTTAAATTTTAGTTTATAAATATGTTTAAAATATGAGTTTTATATTACCTTTTTGTAAAATTTGATATCTATATATCAAATTTGATTATATAAAAATTATAAGCTATAATAAAATCGTCACTAGGGGCGCATTAAGCTGAGAAGTACCCTTGACCTGATCTATATAATGATAGCGTAGGAAAGTGAAGTAAAAGCAAATATTATAAGCATTTATTTAAAACTACCTAACCCATTGGTAGTTTTTTTTGTTAGTTTTTTTATTTGTAAATCTTCCATTCAAATTTAATAGGAGAAAAAATGAATAAAAACAAATTTTTTAATACTCAAATGATTGTTGAAGCTGGCATAATGTTAGCTTTATCAGTTATTTTAGCACAATTTAAGCTATATAAAATGCCTCAAGGAGGCAGCATTTCATTAAAATTATTACCCCTAATGATTTTTGCTATCAGATGGGGAGCCCCAGCAGGAATGATTGTTGGTGCAATATTTGGTGTAATAACACTCATTATAAAACCTGAAATAGTTCATCCTATTCAAGTAATTTTAGATTATCCATTACCAAGTTCATTAATGGGTATTGCAGGTTTAACATATCTAAATAATAAATCTGAATTTAAGGGATATATACCATTTATAATTTTGTCATATTTACTGAGATTAGTTGTACATTTTCTTTCCGGAATAATATATTTTGCACAATATACCCCTAAAGGGATGTCGCCTGTATATTATTCGTTTATATATAATATAACCTACTTAGGCCCGGAATTACTAATATTCCTTGTTTTTATGGGATTATTCTGGAAATATTTAACAACTATACTAAAAAAACAAATGTAATTAATTTTATATAGATCAAAAAAGGGGCTTTTGCAAAATAATTTTTTAATTATTCGCAAAAGCCCCTTTTAGTTTCTCTATTTAAATATACTTATAAAAATCGGAATTAATATTACTGATATAAATCCTGCTAAAGCAATAGAAAGACCACTCATAGCTCCTTCTACTTCTCCCATTTGTATAGCTTTTGATGTGCCTACAGCATGAGAGGCAGTACCTAACCCTATTCCTTTTGCAACCCTATCTCTTATTCTAAATACCTTAAATACAAATGGTGAAATAACCGCTCCTATTATACCAGTAAGAATTATTGCAAAAACCGTTATAGAAGCAATACCTCCAAATTCTTCAGAAATTGAAACACCTATAGCTGTGGTTAAGGATTTAGGCACTAAAGAAATCCTTAAATCTCCTTCCAAACCAACAAGCTTAGTCATTAAAAACACAGAAACAATAGCTGTTATAACCCCGGCTATTACTCCTATAAATATTGCTAAAAAATTTCTTTTTAGCAAATCTAAATTTTTATATAAATTAACTACTAAGGCAATTGTAGATGGACCAATTAAAAATGTAATGTAAATACCACCTTTGTTATAATCATCATATTTTATACCTAAAATCAATAAAAATAAAACAACAACTGTTGAAGTAACTAACAAAGGATTTAATATTGCTATTTTAGTTTTTTCACTAATTTTTAATGCTATAATATAAATTCCTACCGTTATAAATATCCCAAAAGCAGGTAATTTAGAAAAAGATTGTACTAAATCCATCATTTTATACCTCCAATTTTTTGTACCATTTCAACTACTTTTGCAGTTACCCCCATAGTTATAAATGTTGTAACAAATAAAATTAATAATATTTTTAATAAATTTGGACCTAATAAATCAAATTTAGTCATTAAAGATACAGAAAGAGGAACAAATAATAATCCTAAATGAGCTAATAACATATCAGATGTATCTTCAACATCTTTAACCTTCACAATTTTCAAAATTAATAATACAGTTAAAACTAACATACCATATACAACATCAGGAATAGGCACCGGGACAATTCCCCTAATAATTCCTCCCAAAAACATACAAGTAAAAATAATAAATATTCCTTTTAAATTTTTCATAATTTCTCCTAATAAAAAACAATACTTTTATTATTCTACTAGCATTTTAAAATAATATCAAAGTTTTTTAATATATTATTTATCTTATGTATCAAGTTGAATTATTAAATTTAACCTCTAAATAAATAAAAAATAATCCCTTTTAAATCCTAAAAGACTTAAAAGGGTGTAAATTCGATACGTTTTATTATCCTAAAACTAATTCAGCTTCATTTTCCCACAATCCGTGAATATTACAATAACTTTGTGCTAATAATTTACCATTTTTTTCCGCCTTAAATGCTACTACAGCTTGAGGATCTGTTAATGAATTTCCCTCTCCATGAGCTGTAAAGTTTACATCAGCAACTTGAACAGGTAATTTAGCTCCCTCTGGTAAATAATATAATTTAATCCAACCGATGTGGTGTTCAAAAGTATTTGGATGAGCAATTTCTTCACCAACTCTTACTTTCACCATTACTTCATTTTTATCTGATGATAAAACCATAATTGATGGAACGTGTTTTTCACCTTTCCAATCTCCAACTTGAACTGTATCTTTTAAATATTCCATTTAATTTCCTCCCTTAATTTGATACATCTCCATTATACAACAAAATAAAATATTTTACCTTAATATTATTTAATCAATTCTATTTCATATATGTCATCCAATTTAATTTTTATATCATTTTCAAAATATAAAATCTTATGAGTTTTATCTATTCTTTTTATATTTAATATTTTTTTAATATATTTTCCCCCAGATTTCAACTTATCTTTTTCAAAATAAACTACTCTAATTTTAGGATTTAAATTTATTTTTTTAAGTATTTTTTGTAAATTATAATCTAATAAATTTTTATAGTTTTCATAAAAAAATTTTTTTTCTTGAGTATTTCGTACCGTTTCTTGAATTGCTTTATCGTGACCAGATAATGCTGCAAAAGGTGAAAATTGAGCAGCTCTTTCATAAGCACTCATTTTATTCATCTTAAATACCGGTCTTTCTATATTAATAATATCCGAATAATCATGTATATTTTTTTTCATAATATATTCCTATGCTTTATGTCCACCAATAGATTTATTTCTTTCGATTAATGTAGAACTCTCTTCTAAATTTATTGCCTTTAAAATTGCATTTTTACCAAATTTATTTTTTATATCAATTGCCGTTTTTTGTAAATTTTCTTCTTTTGATATTAATTTTTTTTCAATGTCTATACTATTTACCTGCAATTCAAAGCTATCTTCAGACAAAAAATTAATCTGAACATCTTCATTATTTTTAATATCATCAAAAGATTTTAAATCATCTGCTGAAATATTAAATTTTCTGATCGTTAAGCTTTTATTAACTTTTTCTTTATATACTTCTAAAACTTTTTTTATCATTAATCTTGTAGATCTGGTGTATTTACCTAATTTAACTGAAAATCTACAATTAAATGGTTTTTTTCTTCCATATCGATCTATTGAAATGACCCCTTTATATCCTTTTTCTATATTTTCTATATCGTATTCGATATTTATAGTAAGATGATTAGTTGTAAAATTTTGTTCTATTAAATTTATAGAAATTAAATCCAACATTTCTTTAATAATTATTATACTTTCTTGATAAGTGTACGGTCTGGTCATAACTTGTCCCATAGATATACTTCTATGTTCTGGTTTATATGATTTTATATCCTTTATTGTTACAGGTTCATATCCCCAAGCATGATCTACTAGTAATTCAGCATTTATCCCAAACGTATCAAATAATAATTTTATATTATGGAATTCATTTTCTGCCCCTAATGAACATTTTGCTATATCTCCCATAGTAAACAATCCAATATTTTTCAATCTATTTGCATATCCTACACCTATTCTCCAAAAATCGGTTATAGGTTTATGGTGCCACAAATATTTTCTATATGAATATTCATCAAGTTCAGCAATCCTTACTCCATCATTATCTGCATCTATATGCTTTGCTCTTATATCCATAGCAACCTTTGCAAGATATAAATTACTACCTATTCCCGCAGTTGCAGTTATTCCGGTAGATTTTAATATATCTAATATTATTGTTTTAGCAAATTCTCTTGGTGTTTTTTTTGAATATTTTAAATAATTTGTTACATCTAAAAAAACTTCGTCTATTGAGTAAACATGAATATCCTCTTCAGCAATATATTTCAAATATATTTCAAATATTTTAGTGCTATATTCTATATAATAAGCCATTCTTGGTGGCGCTGCTATATAATCTATGCTTAGATATGGATTAATCCTTAATTCTCGATCATCTACAGATTTATCAACAAAATTTCTCCAATTTATATTTTTTTTTCGTAATCTATTAGCTTCCCTTACTTTTTGAACTACTTCAAACATTCTTGCTCTACCAGATAATCCTAATTTTTTTAAAGAAGGTGTCACAGCCAAACATATTGTCTTTTCAGTTTTTGTTGAATCAGCCACTACTAAATTTGTAGTTAATGGATCCAATCCTCTTTCTACACACTCCACCGAGGCATAAAAAGATTTTAAATCTATCGCTATATAAACTTTTTGTTTCATTTTTATCTCCACCTTCATTTTACAATATTTTAAACCAAAAATCAAACATTTGTTCGTTTAGTTGCTAAAATATAAGCTATATGGTTATTTTGCAAACCCTATAGCTTAGTTTATTTCTATTCTTCTATTGTTATTTTTTCTATAACGACATCTTTAATAGGTTTATCAGATGAATTTCTCTCTACTTTTGAGATCTTTTCAGCTACATCCATTCCTTTAACTACATGACCAAAAACAGTATGCTTTGCATCTAAATGAGGTGTCCCTCCCAAATTTTTATAAGCATCAATTACAGAATCTGGGAACCCTCCTTTTTCTCCCAATTTTTTCATTTGTCCGACTAAATTATCATTTATATTATTTTTAGCCGTTACTATAAAAAATTGAGAACCGTTTGTATTTGGGCCAGCATTCGCCATTGATAAGGCACCATAGAAGTTTCTGTAATTTACATCAAATTCATCTTCAAAAGATTTTTTCCAAATGCTTTCTCCACCTCTACCTGTTCCTGTAGGATCTCCACCTTGTATCATAAATCCTTCGATAACTCTATGGAAAATTATTCCTTCATAATATCCATCTTTAGCATGTTTTACAAAATTTTCTACAGCTTTTGGGGCAACTTTAGGAAATAATATCAATTCCATTTCTCCCATATTTGTTTTAATTTTAGCTTTTATATTACCTTCTTGATATCCTTCTACTTGATTTAACACTTTAGTATCTCCTTTTTTTAATTCAGATTTAGTTTTTTCAGATTTTGTTTCAAAATTTTTATTTTCTACTTTTTTCGTACAGCCCACCATAAATATTAGACATAATAATAAAATTAATATTTTTTTCAATTTTCCCTCCATTCTTCAATATGTAAATTATAACATAAAAATAGTTGAAAATAATACATAATTATCTTCAACTATAAGTTAAATTATTTATCTAATTTTGATATTTCATCTTTTTTACTTTTAACAACATGTGTTACAAACCAAATAAAAAATAATACAAATACAAATGCTACTGGATAAGATATTTGATATCCTGTAAATCCAAATCTAGAATCTAAAGAAAATCCTAAATCCGCATGTAATATATATGATGATACAATAAATGTATAAAATGCTCCAGGTATCAATGCTATTAAATATTTTTTGCCTTTTATTTTTAGATAAACTGATATTAATAACAATGCAAACACTGCCGTAAATTGATTCATAAATCCAAAGTATCTCCACAATAAATTAAAGCCATTTTTATCAGTTTTAGCAAAAATTAAAATCGCTATAGCAGGTATAAAAATTGCTATAGATAACATTATTCTCTTAATTGGTGATTTTTGGTCAATTGAAAATTGTTCAGCAATCATAAGTCTCAATGATCTAAATGCTGTATCTCCACTTGTTATAGGTAAAATTATAATTGCAGCTACTGCAAATATACCGCCTATAGTTCCCATAAATCTTGTAGAAATATTACCAACCATTAATGTAGCAGGAATACCTACGTTGTTTAATTCATTATAAACAACCATAGCTCCGGCAGCCCAACACATAGCAATAAATCCTTCACCTATCATCATATTATAAAATGTTTCTCTACCTTCTCTTTCATTTGTTACTGTCCTAGAAATCAAAGTTGCTTGAGACCCATGGAATCCTGATAATATACCACAAGATACAGTTATGAAAAATACAGGAATTATTGATTGACCTAATGGGTGTTTTGATAAAAATGTTCCACCATTTATTTGATTTAATGAGCCCGCCCCTGTAAATATAATACCAAAAAATATTCCTATAGCTGATAATAATAACATTGCTCCAAATAAAGGATATATCTTTCCTATAATTTTATCAATTGGAAATAAAGTTGCTAAAATATAATAGCCTAAAATAACAGCATATACTACATAAATAGTACTAGAATTTACATCCATATGTAGCAAATCTTTTACGATTAAATCGCCTGGTGTATATATAAATACAACTCCTACTAATAAAAGTAAAACCCAATTAACAAAATTATATACTTTATTTGTTCCTTTACCTATGTATTTTTGAATAAGCTTAGGCACCTGAGCTCCTTTATTTCTCATTGAAATCATACCGATAAAATAATCATGCATGGCTCCAGCTAATACGCATCCCAATGGAATTGTAATAAAAGCAATCGGTCCAAATAATATCCCTTGAATCGGTCCTAATACAGGTCCTGTACCTGCAATGTTCAATAATTCAACAAGTTCATTTTTCCATTTTTTCATTCCAACATAATCAACTCCATCAGCTTCAGTAACAGCTGGAGTTTTTCTATCATCAGGTCCGAAAACTTTTTCACAATATTTTCCATATAAATAGCCTCCTAAACCTAAAATGATTAATCCAATAATAAAAAGAATCATATAAGTCCTCCGTAATTAAAATTATATAAATATAATACTACGTTTTCATGACTTATTTTTTTCTTTTTTTTCTCTAATTTTTCTTTTTTTTAAAATAAAAAAGAAAGTTAATAAATTTAACTTTCTCTTAAAAAATTTATTTCTCAATTTTATTTTCAAAATTGTGAGAAACAAAAATATATAATAAAATAGAAACAACGAAATTAATTGCTAAAGATAAATATTTAGTCAAATAGAATTCATTACCTGTTGCTAACCCAGTATACATATTTATGGATGTTGTTTGATTTGTAATTGATAAAGGACTAAATACTATAACCATTATAAAAGTATATATAATAACAAATATTATATAATATAGAATCCACATTGAAGAATCTCTTTTTCTTCTTCCTATTCTATAATCAACAATCACAGATACATACATTAATAATATAGTAAATATACTATTAACTAACCATGAAATTGAAAAATACAAAATAACATTTAAAGATATCCCTTGTAAGCCTTTATAAAATGCATTTGAATTCAAAAATTCACTAATTCGCATCCAAAATTCATCAACCTTTATTACCCCCGGAATCATAACCCATATAATATAACCTAATAAAACATTAACTGTTATTGTAACAATAGGCAATACAATCAGCCAAAATAAAGCTATTAGTATCTTAGACCCTATTATTTGATATCCTGATTTTGGTATTGAAAATGTTATATATCCTTGCCCGTAGTATACATCTTTTTTTAATATATTTGCCAAAGTTATATAATACATAAAACCTGTAACAATAATTAATACTGTCCCTACAAATACAAATAATCCTGAAACAGTTGCGATAAGCCCCATTGGACCTGTATGAGCTATATTAGATAATGAATATCTAGCAACTCCACTAAGAATTACTTGCAAAATAAGAGATACTAATAAAATTATTCCTATTTGTTGAAAAACTTTTTTTCTACTATTTCTAAATTCATATTTTAATAATTTTCCCATAGAATCCTCCTAATAAACCAAAACTCCATAAATATCCTTAAAAATCTCCGCTATAGTCTTACCTTTTTCTTCTCTTAATTGTTCCGCATTTCCTTCTAAAATCTTTTTTCCTTTTGATAAAAATACAACATCATCAAACAATGATTCCATTTCATCAACTAAATGAGTTGTAATTACTAATATTCTATCTTTTTCTACATTCTTTAATATTGCATTTAAAATCACATCTCTAGATACTAAATCTACTCCAGATATTGGTTCGTCTATAACATAAATCTTAGCATCTCTAGATAATATCAAGGTCAAATGAAATTTTTCATTCATTCCTTTAGATAATTCAGAAATTCTGGCATTTTGATCCAATTTCATAAACTCTATAAGTTCATCAAATTTATTTTCATTAAAATCATCAAAGAAATTCTTCCATAAACTTTTAGCTTCCAAAATTGTATAATCATCAGGTATAAAAGGCATATCTGGTAAATAAGAAACCATTGATTTAGTCTTTGGTCCAATTTTTTCATTAAAAATTGTAATTTCTCCACTTGTAGGTTTCAAATATCCATTCAACAATTTTAAGAATGTAGTTTTTCCAGAACCATTTGGCCCTAAAATACCGATAACTTTACCATTTTGAATCTCTAAGTCAAGTCCATCTAACCCTAAAGTTCCACCTTTATATTTTTTTGAAACATTTGAAAATTTTATCATAACTTCTCCTTTATTTTTTCAATTATCTCCTCTTTTGAAAATGAAATATTCGACATTTTATTAATAAATTCATCAATTTGTAACTCTAAATATTTACATTTAAATTTATTAATTTCGACAATATCTTCATTTACAAAATATCCCACTCCTCTTTTACTAAAAATATATCCACTTCTTTCTAATTCAGAATATGCCTTTTGAACAGTATTTGGATTTACAACCTTCTTTTCAGCATATCCTCTAATTGAAGGAAGCTTTTCACCTGATTTGAATTTCCCACTAATAATACTCTGTTCTATATCTTCAATTAATTGAGTATATATAGGTCTATCTTTTTCAAATTTCATATTACCCCCTTTACCTCTGTATTAATTATATAATACAGAAATGCAGTGAAAATGTCAATACTTTTGTAAAAACATTAGAATAAATTTATATTTCAAGTCTAAATTTAGAATCTAAAATAAAAAATAATTAGAATTTTTTACTCTTATTTTTGATATTATCGTCTTTACAACTTTTCAGATTAAAATGTTAATTTTCCTATTAATAAAACTTCTCAGCAATTATAATTTTTAATATATATTATTAAACGTGATTTTCTGGTAATTCTTTTTGTAATCATGGTACTGTTGCAAAATATCATTTTATGTATCCAGATTATAGGTAGTAGTTTTAGCTCTTTACACTAGATTTCAACATCTAGTGCTTGTTTTTGGTATAATATTAATATGAAAAACAAAAATAATATACCATGCTTAAATTTTAATTTAAATCACGGGACAAATTCAATTTCTAAAGTATATAAATGTTTTGATTAAAACTTCAATTAAAAAGAAAAAGCTATTGCAAAATAACATTTTTAGTTATTTTGAAACAGCCCCATGATTAATACATTATACAAATAATCATAAAATTTTTTCTAAAAATTCCTTAACTCTTTCATTTTCAGAATTTTCAAAAAATTTCTTTACTTCCTTAGTGTCTTCAATGATTTTTCCATTCTCTACAAAAATAATTCTATTAGCAACTTTTTTTGCAAATCCCATTTCATGAGTTACTACCGCCATGGTCATACCATCTTTAGCTAAATGTTCCATTAAGTCTAAAACTTCTCCTACTTTTTCAGGATCTAATGCAGACGTAGGCTCATCAAATAATATAAGATCCGGATTCATCATTAATGCACGTATTATAGCTATTCTTTGTTTTTGGCCTCCTGATAATTCATTAGGAAAAGATTCTTTTTTATCCTTTAATCCTATCATATCAAGTAGTTCCAAGGCTTTTTTATTAGCTTCTTTTTCTGAAATATGCTTTAATGTAACTGGTGCTAAGGTTAAATTTTTTAATATTGTTAAATGTGAAAAAAGATTAAAATTTTGAAAAACCATTCCTACTTTTTCTCTAAATTGATTAATATCTGTATCTTTACTTATTTTATTTCCATCTAAGTAAATTTGTCCTTCATCCGGAATCTCTAAAAGATTCATAGTTCTAAGTAATGTAGACTTCCCAGATCCGGAAGGTCCGATTATTACAACTATTTCTCCCTTATTAATTTCAAAACTAACATTATCTAAAACTTTTGAATTAAAAGTTTTGCTTATATTTTTAATCTCTAACATAGTTAAATTTCCCTTCTAATTTCTTAAATCCAATTTCAAAAACTTTTACCAATATATAATAAATTAATGCAGTTGTAAAATATGGAATATATGCTGTAAATTTATTACTAATTATAATGTTTGCTCCTCTTGTAAGTTCAAGTAACCCTATTGCCCCTGCAATAGATGTTTCTTTTAATAAAGTTATACATTCATTACCTAATACCGGCAAACTTATTATTAAAGACTGTGGTAATATAATTTTTCTAAATGTTTGAGAAAAATTCATACCCAAAGCTCTTGCAGCCTCGATTTCTCCCTTTTTAACCGACTTAAATGCACCTCTAAAAATCTCAGCAACATATGCTGAAGAATTTATTCCAAATGTAAGAACTGCAACAACTTCTAAGTTTTTAACCGATGAAAGAATTATATTAAACATTATCAAAAGTTGAATCATTGTAGGAGTTCCTCTTATTATAGATACAAATATTGACACTACTCTATTTAACACTATCAATATAATTCCTTTTACTGAATCAAATTTAGGATTTAATTCAGTATAATATAGTTTAATAACAGAAATTAACAAACCTAGTGTTATTCCTAGTATCAATGAAAAAAATGTAACTATTAATGTAATTTTCAATCCTTCAGCAAGATATTTCCACATGCCATCCTCAAATAAAACATTTTTAACTTTTTCCACAAAAGGCAAAATCTCCGCTTTATTGCTTTCACTATTAATATATTTTTTTGTTATTTTATCAATAATTCCATTATCTTGTAGTTCTTTGATTGCTTTATTTACCTTATCTAACAAATATTTGTTATTTTTATTAATAGCAATTGCATATTCTTCTTCAACATATGGTGCTTCAATTTTTTTCAAAGCACTATCATTTGACAAGTAATTTCTTCCTGTTTGTTGATCTATCATAATAGCATCAATTTTGCCATTTTTCATCGCCAAAATTGCATCCGAAATTTTATCAAAAGATTGTACATTTTTTTCTCCAAAATCATCTTTTGCGTAAATATCTCCCGTTGTCCCTAATTGAGTCCCTATTTTTTTATCTTTCAAATCTTCAATTTTTTCTAATCTAGAATTTGAATTTAATAAAACTATTTGAGTACTTTTCGCATAAGGTACGGAAAAATTTATTGACTTTAATCTTTCTTCCGTTATTGTCATACCTGCCATTCCAATATGAGCTTTACCACTTTCAATAGATGAAATAATTGTATTAAATTCCATATCAACTATATTTAATTTTAAGTTAAGTTTTTCAGCAATTTTATTTGCTATTTCCATGTCAATTCCTACAATTTTTCCATCCTTAATGAATTCATACGGTGGAAATGTTGCATTTGTTGCAACTGTAAGTGTATCCTTATTTGTTTCCTGTGCAAACACATTAGAACCATTTATAAAAATTATAAATGCTACTAAAATATTTATTAGTGTTTTTTTCATCTTATCCTCCCAAAATTTAAAATAAAAAATGAGCATTATCCTTAATAGGACGAAGCTCATTAACATTCGTGGTACCACCCATTTTCACTTATTTTTCACAAAATAAATCTCATCAAGTAACTATCATTACTCTTCGCTATAACGGGCTACCCGAATATGCCTACATATCAACATATTAGTTCAGAGGCTCTTTTCATTATAAATTAGACCATCTCCTCACACCATACAAGACTCGCTTTGGCTTACAATATAACTACTCTTCTCTTCAAAACATTTAATATTTTTAGTATAATATCAAACTAAGTTGCACTTGTCAATATAAATATTTTTTTTATATAATAAAAATAAAAAAATGAGGTATATATGAAAAAACAAGTATATATTTTTTTGTTACTTATTTTAATTTTATTTAGCAACACTACATTTGCTACGAATAATAAAATACCAAATAATCAGCAAAAACAAGTAAATGGGATACAAAAAAATATTTCAAAATTTTATAAAGCGAAAATTGAGAAAATCGAAAAATACAATAAAGGTAAAGATAAATTTGAAAAATATAATTTAGTTATTTTAGATGGAAATTTATCAGGGAAAAATATCGAAATAAACAAATTAATTCTACAAAACGCACAATTTCAAATAGAATATAAGGCCGATCAAACAGTAATAATATTTCAAAATGAAGTAAATTCGGAATTTGTATTATATGATCATTACAGAATGACATGGGTCTATTATCTTTTAATTTTATTTGTATTTATAGTAATATTAATCGCTCAAAAAGCTGGTCTTAAATCATTAATAACAATGTTTATTTCTATAGCTATGATATTAACTTTAATATATTTAATAACATTAGGATATTCTCCTATTAAAGCAACTATAATTACATCAATTATAAACACAATCATCACACTATTAATTATTGGAAAATTTGCAAAAAAAACTTTTGCAGCTATCTTAGCAACAATATTTGGTATATTTATTTCATACTTGATTGCAAGTATATTTGGACCAAATGCACATATCACAGGTTTGTCCAATGAAAACGCAGTAATGATGCAATTTTTACCGGTTCCAATATCCGCAGAAAAAGTTTTATATTCAAGTATGATTATTGGAGCATTGGGAGCAATTATGGACGTAGCAATGAGTACAGCATCATCAATCGAAGAAATAAGCAAAGCAGATCCTGGAATAACATTCTGGAATTTATTCAAATCAGGAATGAATGTAGGTAAAGATATAATCGGAACAATGTCAAACACACTTGTTTTAGCATATTTCGCCTCAGCATTACCACTATCAATTTTAATATTTTCATACAATTCACATATGCCATTTTTCTATAATATGGATATATTTATAACTGAATTTGTAAGAATATTTGCCGGAAGCATAGGACTTGTATTAGTTATACCTTTTTCATGTTTTATTGCTACAGCTTTATATAAAAGGAAATAATGTTTTGAATATTGCAGGGGTGACGCACCCCTGCTTTTTTTCATTTAGCTCTTTCGCTAGAGCCATTTTCATCTACATTTTTTCATAATAGACCCAGCCTTTTTCCATTTCCTTATTTTGCTAGGGCCATTTTTCTTTAATTTTTTATGTTATAGCCCCAGCATATCTTATTTTCTTCATTTCGCTAGTGCCATTTTTTAATTTTCCCCAAAAATTCTGCCCTAGCCTTTTTCCAATTCTTTCTTTTGATGGGGCTATTTTTCTTTAATTTTTTATGTTCTAGCCCTAGCATATCTTATTTTCTTCATTTCGCTAGGGCCATTTTTTAATTTTTTCCAAAAATTCTGCCCTTGCCTTTTTCCAATTCTTTCTTTTGATGGGGCTATTTCTTAATTTTCAAACAAAATTCTGCCCCTTCTTTTTCCCATTTCCTTATTTCGATAGGGCCATTTTTCTTTACTTTTTTACGTTCTAGCCCCAGCATATCTAATTTTCTTCATTTCGCTAGTGCCATTTTTTAATTTTCCCCAAAAATTCTGCCCTAGCCTTTTTTCAATTCTTTCTTTTGATGGGGCTATTTCTATGGAAATTACTAAGAACATTACCAAAGCCTTTTTCGAAGCCATTGATAAACTCATTTCCAAGACCATTGCCGTGGCCATTAATAAGCATATGCCAAAATAATAATATTAAAATTAAAATTTAACTTCTAAAAAACTTCCCTAATAACCTCATTTATAGTATCACACTCAACAACATCTAAAGTCTTGAATTTTCTCTTATCTACCTTACTCTTAGAAATATAAGCTTTTTTAAATCCTAATCTATCAAGTTCTAAAAGTCTTTTTTCAATTTCCGGAACACGCTTCAATTCACCTGTTAATCCAACTTCAGCAATAAATACGGTAGAATTATCTATACCTTTATTTTTTAATGATGAAACTATACTCATTATTATTGCTAAATTTACCGATTGCTCTGACAATTTTAATCCACCAGTAGTTTTTAATATTACATTTTTATCGTATAAGTTAATACCTGATCTTTGTTCGAGAATTGAAATTAAGGTATTAAGTTGGTCTTTTCTTAAACTATCACCTATTCTTATTGGATATGGTGTAAATGAATGTGACACCAATGATTCAACCTCTACAGTTATAATTCTTGAACCTTCTTTTATAACTGAAATAGCTGAACCCTCTACAGGGTGTTTTCTCGGCGTTATAAAATATTCTGAAGGATTTTGAACTTCTTTAAGTCCTCCTTCTTCCATATTAAATAAGCCAATTTCTCCAGTATATCCAAAACGATTTTTAGTTGTTCTTAAAACTCTCAATTGAGAGTCTGACTCCGACTCTAAAATTAGTACAGTATCAACCAAATGTTCCAAAGTCATTAAGCCTGCCATTTCTCCTGATTTTGTCATGTGCCCAATCATTATCGCAGCTTTAGGTTTCTCAGTACTTTTACAAATATTTACAAGTTCATTAGCACATTCTATTGTCTGTGTTGGAGTTCCTGGTCGTTGTGAATATTGTTCTAATCCTAAAGTTTGAATAGAGTCCAAAAATATAACATCAGGGTTAAGCACTTCTATTTCATGAAGAGCTATATCCATTGAGTTTGTTGAAATTATAAATATATCCTCAGGAATCACATCCATTATCCTTAATGCTCTATTTTTAATTTGAGATTCCGATTCTTCACCGGATATATATAAAATTTTATGACCATGTAAAGCTAAATTTTTCGCTATTTCAAGTAATAATGTTGATTTACCGGCACCTGGTTTAGCAGTTAAAATAGATATGCTATCCTTAACTATCCCGCCTCCAATGGTTCTATCAAATTCATTGATATTTGTAAGAAATCTTTCTGACGAATCGACTTTTATCGAATTTAACCTATTTGATTTTTTATAGATTTTTTTTGAACTTAAACTTTGTGACTTTGACTTTTTTTCAACTACTTCTTCTACTAAACTGTCCCAAGCACCACAGCTTGGACATTTCCCAGTCCAAGCTATTTGCTCTTCACCACAGTTTATACATTTAAAAACTGTTTTTAATTTCATATTACTTTCCTAATTCATTTATTGAAATTTTTGAATTTCTTAAAATAATTGAGATTTTTTTGTTCTTTGAAATGCCTGATTCCAATATTTTTTGAGCAATTAAATCTTCAATTTCTGTTTTAATCGCTCTATCTAACGGTCTAGCACCATAAGCATCATCAAATCCAACTTCAGCAATTTTTTCAACTACTTTATCAGTATATTTAGCTTCATATCCCATTTCTGAAATTCTATCAATTAATCCATCTAATTTTAATTTCACTATCTCTTTAATATTTTCCTTATTTAATCTATTAAATACGATAATATCATCAATTCTATTTAGAAATTCAGGTTTAAACAAATTCTTAAGTGCATTATTAACTATTTCTTTAGTGTGTTCATAATCTCTCTTAGATTTCATTTCTTCTGATTCAAAACCAATTGTATTTCTCTTAGAAAGTTGAGAAGCCCCGGCATTTGAAGTCATTATGATTATTGTATTTGTAAAATCTACTTCTCTTCCTTGAGAATCAGATAATCTACCCTCATCAAGAATCTGTAATAAAATATTGAAAATATCAGGATGAGCCTTTTCAATTTCATCAAATAATATAACCGAATATGGATTAGTTCTAACTTTTTCTGTAAGTTGTCCCCCTTCATCGTATCCAACATATCCCGGAGGAGAACCAATAAGTTTAGAAACTGCATGTTTTTCCATGTATTCACTCATATCTATTCTTATTAAACTATTTTCATTTTCAAATATTTCTTCAGCTAATTGTTTTGCTAAATAAGTTTTTCCCACACCTGTTGGTCCAACAAATATAAACGTACCTATTGGACTATCCTTATCCTTAAGTCCAACCCTAGCTCTTTTAATAGCTTTTGAAACTTTTTCAACAGCATCATCTTGTCCAATCACCGTACCTTTTAGATTTTTATCAAGATCTCTATATCTTTCATTTTCTTCTTTTGTAAGTTTTGTTACAGGTACTTTAGCCCATTCTGAAATTATTGAACGAATTTTCTCTACAGTGATTTCTGATGTGTATTGTATTTCATCAGACTCTTCTTCTTTTTGATTAAATTCCATAATTTTCAATTCAACTTCATTTATCTTATCTCTAATAAAGGCTGCTTTTTCATAATTTTGTATATTTACAGCTTCTTCTTTTTGTTTATTTAATTCAGCGTATTCATCTTGTAATTTTTTTAGTTCTTCAGGAATCTTAAATGAATCAACTTTTAGATTAGAAGATGCTTCATCAATAACATCTATAGCCTTGTCAGGTAAGAATCTATCAACTAAATATCTATCTGATAATTTTACAGCTTCTTCAATAATTTCATCAGTTATTTTAATTCTATGAAATTTTTCATAATATTTTTTAATTCCCTTAATAATTTCAATTGTTTCTTCAACAGAAGGCTCCTCTATTTGAATTGGTTGTAATCTCCTTTCAAGTGCAGCTTCTTTTTCAATAAACATTCTGTATTCATCTACTGTAGTTGCACCAATTATCTTTAACTCTCCTTTTGTCAAATATGGCTTCATAATATTTGAAGCATCAAGTGATCCCTCTGATGAACCAGCTCCAACAATAGTATGAATTTCATCTATAAATATTATTACATTTTCTAAAGACGTAACTTCTTTCAAAGTATCAGAAATTCTTTTTTCAAAATCTCCACGATACTTAGTACCAGCTACCATTTGTGCCATATCTAAAGCTATAATTCTCATACCTTTCATAATATCAGGAACATCATTTTGAGCTATCTTTTTTGCTAATCCTTCAACAATAGCTGTTTTACCTACACCAGGTTCTCCAATAAGTATCGGATTATTCTTAGTACGTCTTGTAAGCACTTGAATAATTCTATTTATTTCTTTATCTCTACCTATAACTCCATCTATTTTAGCTAGAGCCTTTTCAACTAAATCTTGCCCATATTTAGATAAATTTGGAGTTTTTGTTAATTGAGAAGATTTAAGCTTATTTGTCATATAATAATCCAAAATCATGTAAACCTGTTGAGGATTTACATTTGTATCTACCAACATTTCTTTTGCTAAAGTATCGGAAACTAAAAGATTGATTAATAATAATTCTTCAAGAGTATTATCTTTATTTCCTCTCTTTTTTTGTAATAATACATCATCCATTATATCTTTAAGTTCTTGTGTTGTACCTATGATTTTACTCGATTCTTCCCTATTTAATCTATTTTTCAAATATTCATTTAATAAAATATAATCCGCTCCTGCCGTGCTTAAAGCCTTGGATTCCAATCCACCAGTCTTCATAAGCGCAAGTAATGCATGTTCTGTACCGATATATTTAGATTTTAAGACCGTAGCTTCGTCAACAAGTTTTTGCATTAGTTCTCTAAAATTCATTATTTATTAACCTCTTTTTGTAATTGTCTAATTATCATTATTTTCTTATTGATTTCTCTCATTTCATCTCTAGATGTTGCAGCTGCTAAATAATCTTCTTTTTGTAAATGTAACTTTAACTCTTCTTTTTTCTTTTCAGCTGCGTGTTTCAACATTCTTATTTCTCTAGCTTGCTTTAATTCATCCTTTACATTAATATTTTCTTTGGATTTTTTATTTGTTTCATCATAAAGATTGTCTTTTTCTCTTTTTTTAGTATTTCTAAAATATGTTTGAGAATTATCCGATAATCCCTTAAATATATCATTCAAATCTCCATTAAACCTTGAAAAATCTATTCCTGAATTTTCAAAATTCATTTCAGTCACATCAAAGTTTTCCGGATTCAAATTGTTCATATCAAAGTTTTCATCATTTATAGCTTCACTTATAAATTTTTCAAATTCATCTTTATTATCCTTGAAAAACTTAAACATTTTCTTTTGAATTTCTTCTGGATCAATTTCTCCATTTTCATCACTCAATGAATCCACCATATTTTTTAATTGTTCTTGGTAACAATCATTGCATATGCTTATTTTTTTCATTTTTCCATTAATCATCATGAAAACTTCCATATCAGCATCATTACCACAATTAAAACATTGCATAATTACCTCCTAATCTCTCACTAGAGCTAATAATATATTTTTAAATATACTTGCTCTAACTAAACTTCTGTCATTTACTTCTATATGTCTAAGTGCATTATCATCCAAACTATGCTGAATAATACGTGCTTCTTTAATAGTTAAAATATCTTCTTGAACAAGCCCTCTAAGTATATGTAAAACTTTGTCCAGTGTTATAGTCTTATCTATAGTTCCATTTAATATCTTATTTATTAACTGCTCTTCTGTCATTTCTAGCTTTATAATTTTTATATACCCTCTTCCACCTCTTCTACTTTCCACATAATATCCTTTATATGGTGTAAATCGAGTCGTAAGTACATAATTTATTTGAGAAGGTGCACAATTAAACCTTTCAGCTAATTCATTTCGTCCTATTTCAATAAACTCTTTCTCAGTATCATTCATCATATCAAGTAAAAATTTTTCTATCTGTGTTGTTAATCCCATTTTGTCCTTCTTTGACTTTAATTCAAAAAAATATAATAATTTATTCAAAATAATTTTACCATCTTTTACCTTTGTTGTAAAGTTTTTTAATATCTTAAAAATATTTGAAAATATCATTAAAATACTACATTTTATTTTTTTTTGATATATAATTAAGACAAACATTAAAATTATTTAATAAATAGCTATTTTTTTATTCAATTTACAGCTATTGTGATTAGGATCACATTTTAATAAATAATTAAATGTTATAATATAGATAAATAAATAACAAGGAGGAATTGCATGACAATTTGGGACAAATTTTTGGGTGAAAAATGGAAAAAAGAAATAAATGTTAGAGATTTCATTCAAAACAACTATACAGAATATAAGGGTGATGATACATTCTTAGCAGGTCCTACAGAAGCTACAACAAAATTATGGGCTCAAGTAATGGACTTATTCAAACAAGAAAGAGAAAATGGTGGCGTGTTAGATATGGATACAAGTATCATATCAACAATTACATCACACGGGCCAGGATACTTAAATAAAGAACTAGAAACAATCGTAGGTTTCCAAACAGATAAACCGTTAAAAAGATCATTCCAACCATTTGGTGGTATTAGAGTAAGTGAATCATCATGTGAATCATATGGTTATACTCCAGATCCAGAAGTACATAAAATTTTCACAGAATACAGAAAAACACATAACCAAGGGGTATTTGATGTTTATACTCCTGAAATGAGAGCTATCAGAAAATCCGGTGTTGTTACAGGTTTACCAGATGCTTATGGTAGAGGTAGAATTATAGGTGACTATAGAAGAGTAGCTTTATATGGTATTGACAAATTAATTGAAGACAAATTAAACCAAATCGATTCAGTATCTCCTATCATGTCAGAATACAACATTAGACTAAGAGAAGAATTAAGAGATCAGGTTACATCATTAAAAGAATTAAAAGAATTAGGTCAAATTTACGGATATGACATTTCTAAACCAGCTCAAAATGCTAAAGAAGCTATCCAATGGTTATACTTTGGCTACTTAGCAGCAATCAAACAACAAAACGGAGCTGCAATGAGTTTAGGTAGAACATCAACATTCTTAGATATCTATATTGAACACGATTTGAAAGAAGGTATAATCACAGAAGAAGAAGCTCAAGAAATGATTGACCACTTCATCATGAAATTAAGAATGGTTAAATTTGCAAGAACTCCTGAATATAATGATTTATTCTCAGGTGATCCAACATGGGTAACAGAATCATTAGCAGGTGTTGGTTTAGATGGAAGATCATTAGTAACAAAAAACTCTTTCAGATATTTACACACATTAACAAACCTAGGTACATCACCAGAACCAAACTTGACAGTATTATGGTCAGTACATCTACCAGAAAACTTCAAGAGATTCTGTGCTAAGATGTCAATTGATACATCATCAATCCAATACGAAAATGATGATATCATGAGACAAACTCACGGTGATGACTATGCTATTGCATGTTGTGTATCATCAATGAGAGTTGGTAAAGAAATGCAATTCTTTGGTGCTAGAGCAAACTTAGCAAAATGTCTATTATACGCTATAAATGGTGGTGTTGACGAAAAATTATTAAAACAAATTGGGCCAAAATATAGACCAATAACATCAGAATATTTAGACTTCGATGAAGTAAAAGAAAAATTTGAAGATATGATGGAATGGTTAGCTGGTATCTATGTAAATACATTAAATGTAATCCATTACATGCATGATAAATACGCTTATGAAAGTGTACAAATGGCTTTACATGATAGAGATGTTAAGAGATACTTTGCAACAGGTATCGCCGGATTATCAGTAGTTGCAGACTCATTGTCAGCTATTAAATATGCAAAAGTTAAAACAATTAGAAATGAAGAAGGAATCGTAGTTGACTATGAAATAGAAGGTGATTTCCCTAAATATGGTAACAACGATGATAGAGCTGATGAATTAGCAGTATACGCTGTACAATCATTTATGGCAAAAGTAAGAAAACATCCAACTTACAGAGATGGTGTACCTACAACATCAATCTTAACAATTACATCAAATGTTGTATATGGTAAGAAAACCGGTAATACACCAGATGGTAGAAGATTAGGTCAACCATTTGCACCAGGTGCTAACCCAATGCACGGAAGAGATACATCAGGAGCTTTAGCTTCATTATCATCAGTAGCAAAAATTCCTTATAAGGATGCCCAAGACGGTATTAGTAATACATTCTCAATCATTCCGGGTGCTTTAGGTAAAGATAACAAAGTATTTGCCGGTGAAATAGACTTAGACGAATTAGATATAGATATTGATTTAGAAAGTTTAGATTTAGAAAGAGTAACTGATACTTGTGTAGGCAACGCATGTAGCATTCCTACATTAAAAAATATTAATCCTGATGAAGGAAAATAATAAGTAGATTATATTTATATAAAAAAGGAGAAAAATCATGGCAAACAAAACACAAATAGATAACCTAGTATCAATGTTAGACGGATATGTAGAAAAAGGTGGTCACCACTTAAACGTTAACGTATTTAATAAAGAAACATTATTAGATGCTCAAGCTCACCCAGAAAAATATCCTCAATTAACAGTTAGAGTTTCAGGATATGCTGTAAACTTTACAAAATTAACAAAAGAACAACAAGACGACGTAATCGCAAGAACATTCCACAGAGGACTATAATATGAATCTAGATACCGTTGGATATATACACTCTAAAGAAACTTTCGGTACAGTGGATGGTCCAGGTGTCAGATATGTATTATTTTTACAAGGATGTCCGATGAGATGTCTTTACTGCCACAATCCGGATACATGGGCTTCGTTTGGTGGTAAAGAAATGACTGTAAAAGAAGTTTTAGATGATTACGAAAGTTATCGCCCATTCTTAAAAGATGGTGGTATAACATTATCAGGAGGAGAATCTCTGGTACAAATGGATTTTGTGTTGGATCTTTTTGAAGCTTGTCAAGCTAGAAATATTCATACCTGTCTAGATACATGCGGAATTACATTTAGAGATAATAATCCTGAACTTTTGAAGAAATTTGAAAAATTAATGGAAGTTACCGATATAGTAATGTTAGATATTAAACATGTAAATCCTAGACAACACAAAGTATTAACAGGACATTCAAATGAAAATATTATTAAATTCTTAAAATTTATGGATGATCATAATATGAATATTTGGATTAGACACGTTATTGTTCCTAGAATTACATTTAATAAAAATTTCCTATATCAAACAGGTGAATTACTTGGTAATTATGACAACATAACAGCAATTGACGTGCTTCCCTATCACACAATGGGGGTAGATAAGTATAAAGAATTAGGTTTTAAATATCCATTAGATGGAGTTCCTTCTTTAAGTAATCAAGATGCTGAAATTGCAAAAAAAATAATTCTTATGGGAAGAAGAGATACAAGAAAAAAACTTGGTAAAATTTCCAAATAATATGGTAATATATTCTTAAGAGGGATTTATGAAATATTTAAAAGAATTATTTAAACAAGGAAAATTAAATTATAAAAAAATTCCTCTTCTTGACTCATTGTCAGAAGAGGAATTTTTACGTATAAGATCAGATTTCTATGTTATAGAATATAACAAAGGCGAAACTATATTTAGATCTTTTGATCCGGCAGATAAAATGTACATAATTTTAGATGGCGAAATGAAAATATCTAAAATTATGTCAGATGGAAAAGAACAAATTTTATACATCTATGAACCAGGAGATTTTGTAGGTGGACATAATATTTTATCAGGTGACAGATACGAATATACTGCTTATGCCTTAAATAAAACTACAGTTTTAACTATTTCTTCTTATGATGTGAACAATGTATTAAAGCATAATATAAAATTTATAACTAAAGTATTAGAACAATCATATGAAAGAATAAGAAAAGCTGAAGATTTAATTGATAGACTTTCTGTTATTAGTACTGATGTTAGAGTAGCAAAACTTTTAAGAACATTAGTAAACTTATATGGTCACGGCACTGATAAAGGTATCTTAATAAAATATAATGTTACTCAAGAAGAGCTTGGTTCCCTAGCGGGGGTTTCAAGAGAAACTATGAGTAGAAAATTAAATCAATTTGAAGAAGAAGGCATATTAAAATTAATTTCAAGAGGAAAAATTTTAATAAAAGACTACGAAAAAATTGAGAATATATTAATCTAAAACTATATTAAGTAACAAAATAAAAGATATTACAGAATATATAATAAATTTTAATAAAACACATAGAAAGGCCTCAGATCTTAATATCTGGGGCTTGTTTTGGATATAATATTGATATGAGTGGATAATTTTTGTTTATCAATATATTACTGAATATGATATATTGATAATTTTAAAAATTGCTTCTACCTTCAATAAAAAATCCTCCTGATTAAGTTTATATTACCTTAATCAGAAAGATTTTCATACACAAAATTTATTACAGTCTCCATTTTCTATAGTTTAAGATTTGTTTTCTATATATCTTAAATCATTAACTCTATCTATTATAAACTTTCCATCCTCAAAATTTCTCCATTTGTTTCAATCACTTTTTTAAACCAATAAAAAGAATCCTTTTTATATCTATCATAACTTCCTCTCCCCTTATCATCTGCATCAACATAAATAAATCCATATCTTTTACTCATTTGCGATGTTCCACAACTAACTAAATCTATACATCCCCAAACTGTATATCCTAATACTTCTACACCTGAATCTATTGCATTTAAAAGTTCAACTAAGTGCTTTTTAATATAATCTATTCTATAATAATCGTGAACTTTTTTATCATCTGTAAGTTCATCATTAGCTCCTAATCCATTTTCACAAACAAAAATTGGTAACTGATACCTATCATACAATTTTTCAACAGATATTCTTAACCCTATAGGATCAATTGGCCAATCCCATTGAGATAGTTCTAGGTATTCATTTTTTATAGGACTATCAAATGTTCCGGCTATTTCATCAGCATCTTCCCTAAATTCGGCTACATGAGACATATAATAACTTATTGCAACGTAATCAACTTTTCCTTGATATAAAACTTCTTTATCTTCTTCTGTAATTTCAACATTTATATTATGTTTTTTAAAGTAATTTAAAATATATCTTGGATAATAACCTCTTACTTGAACATCAGGATAAAACATATTTAATTGATTTGCTTTATGTGCCTGTAATTGATCTAATGGTTTTGTTGTCCTTGCATATGACTCAATTTGATTAATCATACATCCTATAATTGCATTCGGCATAATCTCATGAGCTAATTTAACTGCTTTTGCACTGGCTAAAAATTGATTGTGAACAGCTTTATAAGCAGCTTCAACCTTATTTTCTACCCTATCAGAAAATATGCCGGCTCCTGTATACAAGCTATTAAGACTCATGTTAATTTCATTAAAAGTAATCCAATATTTTACTTTGTTTTTATATCTTTCAAAAATTACTCTCGCATATTTTTCAAAAAATCCGATTAAATCTCTACTTAGCCAGCCATTATAATGTTCTGTTAAATAAATAGGCATTTCATAGTGTGACATAGTTACTAATGGTTCAATTCCATATTTTTTCAATTCATCAATTACATTATCATAAAACTTTAACCCTTCTTCATTTGGATTATCTTCAATTCCTGTTGGAAATATTCTTGCCCATGAAATCGATAATCTAAAAATTTTAAATCCCATTTCAGCAAATAATTTTATATCTTCCTTATATCTATGATAAAAATCTATTCCTCTTCTTTTTGGAAAATTGTATTGATTTGGATTTTCATAATACTGCTTATATTCTTCCGATGTTACATTAAAAGTAAAATTATCTACTTTACCATTAATATACGGATCTTTATAAGCTGCAAAATCTGAAGTGGAAAGACCCTTTCCCCCTTCATTATATGCTCCCTCAATTTGATTTGCAGCAGTTGAACCACCTATTAAAAATTCTTTTGGAAAATTATTTAACATTTTTATCTCCTTTTCTATTTAAAATATTTTTCTTAAAACTAAACTATCTTTATTTACAAATTTATCTTCCGGTATACAAATATCAATATCTTCAACATTTGTCACCGCCATTATTATTGTATCTTCCTTACAATTTTTTCTTAAAAAATCTAGATTTATATAAGCTAATAAATCCCCCCTTTTAACTTCGTCCCCCTCTTTAACATTTAGGTCAAATGGCTCTCCTCCTAATTTAACAGTATCTACACCAATATGAATTAAAAGTTCCAACCCATTTTTAGTACTTATTCCTATAGCATGCTTGGTATCCGCAATCATAGTTATTACCCCATCAACCGGTGCAAATAACTTACCATCTAATGGTTTAATCGCAACTGAAGGTCCCAATATTTGTTTTGAAAAAATATCGTCATTTACTTTTAATACATCTATCGATTTTCCATTTTCTAACGGAGAATAAATTAACTCATCTTTTTCAACTATTTTACTTTCCACTATTTCATCATTTTTATTATCAGATTTCATAAAAATATATGAAAGAATAAATGATAAAACAAACGAAACTACTGATGCTATAAAAACACCTAATAAACTAACTCTATTTTGAGGATTATAATATGTTGGTATACTTAAAATACTTGGCATTGCAAAGGAAAAAGCTCTTATACCTAAAAAATTTCCCAATCCTCCAGCTATCCCTGAAGCTATTAGAGCTGCAACTAAAGGTTTTTTCTTCGGTATCACTATCCCATATAACGCAGGTTCAGTAATTCCTAAAAATGCTGTTATACCTGTTGATGCACATGCTGACTTTATCTTTTTATTATTAGTTACAAAAAACACTGCCATCACCGCTCCAGCTATTGCTAAAGTTTGCAAATAGAATAAAGGTAAAATAACGTCACTTCCTGTTTCAGATAAATTATTTAACATTATAGGAAATAGTGATTGATGCATTCCTGCCATAACTATTAATGGTAATAATCCACCAATTACAATACTGGCAATAACTCCATTAAAATTAAATATAGCATTGATTATTTTAGCTAAATATGAACCTAGATAACTTCCCAACGGTGCAAGAAATGCTAATGTCAATAATAACGTAATAATTATTGTTAATAACGGAGAAAATATTGTCCTTAAATTTTCCGGTATAATTTTTTCAAAAAATTTATGCACATATTTTAATAGTAATACTCCAAATATTATAGGAAATACTGTAGTAGCATAAGACATAACCGGTATACTTAAACTAAAAACATAAAGAAACTTCGCCTGACTTTGTAAACCATTAATTAAAGTAGGATACATCAAGCCTCCTGCTACCATTATCGCTAACATTTCATTAGTTTTTATAACTCTAGCCGATGTTACCGCTAAGAAAAATGGCAAAAAATAAAATACAGAATCAGCTATTATATTTAAGAAAATTGCTATATCTGTTTGAGGACTAATCCAATTTGCCATCATTAATAATGTAATTATACTCTTTAACATCCCTCCTGCTATAAGTGCAGGTAAAACCGGAACAAAGATTCCTCCTAAAAAGTCCACAACTCTCGTAGATATATCTTTATTTTCTAAAGTTGAATTTGATTTATCAATCTTTGAATTATCTAAAACCCTTTCAAAGTCTTGAAAAATTTCATTTACTTTTGCTCCTATAACGACCTGCAACTCATTTCCCTTATATTGTACTTTTTGAACTAAGTCATTTTTTTCAATATTTTTCATATCAACTTTAGACTTATCTTTTACATTTATCCTCAATCTAGTAATACATTTATAATAATCAATAATATTTTCTTCTCCTCCGATATACTTCAATATATCTTTGGATAATTTTTCATATTTCATTTTTCCTCCCTATTAAAAAAACCATACAAAGAAACCTATATCCTTAGTATGGTCTAGCCAACTTAATGTAACTCCCTAAATAATTCTATTTAAATAAATTAATAAATATGTTTTTTCAGCATTATCAATATCTTTATCATATTTTTTAGACAAGTAATTAGTTATTAAATAACATATTTCCACCACTTTCTTAGGTGATTTTTCTAAAAGATGCCCATACAAATCCAAGTTTTGCTTTTCTTGATAATCCTCCTTTCCCTTTAAGCGATTAAGTAAAAATCTTAAGTGAACAATAAATCTGGAATAATCCAAGCCTTTTTTATTCAATTTCTTTTTTGACTTATACTCAATAATATTAATAATTGTATTTATTTCCTCCAAATCATTCATCGTTTCCGACATGGATTTGATAGATTGATTATTTATAAAATGAAGAGTAATACTTGTAACTTCATTTTTAGAAATCTTTTTAGATTTTCTAAACTTATTAAATTCATCTATAAACCACTTAGATAAACTATATTCATCAGGGTTTGTTCTCTTAACTATCCATCTCATAGGATGTTCAAATTCCATTAAATTTGTATCTAAACTATTTTCTATATGATCCGCCAAAGATATAATCATACTTGAATTAAAATTTTTTCCAGTCTTATCTTCAATAGAAGATACTAGTTTTTTTACCAATATTAAATCTTCTATATTTATAGAATTTAAAAGTTCCAAATTCATTTTTTTCATTTCTTCATTACTAAAATTAAAAACTGTATCAATTTTATCCTGTTGTATAAAATCACCTTCTTTTTTAGCAAATCCGATTCCTTTGCCTATGGCAATTACCTGTCTTTCATTAAGTTTTGCTAAAACTATATTATTATTGAAAGACTTAATAAGCTCCATTTATTACCTCCTATAAAACAAAAAACGTAATCACTATCTTTTAGTGATTACGCTCTTTCGATAACGCTCTTGTTTGTTAAAACCATCATATCATATCTATATAAAATTAGCAAATGTTTTCTAATATTTTTATTTATTTGCTTCTTCTATAATTTTATTTGCCTGTTCTTTAGGAACTTGTTCATATCTTACAAATTCCATTTCAAATGAACCTCTACCTTGTGTCATTGAACGTAGGTCTATTGCGTATTCAAATAATTCTGCGTAAGGTGCTTCTGCTATGATTACTTGGGTACCATCTTCTTGTGGTTCCATTCCAAGTATTCTACCTCTCTTCTTATTAATATCCCCCATTACATCACCTAAATATTCCTCAGGAATTGTTGTTTCTAATTTCATAATAGGTTCTAATAATACCGGATTTGCCTTTTTCATACCTTCCTTAAACGCAATAGCTGCTGCCAATTTAAATGCCATTTCATTTGAATCAACCGGATGATATGAACCGTCATATAATGTAGCTTTTATACCTACTACCGGATATCCTGCTAAAATACCTTTTTCTAAAGATTCTTCTAGCCCTTTTTCAACAGCAGGGAAGTAATTTTTAGGAACAGCTCCACCAAATACTTCTTCTGTGAATTCAAAACCATCTTCAATTGGTTCAAACTTAATAAATACATCACCATATTGTCCGGCACCACCAGATTGTTTTTTGTGTTTACCCTGAACATCACTCTTTCCGGTAATTGTTTCTCTATATGGAATTCTCAAAGGTATTCTTTCTGTTTCTACACCATATTTATTTTTTAATTTATCTAATACAATTTGTAATTGAACATTGCCAACACCTGAAATTGTCAATTGTTTTGTTTCATTGTTTCTTTCAAATACAAAGCTTGTATCTTCTTCTTGTAATTTAAGCAACGCATGACCAATCTTATCTTCATCTTTCTTTGTCTTTGGAACAATAGCATATGTCAATGAAGCTTGAGGTTGTTTCAATGTTTTATAAACTATAACATTATTTTTATCCGCTAGTGTGTCTCCTGTTTCAGTTTCTTCTAATTTTGTAAATGCCCCTATATCCCCTGCAACTACTTGATCTACTTCTATTTGTTTCTTACCTTCCATTCTGAATAAACCGGCTGATTTTTCATCTATTTTTCTTGTTGCATTATAGATAGAATCATTTTTTGTGATTTTACCGGATAAGACCTTAAATAGGGAAATTCTGCCTACAAATGGATCCATGTATGTCTTAAATACATAAGCTGAAAATGGTTGATCTTCATCAACAGGTCTATTTTCCCCTTCAAGAGCTCTAAATCCTATATGTGCTTTTTTATTATTTGGTGCTGGCATATAATATGAAATAATATTTAATAATTCGTCAATACCATATCCCTCTGTTGCAGAACCTACTATTAACGGAACTACGCTACCAGCAATCATTGCATTAGTAATACCTTTCGCAAATTCCTCTGTAGTAAAATTGATTCCTTCAAAGAATTTTTCCATTAGGCTATCATCTGTAAGTGCTACTATTTCGGCTAATTGATTATATACTTCTTCAACTTCTAACATACGAATTTCCGGAATCATTGCTTTTTCCCTATCAAATCCATTGTATGTATAAGCTTCTTTTTTCATTACATCAATAAGCCCTTTAAAATCTTTACCCGCTCCCGGATGAGCCCCATCTCCTAATGTCAAAACTAAAGGAGTAACCTTTTTCCCAAACTGTGTATGCAAATTTGCAACTACTTCATTGAAATTTACATCTTCTTTGTCAATTTTATTTACAAAAATAATTCTTGGTAATCCAATTTTTTCACAATATTTCCAATATTTTTCAGTACCAACTTCAATACCTGCTTGAGCATCTAAAACAAATAATGCTGCTTCACTAGCTTTTAGTGCGGATTTTACTTGTCCTTCAAAATCAAAATATCCTGGAGCGTCGATTAGATTAATTTTTGTATCATTCCATTCTAAACTTGAAACTGATAAACTTATAGAAGCTTTTCTTTCAATCTCTTCTTTATCAAAATCTGAAACTGTATTCCCAGAATTGATATTTCCTAATTTTCCTATTGTGCCGGATTTAAAAAGCATTGCTTCTGTTAATGATGTTTTACCACTTCCACTGTGTCCAACTAAGGCTAAATTTCTAATTCTACCTGTATTATAGTTCTTCATAATACCTCCATTTAATTTATTTCTTATGTCTTTTATTATATACCAAATGAAAACGTCTAGCAACTTTTTTGTGTCTTTTCTACAAATAACACAATTTAATTGTAATTTTAGGTATAAGCTTAGTTTTGATATTAAATAAAATATATAAATTTTAAAATTAAATATAAATAAAAGTTTGCTGCCACTATTTCTCAACCTTCGGTCTGTAGAGGTGGCTGTGCAAACTTTTATTTTGTCACTGAATATTTTGCAATTTTTCTATTTATTTTATAAACTTATTAAATATAAATTTAATTAAAAATATTATTGGAACTATTAATAATAATAAAAATAATCCATAAATAACTTCATAAATTCCTAATAATTTCAAGAAGAAAAATTTAGGGAAAAATACAAAAGATCCTATTAATCCAATAGCACAAGCTATAAATATTATTAAACTAAACATATCTACGGGTTTCATAGCTCTCGCTAGGACAATTAATCCCAATCCTGATAATATCATTACAGAAACGGTATTTTGTTTCCCATAATCTAATCCAACTATTGGTCCCAAATAGTAGTGTAATAATACGATTATTGTTGCAGTTAATCCGGCAGGGATAGCTTCTCCCATTACTTTTTTCAAGAAATTACCAGTAACTCTTTCCTTATTAGCTCTAAGTGCAAGAAAAAATGCCGGAGTTCCAATTGTAAATGTACTTAATAGTGTAAATTGTATTGGAAATAGAGGGAATCTATCCTTTAAGAATACAAATAATATTGCTAAAAGTGCAGAATATACCGTCTTAGTTAAAAATAATCTTGCAACTCTTTCAACATTATTTATAATTCTTCTACCTTCATAAACCGCATCAATCATTGCCGCTAAATTATTTTCTACTAAAACAATATCCGAACTTACCTTTGCAGCCTCACTCCCTTGTGCCATGGCAACACTACAATCAGCTTTTTTAAGTGCCGGCACATCATTTACCCCATCACCTGTCATTGCAACAATATGACCATTTTTTTGCAAGGCTTCTAAAATAGCTTGTTTCTTGAATGGTGTAACTCTACCAAATAACTGATTTTCTTCAACAAGCTTTGATAGATCTTCTTTATCATCAATTTTACTCATATCAACTTGATTAATTAAATTATCAACACCCGCTCTCTTCGCAATAGCATTAACAGTTTTTGGGCTATCCCCTGAAATTATCTTAATATCAACCCCCTGCTTATAGAAATATTCCAATGTCCTTTGAGCATTTTCTCTAAGTTCATCTTCAATCTCAAAAAATGCAATAGCTTTTACATCTTCTGATAATTTCATATCCTCTCCTGGAATTGTATCACTATGTGCAACAACTAAAACTCTAAGACCTTTATTTGTTAATTCATCAATTTGAGAAGAATATATTTTTTGTTCGTCTTCATTAAGTACAAATTCCGGTGCTCCAAATATCCAGGTTCCTTCTGTTTTAGAATTTACTCCTGACCACTTTTTATCAGAAGAAAAAGCATAAACTTTATCAAATTCAAATTTTTTAGATATTTCTTCTAAAGGTAAATAACTCTTTATAGCATTAGCAGTTGCATTATTATCATCTAATTTGAAAAATGCCTGTGAAATTATATCTTTAAGCTTTCTATCATCTTTTGAGGAATCAAACTTTCCTGCATTTATTAAGTATAAATTTGAAACTTTCATATTTCCACTTGTTATGGTTCCTGTTTTATCTAGGCACAATGTGTCTATTCTTGCTAATGTTTCTATGGAGCTCATGTCATTCAATAATATTTTTGATTTTGATAATCTAATAACTCCAACTGCAAATGCAATGGAAGTAAGTAAAACTAAACCTTCAGGGATCATTCCTACTAAAGCTGCAACAGTTGAAACTACTATAGGTTTAAAATCATTCATTCCCAATCTTATTAATTTACTAGATATTAATGCAATCCCTACTATCAATATTACCCAAATTAAAATCTTTACTATAAAATTTAATGATTTCATAATTTGTGAACGAGATTTTTTTACTTGCTTTGCTTCACTCAAAATTTTAGATGCAAATGTATCATTTCCCACTTTTGTTACTTCAACAACAGCCTTTCCGGATAATACAAAACTTCCAGCTAATAACTCATCATTTTTTAATTTATTTATAGCATTAGATTCACCTGTTAAAAGAGACTCATCCATTTGTAAATATTCTGTATCTATAACCTTTGCATCAACATTTAACTGTTCTCCTGCACTTATAATCAAATAATCTCCTAATACAATCTCTTCAGGAGAGATATTTTTCTTTTGTCCATCCCTTATAACTACAACATCTTCTTGAGTAATTAAAGTAAGTTTTTCAACCGCATTTCTAGCCCTTATCTCTTGATAAAGCCCTATAAAAGTATTTATTATTATAAGATTAAAAAATAATCCATTTTTAATATATTGCCAATCTCCTATAGAAACTCCAATTATTACTAAAAGTAGTATAAAATTTAATATATTAAATAATGTAAAAATATGACTAAATACTATCTCTTTATTTGATTTACTCTTAACTTTTCCATTATTATTCCCTAATCCTTCAGCTAATCTTTGTTCAACCTCAACACTATCCAAGCCCTTAAACTTTTTTTCTTCCATTATACCTCCAGAAACTTAACCTATATTAAATTATATACAATTTAACTAATTTTTTCTCTTACAATTGTGTAATATTATTCTTTAATTTACTAATCATGAGGGATTAAAAAATTTCAATTCCTTCATTCTATGATGTAAGAATCCTCCATTAAACCCACATCTATAATATAAATCAAAATAATTTGATAAGTGAGGTTCAAAATATGATATACTTGAATGCTTATTAATTGTATTGGCTACTAAAATATGTCTATCAAAACTTCCTGCCAATACTGATACAATATCATTATTTACAACAAAATGTGTAGATTTTCCTTCTATTGTTAATTGATCTGATAATTTTCTGTATTCTTCAGGTCTGGAAATCATAGGTGCATTAAATGTATAAGATTGTTGAAATCCTGTATATCCTATTTTACGTGCTTCCGAAGCAGCTATTTGTGCAAGGTAACCTCCTAAAGAGTGACCTACTATATATAAATTCTTCACATCATTATCCTTTAAATACTGAATTAACAATGTAGCATCAGATGCTTGAGGATTCCAAGCCCCTAAATATAGTAAAGCATCCGTAAAGTAATCTTTATATCCTTCTGTCCCCCTTAAAACTAAAACATTTACCTCTTCTCCATCCAAAAAAGGATACACTTTTTTAGTAGTAAATAAATATCCATCTAACCCACTACTTAAATGATATATTTCTCTACCTTTTTCACCAAAATTATATTTTCCTTTATTTGTTTGCGGCTTTTTCTTTATTTCCCAAAATTTTGACAATTCTGTATGTATAGTTTTATCATAATTATTTTTTATTTCATTTTCATTAGTATTTTCATTAAAAAGTTTATCTATATAATCTTCATCGTAATATGCCATTTTTTGAAACATAGCCATATCTCTTCTACTTATATTCCACTTCAACGGCTCTTTATCATCTTTATCAATTATTCCATCTCCATCACTATCTGGAATCAGTGGATGAGATTTATATTCTAAATATTTTTTACCGTTTTCTTCTTTTATAATCAATTCGTCTTTATCTTTTATACCATCATTATCATTGTCGGATATATTATCTACTAATACATTATTTTTAAATAATATAGAATCTACCATTCCATTTTTTAATCTAATTTTCCCTGTATAAATATCCTCTTGATCTTTACTGGTAATTACATTTTCTTTTTTTTCTTCTGCTCTGGCAATATTAAAACTTCCCAAAGCACTAAATATCATTCCTGTAGCTATTACACATAATAGTCCGTTCTTAATTTTTTTCATATAACCTCTTTTTAAATAATCTTTATAATTTATATTTTAATTATCAATATATTGATAACTCAAATTATATTTACTTGTAAAATAAATTACAATTACAAAAAAGTTATAATAATATCAAAAAAAAACACATAAAATATACATTTTATTATATTTGCTGTTTATTTTGACTTAATTTAGCACCAACAATCATAATTAAAATAGACCATAAAATTAAAATTAATAAACTGAAAAGATAGCTGCCCCCTGACATATTCAACTTTGCAACTATTGAATTATCAGCTATATTATTTGCAAATAAATAATTAAATGGATTTAATAATTTTAAAATGTTTACGTTAATTATTTTTACTAATAATGCTCCTAAAGCACAAATCCCTATAACTGATGAAATTATAAATGTTTTACTTTTTGTAAATATTGAAATTAATGTAGCTATTGAAGATAAAAATAATCCTTGTAATCCTATAACAACAAATAACCTAATCAAATATATGTAAATAGGCATAGTTGTAAATGTGTCTTTTGAGTTGTATTCCGTTGCATATTTTGCTTTTTCAAAAAATCTTAAATACTCTATCACAGGTTGATTAAAATCACCTATACCTTCAAATAATATTCCCAACAAAATCACAAAAAACATTACAACCCCAAAAACTCCCATTATCACAATAAACTGCGATAAAACTTTTTGTATATGATACTTAAATTTATTAATAGGTTGAGTATATATCAAATTAAGCTGATTTCCATTTTCTTTTTCATAAACATATCCACCAAGTACCATAAATACAATTAAAATTAAAAATAATATATCTAAATTTTGATATTTTACCATTCTAAAAAAGCTGTATAGTCCGGCATTTGTAAGGTATTGCTCTCTTTTTAATATTTCTCTTTCAAATTCACCATTTACAAATTGTTCATACTCACTATGATTAAACGAATATCTAAGTATAGGTGAAACTCCATCTCTTATTGAGTTTTTATCTAATAATTTTGTCTCAATTATCCCTAATCTCATTGGCTTTTCAAACTTATATTCATAATGAGATTTGCCTTGTTTATCAAAATAATAAGTTGACTTTTCTAATTGAGCATTATAAAATTCTTTGATTTTCCCCGATTTATACGATGAAATTAACTTCTCTTGATTTTTTATTTTATTCTTAATTTGATCTATTTCTTTTTGAAAAACAATTTTTTCCATTTCATTTTTAGAATTTAATAAATTTTCTTCTGCATTTTTTAATTCTTTTTTTAAATCTGCTATGCTTCCCTTTTCACCTAAAATATAATTTGATTTATCATTAACTTCTTTTACATTAAAACCATATAGAGAAAATGCAAAAACTAAAGCAAATATCATATAAATTTGAAAACTACTAGTTTTAATCAACTTTCTTATCTCAAACTTAAAAATATTATAATTTTTTATATTAGCATTTCTAGTACTATCCCCAAATACAATATTTTTATTAAAAATTAAAACCGAAATGCCATATATCATAATCGCAAAAATCAAGAAAACTAAAAGATAAAATAAACTACTTTGATTAATATTATCAATGTAAGAATGTACATTAATCTCCGTTATCTCTCTAAATTTTCCTATAATTGTTCGCACATGATCTAATGCGTAAATAGGATTAAATCTAGTTTGTAAGTAACCTATATTTTCTGTTAAAGTATATCCCAATCCAAATACTACAATTAGTATTGATAATGCAACTTCCTTATTTTTCGACAATGTATTTATCATAATTATAAGTGAAGAAAATAGAGTTGTTATTATCATAAATGATAATACAATTAAAAAAATTAACTCATATCCCTTAATATATCTAATATCTACACCTTCATGATATACTCTGAAAATATCATAAAATCCACCAAGATGTATTCCTTGAACTGCACAAATTATCATCAAAAACAATAAAAAGCTTAAAACATATGTAGCAGAAATCAATATCATAGATAATAACTTTGAAAAAACTAATTTTCCTCTGCTAATCGGCTGTCCTTTTAATAAATTAACAGTCCCTTCATCTTTTTCCTTTGAGATTATTCCATAAAAAGCTAGGATTAAAAAGCAAATAAATGGCAATCCAAAAATTGTATAACTATTATATACAACTCTTCTCGCAAAATTAGTTGTCAATATCTGTTCAAAATATTTTGTAAACGGGATATTATTTTCATGATAATATTCTGCCTCAAAAATGCCATATTCGAATGTTTTCCTGTCATTTTCATCTTCAATCTTTATTTCATGCTCTTTTTGAAGTTTTTTTATTGATTCTAATTGACCATAATCTAATTTCTGTACAAATTTACCAACCTCATACATTTCCTTAAAAGATTTTTTCTCTAAATTTTTTAAGAAGTCTACAAGCCATGGATAATTTTGCCTACCATATTTATAATGATTTTTATTAAAAGCATCAAAAAATTTAGCAGAATTTTTTATTTTATATTTATTATCTATAACACTTCCATTAAAAATATGGGATGAACCGGCTTTACCATAAGAAGGATATTTAGAATCTAAATTATATGTGATATTGGATATGAAATTTACATATAAAGCCATAATTAAGGCAAATACTAATACTGATAATATGACATTTGACTTTATTATTTTTTTTATTTCAAAATTTAACATATTCAATCCCTCTTATCTAAAAATTTAGCCCTAAAAGTTAACTTAGGGCTAAATTTAATTTATTTAATTATAATATTTTTTTATAAAAAATTCAAAATATTTTTTACACATAATATCCGGCTTGTGCATCCCACAAATCTTTATATTTTCCTGATTTTATCACTAATTCATTATGATTTCCTTCTTCAACTATACTTCCTTTATCAAAAACAAGTATATTATCCGAGAATTTACATGATGATAATCTATGAGAAATAAATATTGCAGTTCTATCTTGAACAATGCTTCCTAATTTTTCATAAATTTCTTGTTCTGCAAGTGGATCAAGTGCTGCAGTCGGCTCATCTAATATTATAAATGCTGCATCCTGGTATAACGCTCTTGCAATAGCTATTTTTTGAGCTTCTCCACCTGAAACGTCAACTCCTTCTTTGTCAATATCTTTATATAAATAAGTGTCAATACCATTTTTCATATTTGAAACTCTATCCATCATTCCAACATCTTCAAGTGCTTTAATTACTTTTTCTTTATCATAATTTATGGAACCTGAGATATTCTGTGCAATAGGAAATGCAAATAAATCAAAATCTTGAAATACTACTGAAAATATTTTCAAATAATCCTTATAATTATATTTTCTGATATCTATTCCATTAAGCAAAACTTGTCCTTCATTTGGATCATACAACCTAATTAAAAGTTTTATAAATGTAGACTTTCCACTACCATTTTGTCCAACTATAGCTAATCTCTTACCCAATTCAAACTTCAAATTTATATTTTTAAGTACAAAATTATCACATCCCGGATATTTAAATGAAACATTTCTAAATTCAACCTCATATTTTCTATCGGCTCTCTTTTCAGTGGTCAATGAACCATTATACATGGTTTTATCATATTCTAAATAGTCTAATGCTTCTTTTATATACTCATAATTATTTAAGATATATCCCAAGCTTGAAACTAAAAGTGTAATTCCTATCGTAATTTGAGTTATACTTCCAATATATTGAGTTAGCATACCTATGGTTATAGCACCCTCAAATGCTTTAATAATTACAAAAACATATATAATTAAAAGTTGAATTTTTGCAACAAATGATTTTAAAATCTTAAAATTTTTACCGTCACTTTTTAATGCTTTATCCAAAACACCACCCGTAGAAAATGTCGTGTTTAGTTTCATCAAATTCAAAGAAATCTTATCTTGGTTGTACATTCTTACATCTACAGCCCTTTTAGAATCATTTATTATAAATCCATAAAAACTAAATAGGTTATTTCCAAGTGTCCCAGCATTCATAATTACTTTCCAAACAGAATCATACATAACTTCAAATTTTGTTACTAAAACAGATGTAATAATTAAAACTGCAATAAATACTAAATTAACCCATGTGCTATTTAATATAGCATATTTACTAGTTTCAGGAATATAACTATTAAAAAACGAAATAGTTAATGCCATTCCCCCAATAATCAATGTAATTGATGAAACAATTTCATCAATATTATAAATTGGAGATAAAATTCCTTTTCCTGTAAAATTTTGAATTTGTCTTATATTTCTTAATTTTGAAATCATTTCAGGATTTTCACAATCCTTATAATCCATATTATTAAGTACTTTTCTTAAAAGATTATTATAAATCATCATTACCTTACTATATTCTTTTTTAAACAATGACTCAAATTTTTCAAATACGACTTTAACCAGAAATATTGATATAATAGTAATTGATGCCCATATAATTACATTTTTTTCATTTCCACCAATGGTTATATGCTCCACCATTCTCGCTGTAGTATAAATTAAAATAAGTGGAAGAAGAGATTTCATAATTGATGAAACAATTACAAAAATCATATATTTTTTAAAATTATTAAATAAATAACTTAAACTTCTAAAATAAACTTTAATTTTTTCAAACATTTTCTCCCTCCCTATAATACTTACTTTGAACATCAAATAAATACTTATACTCTCCACCTAAATTAATAAGTTCATCATGTGTTCCTTTTTCTAAAATTTTCTTATCCTTTACTAATAAAATATAATCACAAAATCTAGTCGATGCCATTCTATGAGAAATAAATATAGAAGTAGCACTACTTGTCAATTGATTATACTTATTATATAAATCTCTCTCAGCAATCGGGTCAAGTGCAGCAGTCGGCTCGTCTAAAATTAAAAATGGAGAATTTCTATATAAAGCTCTAGCTAATAATAATTTTTGGATTTCTCCACCGGAAAGCTCCTGTCCTTCTTCATAAACATGCTTCATTAGGACTGTATCTATACCTTTTTCTAGAGAATCAACCTTTTCCTTTAATCCGGAAAGCTCTATTATTTTGTTGATTTTCTCGATATTATTATCTTTAAAATCTTGTGTTATATTATATTTTAATTTATCAGGAATGATTGAATAATCCTGAAATACTGCAGAAAAAATTTTATAATAATCTCTTCTTCTATATTGCTTAATATTTTTTCCATTCAATAAAACTTCACCTTTTGTCGGATCCAAAAAACCAATAATTATCTTAATTAAAGTAGTTTTCCCAGAGCCATTCATACCTACTATCGCAACTTTATCTCTAGGTTTAATCTTCATGTTTATATCTTCTAAAATATATTCATCAGATTCCGGATACTTAAAATACACATTTTTTAATTCAATGTTAATATTATTTACATCAAAATTGTTAATTTCAATTCCATCATCTAAATTATAAGGATCCTCATATTCTAAAAAACTTCTAATAATATTTGCATCATTTGAATATTTAACAAAATTATACATTTCATTAAAAACATCTAAAATATTTTTCGAAAAATTACCTTGTGCAGAGAATAATAAAATAAAACCCGCAACGTCTATTTGCTTATTAAATACCAAATTTATTAAATAATAATAGGTTATACCATTTCTAAATAAATCAATTATAGCAGCCAATAAACCGGATAAAAACTCTTTATTAGATGCTTTCCTCAAAAAGGAATCATATGAAAAAATAACCAAATTGAATATATCATCAAACCACGATTTTAAACCGAACATTTTAATATCTTTTTCAGAAGTAATATTAGATGATTTTTCATATAGATAATATGTTTTTCCAAAAAATTCATTTTCCTGCTCAGCATGATTAAATCTCCAATCTTTAATTTTTTTACCTATATAAAATGAGAGCATACTACTAATAACGGTAAAAATTATTAAAAATATTGGAAGCACTGATAATAGTTTTATATATATTACAAGCATAATAAAATTTGAAACAAAGTTTATTATAGAATCAAAAATTAACTCAGAAAAAGTATGATTACTAGATGTTAATTCTTGACATCTCTTAAAATTTTGTTTTAATTTAGAATTTAATGTTAATTGATATGGCATTGTTAAATTTCTTTTAAGAATCTTAAAAATTAAATTAGTTCTTACATCAATTTTCGGTGTAATAATAAACTGTAAAACAACATCCCTAATTGCTTCAAAAATAAAATAAATTCCTACTATACAAATTATATAGATAACTATTAAGCCAAAATCCTGTTTAAGCTGTATCATTTTTACAATTTCAGGTGTAATAAAAAGTTCAACAATCGCCAATCCAACTTTAGCAAAAATACTAATAACAACAAATAACAGCAATAAGTTTTTACGAACTTCCCACGCTTCTTTTATCATATAAAATACATTTTGTAAAATTCCGTATTTTTTCATCATTCCTCCTATAAATAATTTATATATTCATACTTTATCACAAGATTTAACTTTTAAACATTTATGGGATGAATTAATCAATTTTTGGGACAAAAAAAACTAGGTCGACCTAGTCTTCAAATTAATATTTCAGTTGTAAATGCATTATCTTCCGAATTTCTAGAAATATACCCATTATATTTTTCAATAATTTCATCAATTGATATAAGTCCTAAACCACGATTAATTCCTTTTGTAGATTTAAACAAATTTCCAAACTTATCTTGTTTCTTCAGCTTAGTCAAATTAGTAAAAGAAATATAAAGCTTCTTACCTTTCATGTCCATATATAATCTAATATATCTATCTTCCCTTGGCAAATCCATAGATGCTTCTATTGCATTATCAAATAAATTTCCAATAATAGTTGTCAAATCAACCTCTTTTATATCTACAATCTTTGAAATATTAACATCTACTATAACATTAATATTCTTTCCCTTTGCAATAGATACTTTAGAATTTACAATTGCATCAGTCATTTTATTTCCTGTCCTAATAACAGGAGCAATTGAATGTAAATCATTTTCTAACTCATTTAAATAATTTTTAATAGATTCTAAATCATTATTTTCAGAATAAGCTTTCAAAATTTGCAAATGATTTCTATAATTATGACGCCATTTTCTCATATCTTGATACATATTTTCAACTTCTTCAAAATGAGTATTAATCAAAGTTTGTTGATATTCTAATATATCTTTTCTACCAAATTTCAACCTAATTTTATCAAGAAAATTCATAAAATCTCCTAAAAATATTCAATAAATTTTCGATTAATATCTTCAAATTTTCCCCTACCAATAGTCAAATTAATCCCATTATCCAGTGAAAGCTCAGTTCTACTTAAAAAATCAATCTTTTCAATATTGATAATTGTAGATCTATCCAATTTATGAAATCTTTTATCCAAAATTTCTTCAACTTCCTTCATCGTCATTCTTACTTTATAAATTTCACTATTATAGTAAATATTCAAATAATTCTTATCACTTAAAATATAATAAATATTATTAAACATTAATCTTCTATTTCCATCATCCGTCTTAAAAACAACATATTTATCAGACTTTTGCAATCTCTCAAATGCTTTTTCAAATAATTCAAACAATCTATTCTTATCAATAGGCTTAATCAAATAATTAATTGCCTCAACTTCATATCCAATTCCAATATATTCGCTATATCCACTTATAAATAAAATCTGAACATTTTTATCATAATAACGAATTTTTTTCGCTAGTTCTGCACCATTCATCTTTTTCATTTCATAATCAAGCAAAATAATATCATAATCTCTCTTATCTTCATAATTAAACAAAAATGCTTCAGCAGATTCAAATAACATTACTTCAGCATTCATATCATTATTTTTAACCCATTCATTTACATATTCTAAATATAATTGTCTTACACTTTTTTCATCATCAACAATCGCTATACTCAAATTTTTAATAATAATCACCAACTTTTTAATTATTTACATATTTATTATACCTAATAATTAACTTATTTCATACTTTTAATTGTAATTACAACTTACATATTAATATATTACAAACCAAAATATTAAAAAAAGTAGATATTTACAATGAACCTACATCTAAAAAATTAAATTTTAAATCTAATTTTCAGATAATATTATTCACAATATCTACTTTTTTTATTATTATACAATAGAATTAAAATATTAAAAAACTAGCTAATTTCATTATTTATTTCGATAAAACAGCTTTTCCTGTTTTATAATCAATAGTTATTCCAGGTTGATTATTATATACATATACATTAAAGCTTATTCCCTCACCATTATCTTCTACAGATTTTGCCTGCATTATAATTCCTCTTGCCACAAGCTCATTATCCTTAAAAATTGGTGTTATTTTATACATTACATGATTCTTTGTTTCTTTAATATAATCAGCAACCATATTTTCAAATGGTAACATTCCAGTCACATTAAAATATCTTGTACCTGTCATTAAATTTTTTTTGTTAGCATTTTCTCCAGCTAATTGGAATCCTATTAAGTGAGATCTATTATATAAATATCTTCCATCAACAATATCAAATTTTATTGTTTGCCATCCCGATGGTTTTACCATACCAATTTTGCCTCTTTTTTCTGTAGGCATAGTATCTAATCCTAATAAAGCAACTGCTTCTCCCACTCTATTTTTAGAATCTAATTCTGAATATACTTCATATCTATTTGGTAACTTTCCTTCTTTAGAAAAATCAGGAATATTATTATTTAATACTACAAAAGGAGTATTTCCATCAAACTCCGGAATACTTTTTATATCATAAAATAATTTTGATTTTTTTAACTCTTCCTTAAATTTTTCACTTGATTTTGAAGGTTTTCGAGTTACTCTTTTTACCTTTGGAGTTTTTTTGTATGATTTTACCTTTCTAATATTTTTCCTCTTAGATTTTTCAGATGATAATTTACATTTAGAAGAATTTTTAACTTGTACTTTTGCATTTACAGCATAATCTGAATAATTATATGCAAAAACACCTAATACTAACAACATTATCATCAAAATTTTATTAAATTTTCTCATTTTCTTCTCCTCTTATTTTTTATACACTATTTTAGTTATTTCTTCATGAGAATTGCCTACTATACATTCTTCTTTTATCTTTAAATAATCTGAAAAATCAAATTCAAAATAATAATCTGTCGGATACTCCCTATTCCAATTATAAACAACAATTTCCTTTGGAGCATTTTCAAAAAAAATTAATTCTTCTTTTTTTTCAATAAAGATAAAATCATCTTCTCCTATTTGTTCTTTATTATGCTTATCCAAAACAAAAATGTTTTCTAAATTTATTTCCAAATTGTCAAATAATTTTTTTGTATAATTTGAAATGTATAACTTCCTATTATTGACGTGCATAATCATATCAAAAATCATATTTCTATCAAATGACTGCCTTTGATTAAAAAAAGTAAAACCTTTATTTTTTGATAAACATAATATTATATTCATAATCTCACCTCCTCAAATCATGCTTTCTCTATTATATATTCCATTTAGCTAGCTTAAACAAAAATAGTTATATATTTAACTATTTTTATCGGTTTTATTATACCACTTTATTTTCATTTTTTCATTATTAATTTAATTTTTTTTAATAATGATCAAACACTACACAAAATTTAATTAATAAAAAAATTATTAAAAAAAATATTATCTACGATATGAATTCACAAATATTCGAATAAAAATACCTTAAATATTTATATAAAATAAGCTGAGATTAAGATTTTGATATACTTTTGCTGCAACAAAAAATAAAGATGGCTAAATTTAGCCATCTAAAGTGAGTGTGGTTGCGGGAACAGGATTTGAACCTGTGACCTTCGGGTTATGAGCCCGACGAGCTACCGAACTGCTCCATCCCGCGATATTAAATTAAAAATTAAATGGTGCCGAGGATCGGAATCGAACCGATACGGAGTTTAACCTCCGCAGGATTTTAAGTCCTGTGCGTCTGCCTGTTCCGCCACCCCGGCATATTGGCTCCCAGGGTGGGACTCGAACCCACAACCTATCGGTTAACAGCCGAGTGCTCCGCCATTGAGCTACCTAGGAAAATCATTTAATTCAATTATATGATCATTTGATCAGATTTATAAGAGTCAACACTGAACCTCATGGATTCAGTGTTTTCTCAATTTGGCAACTTCCTACTCTCCCAGGCCGTTACCAGCCAAGTACCATCAGCGTTGAAGGGCTTAACTTCTGTGTTCGAGATGGGTACAGGTGTATCCCCTTCGCTATTGTCACCACATTTTTTTCTAATCTATTATATCATTTTTTCAAACCTTTTGCAATCTATATTATGAAATATTTCTGGTCAAACTTTCGAGTTATTAGTATCGATTAGCTACATACATTACTGCACTTCCACCTTCGACCTATCAACCTCATTTTCTACAAGGACTCTTTTAGAAATCTTATCTTGAGGGGGGCTTCGTACTTAGATGCCTTCAGCACTTATCCCTTCCAGACTTAGCTACTCAGCCGTGCCATTGGCATGACAACTGATACACCAGCGGTCTGTCCATCCCGGTCCTCTCGTACTAAGGACAGCTCCTCTCAAATTTCTTACGCCCACGCTGGATAGGGACCGAACTGTCTCGCGACGTTCTGAACCCAGCTCGCGTGCCTCTTTAATGGGCGAACAGCCCAACCCTTGGGACCTACTCCAGCCCCAGGATGAGACGAGCCGACATCGAGGTGCCAAACCTCCCCGTCGATGTGAACTCTTGGGGGAGATAAGCCTGTTATCCCCGGGGTAGCTTTTATCCGTTGAGCGATGGCCCTTCCACTCGGTACCACCGGATCACTAAGTCCTACTTTCGTATCTGCTCCACTTGTAGGTGTCACAGTCAAGCTCGCTTTTGCCTTTGCACTCTATAAATGGTTTCCGTCCATTCTGAGCGAACCTTTGAACGCCTCCGTTACTTTTTAGGAGGCGACCGCCCCAGTCAAACTGCCCAACTGACAGTGTCCCAACACCCGATTCAGGGTGCATGGTTAGAACCTTAAAGCTTAAAGTGTGGTATTCCAACGGCGACTCCTCAGCAACTGGCGCCACTGATTCTCTGTCTCCCACATATCCTCTACATTAAACCTCAAAATCCAATATCAATCTACAGTAAAGCTCCACGGGGTCTTTCCGTCCTAGCGTGGGTAAGTTGCATCTTCACAACTAATACAATTTCACCGGATCCATTGTTGAGACAGTGCCCAAATCGTTACACCTTTCGTGCGGGTCGGAACTTACCCGACAAGGAATTTCGCTACCTTAGGACCGTTATAGTTACGGCCGCCGTTTACTGGGGCTTAAGTTCTAGCCTTCGCTTGCGCTGAGCCTTCCCCTTGACCTTCCAGCACCGGGCAGGTGTCAGCACCTATACTTCGTCTTACGATTTAGCAGATACTTGTGTTTTTGGTAAACAGTCGCTTGGGCCAATTCACTGCGGCCCTCTTATGAGGGCACCCCTTCTCCCGAAGTTACGGGGTCATTTTGCCGAGTTCCTTAACAATGGTTCTTCCGCGCGTCTTAGAATTCTCTTCCTACCTACCTGTGTCGGTTTGCGGTACGGGTGCTTTTGATCTCGATAGTGTCTTTTCTCGGCAGCTTGGTGTCACTTACTTCTCTACTTATATTTCGATCCCCATCACACTTCATCGTTACTCCGGGGATTTGCCTCCGGAGCCTAACTTTGTGCTTAGACACACCTTTCCATTCGTGTGCTTAAGTTAACCTTCTGCGTCAACACATCTCTTATAACGATCATTAGCAGTACAGGAATTTCAACCTGTTGTCCATCGCCTACGCTTTTCAGCCTTAGCTTAGGTCCCGACTAACCCTGAGAGGACGAGCCTTGCTCAGGAAACCTTAGGTTTTTGACGGGTGAGATTCTCACTCACCTTCTCGCTACTCATGCCAGCATTCTCTCTTGTGTACTCTCCACCTATCTTTCGATTCAGCTTCAACGTGTACACAATGCTCCTCTACCAATCTAGAGACGAGAAGTAAATTTTCTAAGTTCTGTTTATTTAATCCTTCTTTTGAAATTGTTTCTTATACTTTTTTCATCTTTGATTTTCGTATTTACATACGGGAATAATCTTTCTGATGTCTGACGTATGAAATTTTAATTTCGTCTTTTCTTTTTATATTTCTGATTAAACTTACTTTCCTTAAATCTTTTACTTCTTGTCTCTAAATTCCGTAGCTTCGGTATCATGTTTAGCCCCGTTTATCTTCGGCGCAACTCCACTTGACTAGTGAGCTATTACGCACTCTTTAAATGTATGGCTGCTTCTAAGCCAACATCCTAGTTGTCTGAGTAGAATCACATCCTTTCCCACTTAACATGATTTGGGGACCTTAGCTGACGGTCTGGGCTGTTTCCCTTTTGAGCGTGAAGCTTATCCCTCACGTTCTGACTGCTGATTATAATTATCTGGTATTCGGAGTTTGATAGATCTTGGTAACGTCAAACGCCCCGCGACCATTCAGTGCTCTACCTCCAGTAATCTCAAATCAACGCTAGCCCTAAAGCTATTTCGAGGAGAACCAGCTATCTCTGAGTTCGATTGGCTTTTCACCCCTATCCACAGTTCATCCGATATCTTTTAAACGATACCCGGTTCGGGCCTCCATTGAATTTTACTTCAACTTCACCCTGACCATGGATAGATCACCCAGTTTCGGGTCTATAGCATAAGACTCTCGCGCTATTCACACTCGGTTTCCCTACGGCTTCGTAACTTAATTACTTAACCTCGCCTTATACCATAACTCGCTGGCCCGTTCTACAAAAAGTACGTGGTCACAGATCCTGCCTGCTTCCACTGATTGTAAGCACAAGGTTTCAGATTCTATTTCACTCCCCTCTCGGGGTTCTTTTCACCTTTCCCTCACGGTACTCTTCACTATCGGTCATATGGTAGTATTTAGCCTTAGGGGGTGGTCCCCCTATATTCCCACCGAATTCCACGTGTTCGATGGTACTCTTTTATGCTACTTTATTCTATCTTTCGTATACAGGACCTTTACCTTCTATGGTTTATCTTTCCAGATAATTCTACTAGATATCCTAAAGCCTATGCAAATTTGGGCTCTTTCCTTTTCGCTCGCCGCTACTAAGAAAATCGAGTTTTCTTTCTCTTCCTCCGGGTACTTAGATGTTTCAGTTCTCCGGGTTTTCCTCCTATATACCTATGTATTCAGTATATGGTACATGACTCTTCATCATGTGGGTTTCCCCATTCGGATACCCACGGATCATAGCTTGTTGCAGCTAACCGTGGCTTTCGTTTGCTAACGTCCTTCTTCGGCTCCATATGCCAAGGCATTCACCTTGCGCCCTTTTCTGTTTGACCAGAAATATTTCATAATATTTAATTGTTTTAGGTTCAAATGGTGGAGGTAAGGAGATTCGAACTCCTGGCCTTCTGCGTGCAAGGCAGACGCTCTCCCAACTGAGCTATACCCCCATAAAGAAATCTGTCGCCAGATAAAATATTTAATTTTCCTAAACTAAACGTCAATGCCTATTGAATCGTAATTTCTTTTTAATAGTTGATAAATACTTTTTTTCTCTACCAACTTTTCCTTAGAAAGGAGGTGATCCAGCCGCACCTTCCGATACGGCTACCTTGTTACGACTTCACCCCAGTTATTGACCCTACCTTCGACGTCTGCCTCCTAACGGTTAGCTCGACGGCTTCGGGTATTGCCAACTCCCATGGTGTGACGGGCGGTGTGTACAAGACCCGGGAACGCATTCACCGTGGCGTTCTGATCCACGATTACTAGCAACTCCGACTTCATGTAGGCGAGTTGCAGCCTACAATCCGAACTGAGATCTGTTTTATGCGATTCGCTTGCTCTCACGAGGTAGCTGCGCTTTGTTCAGACCATTGTAGCACGTGTGTAGCCCAAGACATATAGGGCATGATGATTTGACGTCATCCCCACCTTCCTCCGGTTTATCACCGGCAGTCTCTCTAGAGTCCCCATCCGAAATGCTGGTAACTAAAGATAAGGGTTGCGCTCGTTACGGGACTTAACCCAACATCTCACGACACGAGCTGACGACAACCATGCACCACCTGTATACAAGTTTCCGAAGAAACTATACTATCTCTAGTATATCCCTGTATATGTCAAGCCTTGGTAAGGTTCTTCGCGTTGCTTCGAATTAAACCACATGCTCCGCTGCTTGTGCGGGTCCCCGTCAATTCCTTTGAGTTTCATACTTGCGTACGTACTCCCCAGGCGGAGTGCTTAATGCGTTAGCTGCGTCACCGAGATTTGACTCCCGACAACTAGCACTCATCGTTTACTGCGTGGACTACCAGGGTATCTAATCCTGTTTGCTCCCCACGCCTTCGTACCTCAGCGTCAGTTAGATTCCAGAAAGTCGCCTTCGCCACAGGTGTTCCTCCATATATCTACGCATTTCACCGCTACACATGGAATTCCACTTTCCCCTCATCTACTCAAGTAATCCAGTATCTGAACCTTACTATGGTTGAGCCACAGCCTTTAAATTCAGACTTAAATTACCGCCTACGTACCCTTTACGCCCAATAATTCCGGACAACGCTTGCCCCATACGTATTACCGCGGCTGCTGGCACGTATTTAGCCAGGGCTTGCTTCTTAGTTACAGTCATTATCTTCACTAAGGACAGAACTTTACAATCCGAAGACCTTCATCGTTCACGCGGCGTCGCTGCATCAGGGTTCCCCCCATTGTGCAAAATTCCCCACTGCTGCCTCCCGTAGGAGTCTGGACCGTGTCTCAGTTCCAGTGTGGCCGTTCAACCTCTCAATCCGGCTACTGATCGTCGCCTTGGTAAGCCGTTACCTTACCAACTAGCTAATCAGACGCGAGACCATCTTTCACCGAAATTCTTTAACTTAATTATCATGCGATATCTAAGTGTCATAAGGTATTAATCCCGGTTTCCCGAGGCTATCCCTTTGTGAAAGGCAGGTTTCTCACGTGTTACTCACCCGTTCGCTACTTTCCTTCTTTAATCTCTTTCCGAAGAAATTAATTAAAAAATTCTCGTTCAACTTGCATGTGTTAAGCACGCCGCCAGCGTTCGTCCTGAGCCAGGATCAAACTCTCAAAATAAAGTTTGATCTAGCTTATTTTTTGAAATTATCATACTCAAAAGTTATTGACGTTATTTAATTGTTTAGGTTCTTTATTGTCTCAAGATCTCTCTTGTGACGACTTTTATATATTATCACTTTTACTTTATCTTGTCAAGCTTTTTTTTGTTTTTTTTCTTTTCAAGATTTCCTTAAGTTAAGTGAACTTTTATATATTATCATCTGAAATTTCTCTTGTCAAGCTTTTTTTATTTTTCTTTCGCTTTCTTAGTTTCCGTTTCAGTCAACTTTTATATATTAACAATTTTATTTTATGTTGTCAAGCTTTTTTTTATTTTTTTTCTTCTTTTTCAGCTAATGATTTCAACATATTCATTTTATATGATACGCTCGATTTTGATATTGGTGGATCAAATTTTTCAGCAAGTTGTTTTAAGGAATCCGCAGGATATTTTTTTCTTAATTTTACTAACTCTTTTAGATTTTCCGGTACTTTATTTTTCATTTCCAAAATTTCTATATATTTTAATTGTTTTTGCGCTGTATTAACTGTTTTATTTATATTAGCCATATCAAAATTTATCCTTCTATTAGTATCATTTCTTATTTCTTTTTCTATTTTAATATTTTCAAGCTCCAATAAAGCTCTATTGGCTTTTATAATATTTAAAAAATTAGAAATAATTTCTGAATTTTTTATATAAATTAAATATTTTTCTTTTCTTTCACCTTTTAATACATCTATTTTAGCATACTCTAGCACTTTACAAGCTAGGTCCAAATCATCTTTAGTAGTAAAGATAACTTCTAAATGATAATTCTTATTTGGATCAACCATACTGCCTGAGCCTATAAATAATCCTCTCAAATATGATGATATTCCCTTTGCTTCTAAACTTTTTATTCTTGAAAATATTACTTCTATTTTAGTAGTATAGTTTCCATAAAAATCAAATCCTGAATCTGATAAAATTTTATTTACTATGTTTTCATCTTCAACAGATATATTATATATACCTTTCTTCATAATTGAATTATTTTCAAATCTACTTATTACAGATTCATAATCATATATATAATCAATAAGTTTATATATTCTTTTTACAACGTACTCACTTTCCGTAGAAAAGTTTATATTAATAAAAGCATTTCTTATTGAAATGCTTGCATTTGATTTTAATATAGAAGACAATTCTATTAAGGCTTCCAGTTTGCTATTAATTTTTACTATGGATAATTCTTTTTTTATTTTATTTGAGAAAGACATTATTTTCCCCTAAAACTTTCATATATTTTTATCGCATTTTTTACCATTCTTTTTTCAGAATCATGTTTTAGTAATTCCACAGCCATTTTATAATCAACAAAGTCAGCAAAAGAAAAACCTTCTTCTTTTTGAGGAATTAGATCACCGCCAATTTGTTTCATTATATAGTAATCAACTCTTTTAGAAACATCTTTATCTTCTTGATTTAAATAATGATATCTTGCATATCCTATTTTTTTTATTATTTCAGCTTTTATACCAGTTTCTTCTTCAACTTCCCTAACAGCTGTAATGTCCGTGGTTTCATTATTTTCCATTTTACCTTTAGGTAGTACCCAATCCCCATAATATTTCTTCAATATTAAAACTTTACCATTATTAATGACTACGCCGCCGGCGCTATGTTCCTTCACAAAACCACCTCCCTTTCACCATTTATTTTGTTCTCTATGATATACATTAACGTCATATTTTTCTCTTAAAATATCATTTAATTTTTCAGAAATAACTACTGACCTATGTTTACCTCCTGTACATCCAATACCTATAACTAAATTGCTTTTTGATTGCTTAAGAAAATTAGGTACTAAAAAATCTACAAGATCTTCTATCTTATTTATAAATTCTTTTGACGCTTCAAAGCCTAAAACAAAATTTCTAACCTCTTCTTCTTTACCACTTTTTTCCTTTAAAGTTTGAATATAAAAAGGATTTGTTATAAACCTTACGTCAAACAATAAATCAGCTTCTTTTAATATTCCATATTTAAAACCAAAACTTATTATATGAATTGTAGCTTTTTCTTTAACTTCTAAAATTTCTAATAATTTATTTTTTAATGAAGAACTATTAAATCCTGTAGTGTTTAAATAATAATCAGATAACTCTCTGATTTTCAACATTTCTTCTCTTTCTTTTTTTATCGCATTTCCAAGACTTAAATTCTTATATGGATGCGGTCTTCTCTTCTCTTGATATCTTCTAATTAATTCGTCATCATCAGCATCCAAATAAATGATTTTTACATCATGTCCTTGTTTTCTTAATTTTATTATTTCATTTTCAAAATCATTTAAGAAATGTCCAGATCTTATATCTATAACAAAAACAAATTTATTATACTCCATATTTTCACTATCAATTAATTGGAAGTATTCAGAAATTAACTTAGGAGGAATATTATCTATTCCATAGTAATCATTATCTTGACATATATTTAATACTGAAGTTTTACCGGCTCCGCTCATTCCTGTTATTATTACTACTTCCATAGAATTCTCCTAATTTTATTCTTCACCTATAAGCTTTACTTCTCTTTCAAGTCTTACATTATATTTTTCATAAACTTTTTCTTGTACTTGACGAATAAGTTCCAACATATTTTCACAAGATGAATTTTCAATATTAATTAAAAACCCACAATGTTTTTCTGAAACCTGAGCTTCGCCTACAGTAAATCCTCTTAACCCTGTATCATCTATCAATTTAGAAGCGAAATGTCCTTGAGGTCTCTTAAATGTTGAACCGGCTGAATTTTTTTCCAAAGGTTGTTTAGAACTTCTTTTATAATCATATTCCTTAAATTTTTGTTGAATTTCATCATGTTCGCCTTTTTCTAATTTAAATGTGGCGGATATAACTAACAAGCCTTTTTCAGATGCTAAAGAATGTCTATAAGAAAAATCCATTTCTTCATTTGTATATTCTCTTATTTCTCCATTTTGTTCCATACATCTTACTGATTTAACAATATTTGACATTTCAGTTCCATAAGCTCCGGCATTCATAATAATAGCTCCGCCGACACTTCCGGGAATACCGCTTACAGGTTCCAATCCTGTTAAATCCTTAGAAAATGATACTATCGCTACATCTCTCAATAAAGCTCCTGCTTGAGCAGTAACTTGTAACCCATCAATTTTTATTTCATTAAAGTTATCTCTTAAAACTATAACTACCCCTCTTACGCCTTTATCTCTTATAAGCAGATTAGATCCTTTACCTATTATAGTTAAAGGTATATCATTTAACTTACAAAATTTTACCAATTCTGAAAGTTGATACTCTGAATTAGGTTTAACAAGTATATCAGCAGGTCCACCTATTTTAAATGTTGTATACTCTCTTAATATTTCATTTTCTTTAGAGTCGCCAAATTTTCCTGATAGCAGTTCATTTTTTATATTTTCTAACATTTATCCCTCCTAATCTATTTAAAATACTCTTCGATAGTTAAATCGGAATCATGCATTTCTTTAGCAACTTCCGACCCTACATATCTATAAATATATTGATTAGAAATAAATCCCGTTATGTCTTGTTTATTAGCAGGATATCTTAATATAAATCCAAATTTATAAGCATTTTCAGCTAACCATTTACCTTCTTTAGTTTCAGAAAAATCAACTCTAGTTGCACCATTTGGAATATTAACTTCTATAGCTTTTCCCGTTCGTAATTCATTTTGTTCAATTAATGGAAGAACGTATTTTTGTTTTTCAACTTTTGGTGTTTCTTCATCTGAACTTATATATTTTTTAGAAACTCCTAATTCTAAACCTTCTCTTTTCATAGCTTCAAACATTACAAGCATTGCATTTTCAGTTTCAACATCAAATGTAGTTTCAAAATCATTTGGAATTACATAATCCTTTGTTACTATAAGCTGACCTTTAATAATTTTAAGTTCATTATCTTTAGTTGAATTTAGATTCGAATTTTCAACATATCCAACTTGACCTTTATGTTTTATTTTACTCCAACCTTTTTCAGAACCTAAAAATTCAACATATTCACCTTCATTTAAGGTTAATAAATTTTTAGGATTATCCTCTGTAGAACTAAATACAAATGCAGTTTTATTAACTTTTTTATAACCTATAGGTATATCCGAAAATGCATTTTCCTTACTTTCATTAATATCACTTGATATTTTGGCTGTATTAGCATTTACATTATGATTTTTAGATAATGAAAAATAAGCAATTGATACACTTATAGATACTACCAAAACTGTTCCTATCAATAAATTTCTCATTTGCTTTCTTTTTTTATCTTTTTTAATTCTTCTATTTTCTTGTCTATTTTTCAATCTATCATCTAATCTCATTTTTCATCCCTAAACCTTATATAAAACTCTTTATCTGTCTTTTTAATTATACAATATATAGTCATTTAATTAAAGATTAATTTTGAGATTTTTTTAAAATTATAATTCAATTTTTTCAACTTTTTCAATAAATTTTTCCCCAATAAATTTTTTTGATTTTTCAAAAAATATATCTTTGTTTTTAGTTACACAAAACTTAATTTTTGAATTTTCATCATTATTTAACATTCTATTTATATTCAAATAATTATATACATCTAGTGCTAATTTATGTGCAGGATCAAATATTTCTACATCCTTATTTACTGAATTTTCAAAATATTTTTTCCAAATAGGATAGTGTGTGCATCCCAAAATCAATTTATCAATTTTTTCTTTAGAATATTTTTTTATATACTTATCAACTATTACTTGAATTTCATCATCAACCAAATTTTTATTTTCAATTGATGGTACTATGTCTATACAAGCCTCTTTATATAAGTTTACAATTTCAAAATTCATTTTTAAAAGTTTATCAAAATAACCAGAATTACAAGTAGCTTTGGTTGCAGCCAATAAAATATTCTTATCCTCTTTATTTATACCGCTTATGGCAGACTCTAAAACTGTTATTATAGGAACATTATAAATTTCTCTAATTTTTTCAATATTGTATGATGAGGCAGTATTACATGCTACAACTACAAGTTTTACACCATTTTTCAGAAAAAATTCTATATTTTTTTTAGTAAAAGATGTTATCTCATCACCACTTTTGTCTCCATATGGACTATTTTTCAAATCTCCTAAATAAATATAATTTTCATTTGGTAAAATTTTCTTTAATTCTTTTAAAACAGTTAATCCCCCAAGTCCTGAATCAAAAACTCCTATCGGTCTATTACTAATATTCATAATTTCCTCTTTAATTTCATTTTTTCAATAAAAAAAGCACCGATTAAACGATGCTTGTAAAATTAACTCACAACTTTAATTTTAACCGTTGATGTTAATACGTCTGAATAAGTGTATGAAAGCGTAACACTTTCATCAAAATCATTATTTACTTTTACCGTGAATAAATTAGGAAATGCATTCTCAATATATCCAACTCTGGTGACAATTTTCTTTCTACCTCTATCAGCCTTAAGTTGTACCTTTTTGCCGATGTTCTCTTCTACTTCACTTCTAATAGCTGCTAATGCTTCTGATCTTTTCATTCGATATCACATCCTTTTCTGTTTTTGGATAGTAATATATTAACACAACCAATAACAATTGTCAAATTAATTAAATATTATATCTAAAAAATATTTGATTGTCAATAAAATTTTACAATCAATTTTTATTCTTTTTTTTAATAATTAAAAATATTATGAAAGAAATTAATAAAATATTAAAAACAAAAAATATATATATAATAGAACTATAATGTTTTTTTACTTTAAAATCTTTAGGAACATAATTCTTGTCAATTAAAACTACAGTTCCTCCAGCTTCATTCTTAGGGACGTTCACTTTGATTGTTTTGCCAGCTTTTATTTCTTCACGTGAATATAAATTCACCAAATTCATAGAATTAAATTTATTATCTATTTCAATATTTTGGTTTTCATTACTTTTATTTAAAAATGTAATTATAGATTTATCTCCAAATTTCCTTTCAAATACATATACATTTTTATCAGAATAAACCATTTCTCTACCACCCTTAGAAAATACATCTTTTTGCATTTTTCTAATTTCAATCATTTTCTTATAGTGATCAGTAAGTTTATTATCCTTAACCTTATCCCATTTAAAAGATTCCCTATTTTCACTGTAAACACCATTTGTAAAGTCATCTTTTTTTCCGGACATTCCTATTTCTTCCCCATAATAAATAACAGGTTGTCCTTTAGTTGTTAATTGTAAAGAAACAACAGGCTTAAACAGGTTGACATCATTATTTAATTTCATTTTTAAAAATCCGTTTTCATCATGGGATGATAAAAATTGCCCCATAGTAATATTCTCATTTATTTTAGAGTTTCTAAATTTTAATTTCCTATTTACATCCTCAAAATTACCTTTAGAAAAAGAATATGCAACATTTTTAAAATCAAAATCTAAAAGAGAATCCATCATGGAATCGTCTAAATATCCCCCAGTCTTTGTTATATTTGCATCAAAAACTTCTCCTATCATCTTGAAGTTCGGATTTAATTCTATTATTTTTGATTTAAAATCTTTCCATGTATCTTTATCTACATGTTTTACGGTATCTACTCTGAAATACGCAATTTTATTTCCTTTCGGGGAGATTTTGTTAGCCCAATAAGATTGCCATTTAATAAGTTTATCTCTAACTTCCCTTTCTTCAGTCTTAAAATCCGGTAATCCCGCTAATTCTCCTTTAACTTCACTTTTATCCGGATTTTTTCTAAACATATCATTAAATTGTTTCTCATTATTCATACCATATCCAGCATGATTTAAAACAACATCTACCATTAGTTTTATTCCATTATCAGCTAAAACATCTACCAATTCCATTAATTTTTCTTCGTTTCCAAGATGAGGATCAATTTTAGTAAAATCTTCAGCCCAATATCCGTGATATCCGTATTGCTTGTCATTTATATCTTTTCTCATATTAGTTTCAATATTTTTAACTACAGGAGTAATCCAAAGTGTTGTAATTCCTAATTCTCTTAAATAAGAAACCTTGTCAATTATTCCCTGAAAATCTCCACCATGATATGCTTCTAAATGATTTAAATCATATGAATCTTTTCCATATAGTTCATTATTAGACTTATCTCCGTCAAAAAATCTATCTGTAAGTATGAAATAAATTATTTCTTCATCCCATTTAATTTTAGATTCGGCAAAAGAAATATTTGTAAATATTAAAACAAATACAAAAGTTATAGCTATAATTTTTTTTATTCTATTCATTATTCCTCCAAATATATTATTTAATATAATTATATTATAAATTTTGGTAAATATTTTAAATGTATTGATATTTATAATATAATATTTTCAAATAGGAGGAAATTATGACAGATAAAAATGAAATAGTTATAACCGGTGATATGATATTGGGTGATGTTATTAAACTGAAACCTAAAACTTTAAGCATTCTTATGATGTATGGTTTAGGTTGTATCGGATGTCCTATAAGCCAATTAGAAACAGTAGAAGAAGCTGCCATGGTTCATGGTATTGAACCAGATTTATTGATAGAGGAATTAAATAAATAGTAAAGTCATCATTTGATTACTTTTTTTATAGGTAGAAGAATCTGGTTACGAAAATGCATATGTTGAAAAATCGAATTTAACTAATTCTGGTGATTTATCAGAAAACCATTCTATTAATAATAAAATCACAGCTATTCCTCAAGAATATAGAGGTGAAAATGCAGAAGAAGAATCTGATTATTTAGGATCCTATATATATTTAGGATTTTATATAAGTATAGATAATAATCTAGGAAGAATTATAGATAACTTAGATAAAATAGGAGAATTAAATAACATCGTTTTTGAGCCTAAATATGAAAAGTATAAATTAAATTTAAGAAAAATAATTACTAAAGAAATAGAAAACGTCGAAAACAACACGCCTAAAATATATTAAATTAGATAAAATAATAAACAAATTTTATATTATAAAATTTTAAAAATAGATAAGCCCTAAATTTCAATATCCAGGGCTTATTTATAGAATAACATTAATATCCAACAAAATGTATATCTTATTTAACTCTTAATCCATATATACTATATTATCTCAATTTTTAACATATATATTTTGCGGGTATTGTTTTTCACTAAAAAAATATCGCAATTTTTATGATTTGAATTTTGTAGGTACTTTTTCAGCACTGATTTTTATCGCATTTTCAATATTTTTTAATTTGTGGGTATTTTTCATTAATGAATTTTGATTTTTTCGACTCATTTTATTATCGCAATTTTTATAATCTAATTTTTGCGATACTTTTGATACCAATTTTCATTATCTCATTTTGCCAAATCTAATTTTTGCGATACTTTTGATACCAATTTTCATTATCTCATTTTGCCAAATCTAATTTTTGCGATGATATAATACCTTTGATTGAAATAATTTAAAATTAATGTTTTATCTAAATTTACTAATATCATTAAAAATTTTATTTTTCAATAAAACACCTTTTAATTTTCTATTTACCATTACTCAATTTCATATCACCCATTTTTATATATCCTTTTTTATACATAAACGAAGAAACAAGGTACGAAATTATTCCGGGTAGTATGAAATGTAATAGCAACACTCCTAAAAAAGCATTTTTACCCATAGCTGAATATGTGGAAAATTGTCCAACTAATCCACTTGTTCCCATTCCTGAACCTGCTGGAGTTGCTTGCATCTTAAAAATTACAGTTGAAATTGGTCCTAAAATTATTGAGCTGATTATTGCAGGTAACATAATAATTGGTTTTTTTACTATATTTCCTATTTGTAACATTGAAGTACCTAACCCTTGCGATATTAATCCACCAAATCCATTCTCTCTATATGAAGCAATTGCAAATCCAACCATATGAGATGCTCCACCAACAATCGCAGCTCCAGCTGCCAATCCGTTTAATCCTAAACTTATTCCTATAGCAGCAGAACTTATTGGTAAAGTTAAAATTATTCCCATAATTAAAGAAATTAATAAACCCATTAAAAATGGTTGTTGATGGGTTGCGAAATTGATAATTTCTCCTATGTAATTCATTCCCTTTGAAATATATGGACTTAAATAAAATCCTACTAAACCTCCAATTATTATTACACTAGCTGGCACTAATATAATATCAACCTTAGTTTTACCATAAATTCTTTTTCCAAATTCGGATGCTACCAACGAAGAAATAAATGCACCTACAGGTTCTCCTATACTTATTAATGTTTTACCGTCAACAGTATTAACAGAACCTCCACCAATTGCACCTGCAATCATAGCAGAAAATATAACCAATCCGGGAGCATTAATTGCATACGCAACACCCGCCCCTATAGCAGGTGCCATTAATTTTTGAGCCATATCTCCAAATTGAATTAGCAAGTCAAATTTAACAAGCATGCCTACTTGCTTAAGTATCAAACCTATTAAAAGTGAAGAGAATAAGCCTAAAGCCATACCATTCAGTACTTTTATAAAATAATTTTTCATAATTACCTCCAATCACTTTTAATATAACATAAATTAAATAAAATTTTTCATTTTTTCTAAAATTCCAATATTTACATTAAGCTTTTCAATTTCTCTATATTCAATGATTTGAACATCAGTTCCTATAATTCCTAAAATCAAGTAAACTCTTTTATTTGTAACCATATATCCCACTTTTTTAAAGCTACATATCTATATAAAGGTAAAATTATTAAAATAAATATTGAATCTAAAAGAAATAGTTTAGGTATTAATTTAAAAAATAAAAACCAGTACACATTAAATGCACTGGCTCTACTCGAATTATAATCCTAATAAACTTGATAATCTGTTTTTATCAAATCCTACAATTTCTTCTTCACCTACTACTATAACAGGAACCCCTCTATAACCCTTTTCGATTAATTCATTTCTTGCTGTTTCGTCCGATGTTACATTTTTTTCTGTATATTCTACATTATTTTCTTTTAAGAATTCCTTTGCTGCTACACAGTAAGGGCATGTTTCTGATGTGTATACTACAACTTTTTGCATATTATTTCTCCTTAATTTTTATTGTTATTTTAATTATATAACAAAGTCATATAATTTCAACTATATTAGTCGCAACTTGTTTATACCCTGTTACATTTTTTCTAAACACTTTGTAATATTTAAATAATCTTCAAGTGATAAATCTTCTGCTCTATAGTTTTCAGGAATATTTAATTTTGCTAATATTTCCTTCATCTTAGCTCTATCAACACCTAAAGATAAATCTGTAGTCAATGAATTTAATATGTTTTTTCTTCTTTTTGTAAATCCACCTCTCATAAGCTTAAAAAATATTTTTTTATTTACATTCGGTAATTTATCTTTCAATCTCAAATTTATAACTACACTATCAACTTTTGGTTGCGGCATAAATACTGTTTTCGGAACTTTTACAACCATTGATGCTTCTGCATAAAAACTTGTAAATACAGTCAATGAACCATACACCTTATTTCCCGGTTTAGCTAAAATCCTATCTCCCACTTCTTTTTGAACCATAAATGTAAGTGATTTTACATTTAGATTACTTTCTAAAAATAATTCGATTATTGGGGTAGTAATGTAATAAGGCAAATTTGCAACCACTTTAAATGGCTCATCTCCAAATTGATCTGAAACTAATTTATTCAAATCAGCTTTAAGAATATCAGCATTCACAAGGACAAAATTATCAAACTCTCCTAATGTCTGTATTAAAACAGGATTTAATCTCTCATCCAATTCCACAGATACTACCTTCTTAGCATTAATCAAAAGTTCTTCTGTTAAAGTTCCAAATCCTGGTCCTACTTCTAAAACATTATCATCTTTTGTGATTTTTGCCCCCTCGGATATTGCTCTAACAACATTTCCATCCGTAAGAAAATTTTGTCCCAATCCTTTTGAAAAATTAAATCCAAAAAAATTTTTAATTTCTTTTATAACTTTTGGTGAGTATAGTCTATCTCTTCCCATTTAATCTCCTAATTGTTTAACTGCTTTTTCAAATTCTTCTCTAGTAATTCCAAAAGCATTTAATCTTGTTAATAATTGTTTTGCGTTACAGTAAGTTATTCCTACTATTTTACAGAACTTAATTCTTCGTTCTTTTGAATTTTGTAATCCTGAAAATCCATTATCTATAATATCTTCCATAGAAAATATTTCTTTTGATTCTTCGTAAATTGGTCTAGCCTTATCTATAGCTTTGATAATTGCTTCATCAGAAGCATTTTCAACTCCTATATTATCCCCCTTTGTAGCATCATTTCTAGATATGCTTGCGAATTTTGCATTTGGAACATATTCTCTAATCATGTTAGATATTCTTTTTCCTGCATAATCGGGGTCTGTTAAAACTATTATACCTTTAGTTTCATTTAATTTTGCTAATTCTTCTAAAAGGTTTTTCTTTATTCCAAGGCCATGAGTTGCCACAACATCAATATTTCCTTTAAATGCCCTTTTAACCGCAATAATATCGTCTTTTCCTTCAACTACAATAATTTCTTTAATTTTTTCCATCTGTATTTAACCCATGATTAATTAAATCAAAAAATTCTATACTATTTTGATTTGTTTTTTCTTTTATATATGAAACATCTTCAACCCTCATCTCTGCAATTCTATTAGCAACAACATGAGTATAAAGTGGTTCATTTCTTTTTCCTCTATGTGGAACCGGTGTTAAATAAGGAGAATCAGTTTCTAAAAGTAATCTATCTATCGGCATGTTTTCAACAACTTTTATTAAATTTTTAGAATTCTTAAATGTAAGCATTCCGCCTAAAGAAATATAAAATCCTAAATCAAGATATTTTTCACAATCATCCCAAGTTTCATTGAATGAATGTAATAAAACCTTCATACCTACAGCATACTTTTTGAGAATGTTGTAAGTATCATCAAAAGCTTCTCTTGAATGAATAATAATAGGCAAATCCAGTTCTTTCGCCAATTTTATCTGATCTATAAAAACTTCCTTTTGTTTTTCGATAGGACTAAATTCATAATGATAGTCCAAACCAATCTCTCCAATCCCTACAACTTTATCATTATTTACAGCTAATTTTCTATATTTTTCTCTTAAATTATCATCATAAAATTTCGCCTCGTGAGGATGAGTACCCACTAAAGCAAATACTCTTTTATGTTTATTCGCCAGTTCAACAGCTTGAATACTCGATTCTTCATCTACACCGGGATTTATCATAGCCAAAACTTTTTCTTTTTCAAAGTTTTCAATAATTAAATCTCTATCTTCAAATTTTTCATCTGTCAAATGTGCATGAGAATCAATAATATATTCACTCATTAAGCAACTCCTGATCCATCTTCAACATCGTTTAGCACTGAAAGTAATGAAAGTTCGCCGTCTTTTTCAGCTGATAAAAGCATACCTTGTGATTCAATACCTCTGATTTTTCTAGGTTTTAAATTCATCAAAACTACAACTTTTTTACCTATAAGTTGTTCCGGTTCATACCATTTTTTGATACCTGAAACTATTTGTCTGGTTTCATCTCCAATTTTCACCTTAAAAACAAGTAATTTATCAGCATCTGGATGTTTTTCACACTCTAAAATCTTTCCAACTTTCATGTCGATTTTTTCAAAATCTTCAAATTCAATTGCTGGCTTTATCCCCTCTTTCGATTCTTCTTTTTTTACAGATCCAACTCTTTGTTGGAATAATTCATCATTTGCCTTTTGAATTTTTTCTAATTCTTTTTTTATATCTAATCTCGGGAATAAATTTTCCCCTTTTGTAACTTTATTTCCAACAGGATATAATCCAAATTCTCTTGCAGAATCCCATCCCATACTTTCAATGCCTAATTGTTCAAAAATTAATTTTGATGTATGAGGTAGGAATGGTTCTATTAATTGAGCTATTATTCTTACACTTTCAATTAGATTGTATAAAACTGTATCTAATCTATCTTTATCTTCTTTTATTAACATCCATGGGCTTGTTTCGTCAATATATTTGTTTGTACGTCTTATAAGTGTCCAAATATCTTCTAAAGCATATGAAAATGCTAATTCTTCCATATGTTTTTCAACATTTACTATTGCATTTTTTGCAATGTTTTGTAGGTCTTCGTCAAATTCTCCTTTTGTTTTTGACTCAACAACGATTGCTTCATTGTATTTTTCAACCATAGCAATTGTTCTGGAAACTAAATTTCCCAAATCATTTACCAAATCAGAATTTACCCTATTTAAAAATTTTTCATTTGTAAATGACCCGTCTTGTCCAAATGTAAACTCTCTTAATACAAAATATTTCAATGCATCGATTCCATATAGGTCGATGAATGGCTCTGGATAAACCACATTTCCTAGTGATTTACTCATTTTGGTATCATCAAATAGTATCCATCCATGAGCAAATACTCTCTTTGGTAAATCATAACCTAAAGCCATCAATAGAGCTGGCCAAATTATAGTATGGAATCTTACAATTTCCTTGCTCATCAGATGTATTCCTGCTGGCCAATAATGATTGAATTTTTCTTCGTCTTGACCATAACCTATTCCTGTTAAATAGCATGTTAGAGCATCAATCCAAACGTAAATTACGTGTTTATCATCAAACGGAACTTCTACTCCCCATTTCAATGATTCTTTAGTTCTTGTAACCGACAAATCATCAAGCCCTTTATTTAAGAAGTTATTAATCATTTCTTTTTTACTTCTTTCAGGAAGAATGAACTCCGGAACATCTTCATATAACTTGATTAATTTATCTGTATATTTTGAAAGTCTAAAGAAGTATGATTCTTCTGTCTTTTTAATTACTGGACGATGACATTCTGGGCAGTGTCCATTTTCATCTAATTGAGATTCTGTCCAAAAAGATTCATCGGGAGTACAGTAGTATCCTTCATAAACCCCTTTATATATCTCACCTTTTTCATATAATTTTTGGAATATATCTTGTGCATTTTTTTCGTGTTCCGAGTCTGTTGATCTAACAAATTGATCGTAATCTATTTCTAATTTTTCCCACAACTCTTTTACAGTCTTTACTATTCCTGTTGTAAATTCTAGAGGGGTAACTCCTCTTTTATCTGCTTCTTCTTGAATTTTTTGTCCATGTTCATCTGTACCGGTTACTAAATAAGCATCATATCCTTGTATTTTTTTATATCTTTTCAACGCATCTGCAGCTATTGTTGTATATGTATGTCCAATGTGTAAATTTCCACTTGGATAATAAATTGGCGTTGTAATATAATATGGCTTTTTATTTTTATCCATTCCTGCCTCCGAATTTTAATCATTATTTAAATATATTCTTTAACTATATTATCAATTAATTATATCAAATATACATAACAAAAAAAAGTTGTGAAGAATTTGTTTTTCGTGTATTTAAATTTACAATCAAAAACGATTTTTATTAAATTTGATTGTAAATTATGATATAATTTACAAAAGGATTTTATCGTTTTGAAATCTGATTGTAAAAAGAGGTATGTTATGAAATTAAAAAAAGAATTTTACAAACTAAATAAATATGATTTGGAGGATAAGTGTGAATAAAAATAAAAAGATAGCATTTAGATTTTTGTTAGGTTCAATATTCTTTATTATCGCTGGAATTATAGTTCTTTATAATAAAGATTTAAGAAATAGTAATACTCTTGGTATACTTCTAATAACTATAGGCTCATCATGGTCAGCAATAGGTTCAGCTATTGCATATAAATATCAAAAATTAGAGAATAATTCTTCAAATAATCAAAATAAACTTCATTAAGAGATGGTAGAAATACCGTCTTTTTTTTAATCAAAAAAGAAATAGTTTCAAAGCAAAAATAAATTGTCCGGATGCAAAAATTAAAGTTTTTTTATATTCAAGACAGTATAAAACTAGAACTACCTGAAAGCAGCGGAAATTTTTAACTGAAATATATATAATTCCGAAAATTAAAATATAAGAATAAAAGAAACTATTTTAATAGTTATAATATATCAAAATAGTTTCTTTTAATTTACATTTTTAAAAATTGTACAATATCCTACTTCTGGAATTTATATCTTTATATCCTCCTTCTTTTTTAGGAATGTTAATAATCCTTTTATTTATAGCTTTTTTTAAATCTTTAGGAATACTTTTATTAGGATCACTGTAAAAATAGTATTTGTTTCTCCAAATTGTTAGTGTTTTTTGAGGATCTTGTTTCATCGAGAAAATTTCTTCAAATATATCAGGTTTATCTCTTTTAAGTTCTTCTATATCACTATATCTTACTAACACAGATTCCACATTATCTTTTTCCCTAGGGAATGGGTACTCTTCAGATTGATCATAAGCTTTTTTCCAACCACTTATTGGATATACGCCTACACATATTCCCCTATACAATGCGACAGCATATTCAACATTTTCCATTTTTGATTTTGATAAATTCCAGACCCCTCTTACATTTTCATATGTCTTTTCTTTAGTATCTTCACTTTTATATGAACTATTAATCTTTATAAAAACACACTTATGCTTTATCTTAGAAAAATCAAAATCGCTTATTTCATAATTATAGATGAAATTTTCTACTGTACGGCATTTTATTAAATTATCTTTTGAATATACTCTTTTTTCTCTATCAGAACCATGGCCTCTTACAATATTTGTAAGCTTCTCACTTAAATCTAATTCAGAGATATAATCTAACAAACTTATTAATGCTGCCTCTGTTGCAAAGGCTTCTTCGTTTGTTAAACCAAATTTTACAATTACAGGTTCGATTTCTCCATTATTATCAATTATTTTTTTTATTTTTAATGACATTTTCTCTTCATCAAATAGACCATTTTCTATCAATTTTTTAATATTTTTTGCGTCTTGTGAATGTTGAAAAATTCTACTATCTTGACCTTTACCTATATAAAAAGGTTTTCTTTTACCTTTTTCAAAAAGTGCGTAAACATAGTATTTATCTTTCTCACCTTTAGTAGCACCAGTAACATCTCTAATTATTTGATTAATATTTATCATACTATATCTCCTAAATTTTATTTTTGAAATTCTTTTAATTTTTTATATTATCTAACTTATTAATAATATAGTAAATAATCCTTTAATTGACTATATTTCAATATTGCTATACAATATAAAATATATACAATTTTGCGGAGGAAAAGATGAAATACGAGATTAAACATAAAAGTGTATATGATGAACTAGTTGAAAGAGGTTACTTAGATCATTGTACACATGAAGAAGACTTGAAGAAATTATTAATTGAAGAAAAAGTTCCTTTTTATATCGGATTTGATGCTACTGCTGACTCATTGACTCTTGGTCACTGGATTCAGGTAATGGTAATGATGAGAATGCAAGCTCACGGACACATTCCTGTTGCTCTACTTGGCGGTGGTACTACTATGATTGGGGATCCATCAGGAAGATCTGATATGAGAATGGTTATGACAAAAGAAAAAATTGATTACAATGCTCAAAGATTCTATAATCAATTCCAAAAATACATTAATTTTTCAGATGGAAAAGCAATCATTGATAATAACGCAAATTGGCTATTAGATTTAAATTTTTTAAACTTTATGAGAGAAATCGGTGTGCATTTCAACGTTAATGAAATGTTGAAAAAAGATGCATACAAAAATCGTATGGAAAAAGGCTTAACATTTTTTGAATTTTCATATATGCTAATGCAATCATATGACTTTTTAGTATTAAATAGAAAATATGGTTGTATGATTCAAATGGGTGGTTCTGACCAATGGTCAAACATTCTTGGTGGTGCTGAACTTGTAAAGAAACATGAAGATAAACAAGTTTATGCTATGACATTTAAGCTATTAACTAGAGCTGATGGTGTAAAAATGGGTAAATCCATGAAGGGTGCTATTTGGTTAGACGAAGAAAAAACTTCTCCATATGAATTATTCCAATACATGAGAAATTCAGATGACAGAGACGTTAAGAAATTCTTGATGTTATTAACATTTGTACCAACAGAAGAAATTGAAGAATTAACAAAACACAATGATGAAAGAATAAATAAGGCTAAAGAAGTTTTGGCATACGAAATTGTAAAATTGATTCACGGTGAAGAAAAGGCTAAAGAAGCTCTTGAAACATCTAAAGCATTATTTACAAAAGGTGCTATCGATGAAAATATGCCAACTACAGAAATTTCAAAAGAAGATTTTGAAAATAATAAAGGATTACTAAGCATGTTAACATTTGTTGGGTTAACAAAATCAAATGGTGAAGCCAGAAGATTAATTCAACAAGGTGGAATCAAACTAAATGAATCTAAAGTTGAAGATATAGCTTATGAATTATCAGAAAAGGATTTTAAAAACAATTTAATCATTCAAAAAGGTAAAAAAGTATTTCATAGAATCGTTTTAGCATAATGGAGGTATTATGTTTTTAAAAAACAGTACAATAGCACCATTTTTACAATATGTATTATTTCTATTGATAATAGTTTTTGTTGGACTTAGTTCATATTATTTAATTTATATAGGAAATAAAAATGTTGAAGAACAAAGAAAAATTAATATAAACTGGAAAAATATACTTAAAATTATTTTAATAGGTATGCTTATAGTTTTTGTAAAAGCTATGTATAAAGAATACCCTATATTAGGAAGCACCACTTTCGCCGTATTCATATCTGTATTATTAGCTTACTTACTAAATCCTATAGTTAATTATCTAGAACAAAAAGGAATTAAAAGAGGTCTGGGCACAATAATTACCTATATTTCCATCCTGTTAATTTTTGTATTTCTAGGAATAGCAATAATTCCTGATTTGATTAAACAATCTACCAACTTTATCGTATCTCTTCCAAGTTCGATAAATAAGGCATTGATATCAATAAATGACACACTTCAAAATTGGAACATTAATCCTAAAGTTTTAGAATCACTTAGAACAAATGTAAATGACTATCTTTTACGTACAAGTAATTCTATTCCTACATGGATTTCTACATTAATTACAACTTTACAGGGAAGTATCGAAGCAATAATCATAGGTGTTCTTATTCCTATTATTACCTATTATTTTATAGTAGATAAAGATAAAATTATAAAATCAGTGTATTCGTTAATCCCACCAAAAATTAGACCGGATGCAAAATATTTATATAAAGAAATCAATTTTGCGATGTTTGAGTTTATAAAAAGTAGAGCGTTGATGTCTGTATTTATAGGTGTGGCCACCTGGATAATGTTAGAAATATTCGGCATACCCTTCGCCTTGATAATCGGATTAATTACTATGTTTGTTGATATTATTCCATATGTTGGACCAATACTTGCAACAGTTCCAGCTCTTGCATTTGCACTTATAAAATCTCCCATACTATTCTTATGGATCGGATTTTTATCATTTGTACTTCAATGGATAGAACAAAATATAGTGGGTGCAAAATTGATGAGTGTATCTTCAGGTATACATGAAGTCGTAATTTTAATATCAATAATAATTGGAGGTGGTATATTTGGTGTCTGGGGAATGATACTATCTGTACCTTTTGTTATTATTATAAATATTCTAATTAACTTTACTTGTATGAAAATTAACGGTGTAACACCCAAATTTAATCAAAATTCAAAAAAATATTCAAATAAAAAATAAAACAATAATATATTATTGAGGCTGTTGCAAAATAACATTTTTGGTTATTTTGCAACAGCCTCAATTTGTTTATAAATAAATGTTTTTTTATTTTTACGTTTTATCATAAAACTTGTTACATAGACTGATTATATATATCTTCAGCTTTTTTCCAGTTAACTACATAAAAAAATGCATCAATATATTCCGGTCTTCTATTTTGATACTTTAAGTAATACGCATGTTCCCAAAGATCCAACCCTATTATTGGAGTTTTCCCTTCCATTAATGGAGAATCTTGATTTGCGGTTGACATAACTTCTAATTCACCGTTATCTATTACTAACCACGCCCATCCTGAACCAAATCTTCCTACTGCAACCTTTGAAAACTCATCCTTAAAATTGTCAACTGAACCAAATTTCTTCTCAATAGCTTTTTTTAGATTACCATGTGCCTTACAACCATCATTACTTAATATTTCCCAGAAAAATGAATGATTTATATGTCCTCCACCATTATTTCTAACTGCCGTTTGTATATCAGATGGAAGTTTATCAATACCACTAATTAATTCTTCTAATGTCATTTCTTGTAAATCTTTATAATTTTCAATAGATTTATTAAGATTATTTACATAAGCAGCATGATGCTTACCATGATGTATTTCCATTGTTTTTGCGTCTATATATGGTTCCAATGCATCATATGCATATGGTAATTTTGGTAATTCAAATTTCATAAATCCCTCCCTTAGAATTTAATCTTAAATATTTTATATAAAATATATACCCTTTTTAAATATAATAACACAAAATATTAATTACTAGTAAATTTAAAATCATAAATTTTCCTTAATGTTTTTTATACTTTTAATGCCGAATAATCCTAACACCATTATTAAAACAGGAAAATATAATATAAAATCATCTGAAGTTTTTGGATTTTCACCTACATTATAATTATTTATTTTTTGGCTGAAATTATCATTTTTCAGTATTTGAATTATATTATCATCCTTACCTTTATTGAAATCTTCTTTTATCATTTTTTTAATAGTGTTATTATTTAAATCTTTATCAGAATCTATCTCTGATAAATTTACTCTAATCATATAGCTTCCTACTTCACTCGGTTCATTCCATGCATTATTAATCATTTTATAATAATTCCCCAATCCTTTAGTATCTTCATCAATACCAAGTACAGGACCATTTGAAGTATCATCTTTCTGACTATATGCTACAAAAAATTCATCATCAACTTGAATACTTTCAGGTAAAATAACTTCTTGCCATTCTTCTACTTTATCGACTTTAACATCGAAATTTTTTAACAAAACTCTACCAGGAAGAAGATCTATATTGTTTTTACCATAAACACTTATATTAAAAATCTTACCAATAGATTTATTGTTATTAGATTTAAACATCAACTTTACAGAATTAATTTGACTAAGCTTATTTACAACAAATCTTGCAGCTACCTTTTGATCCGGTTTTATATTTAGCAATCCTTTTTCAGCTGTTCCATCATCATAGTATTTTTCATAAGATCCATTTAATTTTATTTTTTTCAATACAAAATCTCTATTTAAATTTCCTCTTATAAATACTTCTCGATCCAACTCACTCTTATAGCCTTTAGCTGTAACTAGTATTTTATATAATCCTTCTTCAATAGCCACATTATTTATAGAATTGGATATATATTTTTGTATAGGTTCAAATCTATATTCATCATATATTTGTATAACAGGATTTTCTATTTTTTTACCTTTATCATCTTTAACGGAAAGATTTAATAAAAATTTTTCTGCTTTATTAAGTAAAATGTCTTTTTCTTGATCCAGGCCTTCCTTAAATAATACTTTTTCTCTATGTGTTTTATATCCTTTAGCTTTAACAACAAGTGTATATTCTCCTTCAGGGTGAATTATTTCATATTCTCCGCTTCCCTTTTCACTATTTACATAAACACCTGTTTCTTCTATCATTATAGTTGCAGATTCTCCAAATGATATTTGGTTAGTATCTTTATTACTTTCTTTTACATTTTCTACTGATAAATTATTTAGATTGTATATTATGTCTTTATTTTGTTCTATATTATCAGGAGATATATCATTTATTGATACATCATCTATATACCAACCCCCACTATTATTATCATTCATGTCAGAATTTGTTTTTAATACAAACTGAATTTTAACATTATCAGTTAAATATTCTTTAGGTATATCAAAACCATCAGTAAACCAATTTGATTTATTTCGATTTACCCCATGAATATTTTTTTTATCTATATTTTCTTCCTTTAATTCAAACAAATTATGCCACTTATTTCCATTGTCTTTTGATATTTTTATATATCCTATGTCATTATTATATTTTCCATAATCATCAGAGCCTGATTTTCCGGAAGTATTAAACCACATTTGCAAATATAGTCTTGCTTTTTTCAACTTAGACAAATCCATAATAGGAGACTCTAAGATATACTCTGAATTTTCCTTTCTAAAGTCATTTAATTCAGTTCCCCAAACATTGGGACTTCCTTCATTTTTACCTTTAGTTTGAGAAGGTGTGGGTCTTTTGCCTACTTCATTTTCGCTTAATTCTTTTTCATCAATTTTACCTCTAGTCCATTTAATTCCTTTATCCGATTTAGAAATCCATCCTTGATCATCTTTTTCAAAATCGTAACTAAAAATTTCTTTTCCTTCAGTAAATGTATGTGAAAATACCTTAGATGGCAAACTTTCTTTTTCTCCAATTGAAGAAGTAACATAATAATAGTATGTCCCTTTTTTTATTTTAGGATTATCTGTTAATGTTATATAATTTTTACTTTCACTTATATCAAAATAAGATACTTTTTCAAATTTACCGTCTTTTAAACCGGATCTGTAAAGATTATATCTTGTAATTTTATTATTAGATACAGCTTTAAAATTAAATATTATCTGTTGATTTCTATAATCTAAGCTTATATCTTGTGTTGGATAACTTGGAGTTTCAATCAAAGATTCAACTATTTCTATATCATCAATAAACCATCCCAATTTATTTTTTTTGCTATATTCTCCAATTCTCAAACCGAACATTATAGAAATTTTCTTTCCTTTATATGAAGATAAATCAATATTTTCTTCTACCCAATTTTTTGAAGAATTAGTATAGGATTTAATTCTTTTGTAGTCTATTTTTTCATTATCTGTCAAATTTTTAGGAACTTCTCCTATCCAAACTTCTACAGTATCATAAAATGCATATTCTCCATTATCTAAATCATAAAAATGCTTGAATTTGAGTGCTGCTTGTTTTTCCAATTCTTTTGTTAAATCAACAGTAGGTAATACAAATACAGGATTATTTAGTCTTTTATAGTTTCCATCTAAACCTGTAGATAAAACCTTACTTTTTGCTTTTACATTTTTATTAACCTCGTCTTTAACATTACCCCAATCCCAAAAAGGAGTTTTTCCTCCATATTCAATTCCGTCAAGATTTTCTTCAAAATTTTGCTTATATCCTATACTTATCCCATCTTTTACTTCTACTGTATATTCAGGAGTTTTTGTTAATTTTCCATCTCCGTCAATAGCTTCTATATAATATTTTATTTTCTCAGTATCTAAAAATTCAGGTAATATTTTCACTGAATATTTGCCTTCTTTTTTATTTCCATTATATAAACTAAAATCTTTTATTTCCCATTTTCCTTTTTTATTTATATAAAGTTTAACTCCTTTTACATATGTATCATCGCTTACTTTAGCAATAATATCAAAAGGCCTTCCCCTATACATTGTCTTCATAGGTGTATGATTTATTTTTACATCATCTGTGTCTTTTCCTCTAACGTTTATTTTCCCTTTTATTTTAGAAAATCTATATTTTTCATCTTTTTTAATTTTTTCAGCCATCTTAACAGCTTTATATGCATTTACTTTACCATATCCATATCCATGATTAGGACTCGAAACATAATCATCATCAGTCAGTGCAGTTGCACTTTCTCTTAATATCTTTTCAACTTCTTCCGGCTTAAAATCATTTTTTATACTATATATAAGTGTTGCAACTCCTGTTACATGAGGACTAGCCATAGATGTCCCCGTTCTTATTTCATATTTATTTCCTTTTATTGAAGATTTAATATTTACTCCAGGAGCAACTATATCAGGTTTAAATCCATCAGCATATTTACTTGGCCCTCTTAAAGAAAATTTTGCAACTTTATCATCCATTCTTATAGCACCAACAGAAAAAGCCTCAGGATAACTTGCAGGTGTTCCTATAGAACCTTCTCCTCCTTCATTAAAAGCATTTGCATTGCCTGCTGAAAATACAGGAAGTATCCCAGCTTTACGCCACGCTTGTAAAATTGCTCTAAAAAATTCATCCTCTGAATTACCACCCCATGAAGCATTTATAATCTTTGGTGCCATTTCTGGATGTGCATTCCCAAATTGGTCAGTCGGTGCAAGCATCCATTGTCCTGCATCAAGCAATTGCTTTGGAGTTGTCTCCCCATCTTTATCAAAAACTTTGGCAGCAATCCATTTTGCTTCCGGTGCTATTCCAAGAAGTGAATTCCCATCAGGATCATTTCCCAATATCGTACCGGCAACATGAGTTCCATGCCCTGTAGCATCAGTTGGTTCTCCACCTTTTATTCCAGTTGTAGCATCAAAAAAACTGTAATATTTCTTATCTTCATCATTTCCTCTATATGATGACTTTAATGCAGGATGATTTACATCAACACCTGAATCAATTATGCCGACAACTATACCTTTTCCTTTATAACCTTCTGAAAAAGTTTTGTGAACAGATATACTCTTTAAGTTCCATGGAATATGTTTTTTTGAAATATCATTATTTTCAACATAATCTCTTTTGAAATATTTTCCCTCAAAATTGTTTTTAGTATAATTTTGTTCTATATTTATTTTTTTATTTAAAACAACTTTTTCTACATCATTTCTTTTAGATAACAGTTGAAACGAATTTTTATTACCAACTATAAAAATACTATTTACTATAAAAAAAGATTCATAATTTTTTATATTACCATTTTTGACTTCCTTTTTTATTGCCTCTATAATATCTTCCTGATCTTCTAATGCAGTATCTAAAAGTTTTTGTACAACTTCATGAGATTTAGAATCATTTTTTATTTCAGGTTTTTTCTTCATAGTTATAATATATTCTACATAATCAGTTTTATTAAAAGCGTCCTCAAACTCTTTTTCTATAATATTATTAAAAAATTTACCGCTAACTTTATTATTTTCCGGGGTCTTAAATAATTTTTTTGCATAAATTTGCCCCAACCCTGTAAAAATAATAAACAACGCAAGTAAAAAACTAATTAGCCTTATATAAATTTTCTTCGTTTTATTCATTATACCTCCTCGTTTTCATATAAAACATTATAAAATAAGTGTTCGCCTTTGTAAACTTTTATTTTAGGTTAAACTAAATTAAAAGTAAAGTGCAGCTTAATTTTATAATCGATTTATATATAACATATATCAAATTTAATAATTATACTCTCATTTAAATCAATAATTCTTCACAAAATATTGACTTATTTATTTTATTCTTATATAATTAATAAGTAAATTTGAATATTTGGAGAGTTGTCCGAGTGGCTTAAGGTGCATGATTGGAAATCATGTGTACGATAATTAGTCGTACCGAGGGTTCAAATCCCTCACTCTCCGCCAGCACTAAACGGGGTGGTAGCGGTACCCTGTCACCCGCAATCCGCTATAGCGGGGTTGAATTCCCAGATTGAGACTTGATAATTTGTTGATATGCGCTTAAAAAGTGGTGTTGACAGGATGGTCTCATGCAACAAGAATCTATGAACCATGTCAGGTCCGGAAGGAAGCAGCATTAAGTAGTCCCTCTTGTGTGCCGTGAGGTAGCCTTTCTCGAGCTAACTAGTCTGAAAGCAGCAGCGGGTTTTAAGCCGATACTGGGTGTGCATACATATAAAAAAAAGATAGTACAGTCTCCCTTTTTATGTACTATCTTTTTTATTTTTAAATTAGAAAGCCCGTTTAAAAAGCACGTAAATAAAAATTACTCAATGTTGCAAAATAAATAATAGATTGTAATTTGTAAAAATTTAATTCATATAGACAGTATTATCTCAAGTTTTAAATCTTAAATTTTGTGGGGATTTTTTTAATGAATAAATCTTGATGATTTTAATCAATTTTACATCTCATTTTTGCATTTTTTGATTTTTGAGAGGTATTTTAATTAAGTTGTAAATTTTAAACTACTACCCATATCAAGGACATTATGTCATTTTTGAGATGATTTTGATAATGTTGTTAAAAATAATCCAATATTAATATTTTTTTTATTTAGTAATACAATTAAATATTCACTAAAAAACTAATTAATTTGAGTATTAATTTTATTATTAGAAGAACTATTAAAAAATAAATAAAAAATTTATTTTTGCAACAACCTCTATTTATCATAAATTATTATTTTAAATTAAAATTTCTTTCATAAAAAATTCCATCTTTAATCCCTTGTATTTCTATATTATCTTCAGCATCTAATAATCTTTTTTCAGCCCAAGAAACATATAACTCATTTTGCTCTATTCCTATAAATTTGCGATTTAATTTTTTACATACAACCGAAGTAGTACCTGATCCCATAAATGGATCTAATATTAAATCCCCCTCATTTGAACTAGCTAAGACCAATTTAGCAATTAGTTTTTCCGGTTTTTGAGTTGGATGTGCTGTATTTTCCGGCATTGACCAAAATGGAATAGTTATATCATCCCAAAAATTTGATGGATGAGTGTCCCTGTATTTTACATTTTTATCATCCTTCCAATCTTTTGGTTTCCCTTCTTCTTTATAAGGAGCTATAACCTTTTTTCTTTTCTTTACAGCATCAATATTAAATGTATATTCTTCAGAATTCGTTGCAAACCAAATATCCTCCAAAGAATTTTTCCAATTTGACTTTGCTCCCCTTCCTTTTTCTCTTTCCCAAGTTATCCTACTTTTAATATTAAAATATTTTAATAAAATTGATCCTATAATCATTGAAGATTTCCAATCACAACATACATATATGCTACCTTTATCTTTTAATTTAGGTTTTATTTTAGATATCCATTTTTCTGTATAATCAGCATACTCTTTTGTGTTTTTTTCGTTAAAAATATTACCGTGGTAATTTTTTCTTAGATTATATGGAGGGTCTACAATTAAAAGGTCTATTGAATTATTTTCTATATGATCTAAAACGTTAAATGTATCTCCTATAATATTTTTATTTATTAAATCAGTGAATTTAAGTGAATTATCAAAATAAACAGCATTTTTAAGATACTTCTCCCCTACATTCAAATCAAAATCTATTGTCTTATTCTTTAATGATTTTTTTTTCATAATATTTTCCCTCTATCTATCAATTATGTTTAGTATATTTATAAAATATTTTTATGTCAAGAATATATTAAAAAAGATAACTTTTTTGTAACAATTAAAATACTGATTTAATCACATTAAACATAAAAATTATAATTTTATTCTGAATTATTTTATTATTTTTGATATAATTTAATTATAGTAAAATTTTAGGAGGAAAAATGAAAAAAATCATTTCTTTATTGCTTGTTATGGTAATGGTGCTATCAGCATGTCAACCATCAACAACAAAAAAAGCAAAAGATAAGGGAACTAACAGTAAGACTATTGAAAAATTGACAGTACAATTTGTACCTTCAAGAGATCCTAAAGACATTATAAGTCAAACAAAGCCACTTGAAGGATTATTACAAAAACACTTAAAAAAACAAGGTTATAATGTAAAAAAAGTTGAAATTTCTGTTGGTACATCATATGAAGCAACTGGTGAAGCATTATCTGCAGGTTCTATTGATGTTGGTCTAATTCCTGGTGGAACATATGTATTATATGATGATGGTGCTGAAGTTCTATTAACAGCTACAAGAAAAGGTTACAATAACGATTCTGAAAAAGCTAAAGATTGGAATGCAAATAAACCTACAAAACTTGTAAACGAGGAAGTAACATATTATAGATCGATGATTTTAGCAGGTCCTTCTGAAAAAGGAAAAGAATTAGCTAAAAAAGTTAATGCAGGCGAAAAACTAACATGGGAAGATTTAAACTCTGCAAAATGGGGCGTTAGAGGTGTTTCATCTTCTGCAGGTTACATTTATCCATATTTATGGTTAAAAGATAATTATGGAAAAGGAATTACTGATTTAAGCACTGTTGTTGAACAAGATTCATACAATACAGCTTTAGCTCAATTAGCAACCGGTCAACTTGATGTCATCGTTGCATTTACAGATGCAAGAATTGATAACGCTAATAAATGGGTAAAACAATACAATGGTCCAAAAGATATTTGGGAAGATACAAATATTATAGGTGTTTCAGATAAAATTTATAACGATACAGTTTCTGTATCAAAAAATGCTCAATCAGGTAATATGACTCCTGAATTCAAAGAAGCATTAGCAAATGCATTTATTAACTTAGCTAAAACTGAAGAAGGTAAGAAAGTTATAAGCATCTATAACCACTTCGGATACAAAAAAGCAAAATCTGAAGATTACAATAAAGAAAGAGATGCTCAAAAATTAATGAAAAAATTGACTAAACACTAAAATTATGTTTTATAAGGGCTAAGTTCGCTTAGCCCATTTTTTATGAGAGGAAAAAATGATTAAATTTGAAAATGTTAGTAAAATATATCCAAATGGATTCAAGGCATTAAAAAATATAAATCTTACTATTGAAGCGGGAGAGATGATTGCGATAATAGGACGTTCAGGTGCCGGTAAATCCACTTTAATAAGAACTATTAATAAAATGATTCCTATTGAAGAAGGTAGACTTACAGTAAATGATCAAAATGTTTCAGAATTGAAAGGTAAAGATTTAAGAACATTTAGAAGAAACATAGGTATGATATTTCAACAATTTAACTTAGTTGACAGAACAACAGTTATCAATAATGTTTTAGCCGGATTTGTTCCTGATTTAGATCCTATTAGATCCATGTTTGGATTTTTCCCAAAATCAATGAAAATTCAAGCTTTAGATGCATTAAGACAAGTGGATATTTTAGATAAAGCATATGTAAGAGCTGATCATCTTTCAGGTGGACAACAACAAAGAGTTGCTTTAGCTAGGACTCTAGCTCAAAAACCTGAGATAATATTAGCTGATGAGCCGGTTGCCAGCCTAGATCCTGTAACAGCTAAACAGGTTATGGACTATCTTCTAAAAATCAATCAAAGAAATAACATAGCAATTTTAATTAATATTCATCATGTTGATTTAGCATTAGAATATGCTTCAAGAGTAATCGGTATAAAAGATGGAGAAATTGTTTATGATGGACCGGCTAAAAACGTTAATGATGATGTTTTAAAAACTATTTATGGTGAAAAAGCTGATGAAATAGAAATGTCTGGAGCTTTATAATGAACTTATACGATAAAATTTTAAAACCCAAAATTTATACCTTGCCAAATGGTACAATTGTAAAAGAAAAAAGAAGCAGAGCTATAATTATAGCTCCATTAATTTTAATTCTGTTAATACTATCTGCTCATTTTACACAATTTTCATTTGAAAGAATTATAAAACAATTTCATCAAATGAGTTTAATACTTAAAGATTTATTTAATCCGGATTTTAGATATTTACCAAAAGTAGTAGATCCCCTAATTGAAACAATTAAAATGTCTCTTTTAGGTTCATTTTTAGGAGCTGTAACTTCAATACCTTTTGCATATATTGCTTCATCAAATATGATGAATAATAAATTTGCAAATTGGATTATGAGAACAATTTTTTCCATAATGAGAACAATCCCTACTATTGTAAATGCTCTAATTGCAACATTTATATTTGGAATAGGATCAAAAGCGGGGACGGTAGCTATATTTATTTATTCATTTTCATATGTAGGAAAAATAATTTACGAACAAATAGAAAATGTAGATATGGGAGCTTTTGAGGCATTAATATCTATGGGCTATAGAAGATATATGGCATTTATAAAAGCTGTATTACCTCAAGTATTACCTACATTTTTCGCAACCGCATTATATAACTTTGAAGGCAATGTAAGATATGCTGCAATTTTAGGATATGTTGGTGCCGGAGGTGTAGGTATATTAATTAAACACAATATCGGTCTTAGAGAATATAGCAACCTGGGAGCTATACTTCTTCTTGTTTTAATAACAATAGTAATAATAGAAGGTATAAGCTTATTTTTACGTAAAAAATTTGTGTGAGGTAGATTATGAATGAAGAAATATTAAAAAAATTAGAACAAGAACCAAACACGAGAATTAAAACAATTATTAATATTTTAATAATTACAGGACTTTTAGTTTGGTCATTTTTAGGATTACAATCTGCCGGTGCAACAAAAGAAAGCATGGGAATTGTAGGCAACATATTTAAGGGAATATTAACTCCTGATTTAAACTTAATAAACTTAACAAAACAAGGAATTCCTTATTTACTTGTTGAGACAATGGCTATAGCTTTTTTAGGTACAGTTTTAGGGGCAATTTTAGCAATACCATTCTCATTTTTAACTTCAGTAAATATTGTACCAAAATATGTTGCTTACGCTATAAGATTATTCTTAATATTAATAAGAACAATCCCTGCACTAGTTTATGGTCTCTTATTTATAAGAATGGTTGGGCCTGGACCTTTCGCTGGAGTATTGACTATGGCTGTAACATCTATAGGTATGATAAGTAAATTATTTGCTGAATCAATAATGGATATAAACGAAAATATATTAGAATCTCTATCAGCAATGGGATTAACAACATTCCAAAAAATAAGATATGGAATATTTCCTCAACTTTATGCAATGTTTATGTCAACAATCATTTACAGATTTGATATAAACCTTAGAGATGCAACCGTTTTAGGCCTTGTAGGGGCAGGTGGTATCGGTGCACCATTAATATTTGCAATAAACGCATATAAATGGAATCAAGCAGGGTCAATTCTAATTTGCCTTGTTGCTTTAGTTTTAATAATTGAATTCTTCTCAGTAAGAATTAGAGCTAGATTAATTAAAGGATTTTAAAATTAAAGAAGTTGTTTCAAATGATATTTTGAACCGACACCCTCTAAGTTGAATTTTAATTCCAACTTTTTGGCGTCCTCTTAATTTTTCATTTTGAAACAACTTTTTTATTTTTTTATTTTCAATTTTTATGATTATACTTAAACTACTACCTATAAGCTGGACACATAAAATTACATTTTGACAGTATATATTAAATGGCGATACCAAAATTTATACAATCAAATGTAATAAATTTTATAAGAAATTATTGGTAATTCCTTTTTATAACATTTTTTATTTAAAAATATTTTTTAAATGTTATGTGATTTTACAATTTTAATTAATTTTTCAGCAATTTCCACGTCAATATCTATATATGTATTTCCAAAATTACCAAAAATTGTATAATCTATATTATTTTTAGTAGTAATATCTTCATAATTCTTTTTGCATGAGCTATGAATGTATCTTGCATTGGTAGTTTTAATCAATTCAATTGCATTATCCGGATTAATTCCAGAACCTAAAATTATCTCAATTTTATCATCATATTTTTGGATAAGCTCTTTAATTAAGCTCATATTGTCCAATGCACTCGGAGTCTGTCCACTTGTTAATACCCTATCTACATTTAATTCTATCAAATTTTCAATTGATCGGAATGGATTATTTGTATTATCAAAAGCTCTATGAAAGATTGCTATTTTCCCTGCATCATGAATTTTTTCAACAAATGCTTTTGTTTTTTCCTTATCTATTTCAAAGTCAAATGTTAAAAATCCAAATACTATTCCATCTATTTTTTCATTTAATAAAATATCCAATTCTTCTAGCATTGCTCTAAACTGATTATCAGTGTAACAAAATCCTGCAGCTCTATTTCTAATCATACAATTTTTCTTTATATTAATATTTTCAGCAATCTTTCTAACTACACCAGCACTTGGAGTTAATCCGCCAAGACACAAAGCAGAATTTATTTCAACACTATCGTATCCAAGTTTTTCTGCAAATTTTGCCGCTTCATAGTTTTCAACGCATAGTTCGACTTTAACTTGATTCATATTTTTATCCTATTTACATTTTCTTACTTCCATTATACAACAATACTTACATCTTCAACCTGTTACAAAATTTTCAAAATATTTAACTTGTAAATCATTAGAGAATTTATTGAAATTTTAAATAAATATGAAACTTGATAAAATTTGTTATTATACTATTAGATAAAATAAGATTCCCATGTAGCCACCTCCGCAACTCCTTTAGGTGAACTGCCCATAGAGTTGTATTTTTACATTACAACTTTTTGGGGGCAATTCACGGAGTGAGGACTAGTGGCGTTAATGGGAATTTTATTTTACTTTATCATCAATCCATCTTCTCCTGCAAGGATACTTATCTCTTGCTTATCTGTTATTTCTCCGGAGATTAACTTTTTACCGATTTCTGTTTCAATATTTTTTTGTAAAAATCTCTTAATCGGTCTTGCTCCATAAATTGGTGAATATGCATTTTCTATAATATATTCTTTCGCAGAATCATGCATCTTAATAGTAATTTTTCTATGTGAAAGTCTATTTGTGATTTTTGTCAATTCCAAATCTATAATCTTTGAAATTTCTTCTTTTGATAAAGGCTTAAACATAACTATTTCATCAACTCTATTTAAAAATTCCGGTCTAAAATTATGTCTTAGTTCGTTTGTTACTTTATCTTTTGCTTCCTGTTTAATTTCTCCATTTTTATCAATTCCTTCAAGTAAGTATTGTGAACCGATATTTGAAGTCATTATTATAATTGTATTTTTGAAATTTACTGTACGTCCTTGATTATCTGTAAGTCTACCGTCATCAAGTACTTGAAGTAAAATATTAAATACATCCGGATGAGCTTTTTCAATTTCATCAAATAATACAACAGCATAAGGTTTTCTTCTTACAGCTTCTGTAAGTTGTCCCCCTTCTTCATATCCAACATATCCTGGAGCAGCACCTATTAATCTTGATACAGAATATTTTTCCATATATTCTGACATATCTATTCTTACAATATTTCTTTCATCATCAAACATTAATTGAGTAAGAGCTTTCGCAAGTTCTGTTTTACCTACCCCCGTTGGTCCTAAAAATATAAAGGAACCTATAGGCTTGTTTTCATCTTTAAGCCCTGATCTGGCACGGATGATTGATTCTGAAACTGATGTAACTGCTTCATCTTGTCCTATTACTCTTAAGTGAAGTTCATCATCTAAATGAAGTAATTTATCTCTTTCGGATTCTACAAGTTTTGTAACCGGTACTCCAGTCCATTTTGATACTACCTCTGCGATTTCTTCATCAGTTACTTCTTCTTTTAACTCTGATTCATTTTTAGATTTTTCTTGAGCTTCTTCTAATTGTTTTTGTAATTCCGGTAATTTTCCATATTTTAATCTTGATAATTTATCAAAATCATAATTTCTTTCCGCTTCATCAATTTCAATTTTAATCTTATCAATTTCGGTTTTCACAGTATTAACTTTTTCCAATACTTTTTTAGAATCTTGCCATTTAGCAAATTTTTCATTATATACAGAGTCTTTTTCTGCCAATTCTTTTTCTAATAATTCTAATCTTTCCTTTGATAACTCATCTGTTTCTCTCTTTAGAGCGGTTATCTCAATTTGTAATTGTAAAATGTCTCTTCTCAAATCATCAATATCTTGAGGCATAGAATCTATTTCAGTCTTTACCATAGCTGCAGCTTCATCCATTAAATCAATTGCCTTATCTGGTAAAAATCTATCTGTAATATATCTATCTGATAAAACTGCTGCTGAAATTACCGCCGAGTCAGAAATTCTTAATCCATGGTGAATCTCATATTTTTCTTTGATACCTCTTAAAATTGAAATAGTATCCTCAACTGAAGGTTGGTCAACCAAAACTTTCTGGAATCTTCTTTCTAAAGCACCGTCTTTCTCAATATATTGTCTATATTCATTTAATGTTGTAGCTCCTATTACTTTTATCAATCCCCTTGATAATGCCGGTTTCATTATGTTCCCGGCATCCATTGCACCATCAGTTTTACCTGCACCAACTATCATATGAATTTCATCTATAAATAAAATGATTTCTCCATCTGAGTTTTCAACATCATTTATAACTTCTTTCAATCTTTCTTCAAATTCTCCTCTATATTTAGCTCCGGCAATTAAAGCAGCTAAATCAAGAGTTAAAAGTTTTACATTTTTTAAATTTTCAGGCACATCATTATTTGTAATTCTTTGAGCGATTCCTTCTACAACCGCAGTTTTACCCACGCCGGGTTCACCTATTAATACCGGATTATTTTTAGTTCTTCTAGATAATATTCTTATTGCAGATCTTATCTCTTCATCACGTCCGATTATCGGGTCAATTTTACCTTCTCTGGCACTTTGAGTTAAATCAATTGTATATTTTGAAAGGCTACTTTTTTCCGCTTGTCCCGCTGAATTTTGTTTATCTTTTTTGAATTCTACTAATTTAGTCTTAAATACTTTATAAGTAATACCATATTTATTTAATAAATCTACTACCTCATTATTTTTTTCTTTTAACAATGCTAAAAATATATGCTCTACTCCTATATAACTATCTTGTATTTCATCCGCTTCATCTTCAGCTTTTAATAATACCCTTTGATACACAGTATTAGCACTTAAATTTCCACCTGATTGTTGTGGCATTTTATCTACTAAATCTTTTAATTCATTTCGTATCTTATCGCTTTTTTCCGTAATTAAATTTACTAATCTATAGATTAAGCTATCCGAATCAAGAAACATTGATAAAACTAAATGTTTTTCATTAACTTCCGGATTTGAATTTTTAATTGCTATATTTTGTGATTTTTCAATGTATTCTAATGTCTTTTTTGAAAATTTGTTCATATCCATATTATCCCTCCATTAATTGTCTATATATTTCTTCCTTTTCTTTATCTAAATTTATTGGATTTACTATTTTTATTCTCAAATATAAATCTCCTATATTTGATTTCATGTCCTTAAATCCTTTTTTTGCTATTTTTATTTTTTTGTCAGTTTGAATATTTTTTGGAATATTAACTTTAATTTTACCTTCCAATGTTTCAATTGTCTTCTTTGTGCCAAAGTACGCTTCCCAAGGGTAAACTTCAACATCTTTTATAATATCTATACCTTCTAATTCATCTTTCGATTCAATATTTATTTTTACATAAATATCTCCATCTATTCCAAATCTGTCTCCTTTAACTTTAATTTTTTTACCACCGGTTATACCTGCCGGCCATTTTATCTCTATTTTTCTATTTTTTCCTTGTAATGATACATAAACTTCTCTATTTCCACCTTTATATGCATCTTCAAGGCTAATGAACTGTTCTAAATCATATCGGTTCCTTTGTTTCCTACTACTTCCTCCAAAACCACCAAATATATCAGATGATGAAAATCCTCCTCTGAAATTTTTCGCTCCTGAAAAACCTCCATTTCCAAATAACGTTTCAAAAAAATCTGAGAATCCACCTGTTCCGCTTGTATATGTGTATCCATATTGTGATGGATCAAAATTCATTCCATCATGATATGCTGATCCAAATTGATCATATTTTTGTTTTTTACTTTCATCTGAAAGCACATCATATGCTTCATTTACTTCTTTTAATTTTTCTGCAGCTTCTTCACTCCCTCCATTTAAATCTGGATGGTACTTTTTTGCTAATTTTCTATATGCTTTTTTTATCTCTTGAGGTGTAGCACTTTTTGACACTCCCAAAATTTCATAGTAATCTCTGTACTTCATATTTTCTCCTTCATCTCTTTAACTTTTCTTTTATTATAAATCTTAGAATTGTTTGACTATCTTTGACTTTAATTATATTATACCCAAATCTACTAATAATTACAATAAAAAATAATAAACAATAGCAAATTAAAGTAAAATTCTATATAATTATATTTATAAATAAATAAGGAGTTATCATGTTTATACATCAAAAATTAAAAAATTGGTATGAAGGATTGTCAAAAAATATAAAAATAGCATTTATTTCTACTATAATAATTGGACTAATATGTCATATATATATGATGACAAATAAATGGGTAAATTTAGATGATATAGTTCAATTAGTAGATAATATGGACAGAACAACATCCGGTCGATGGTTTTTACAATTTCCGGCAGCAATAAGCAGCGAATTTAGTATACCCTGGTTAAATGGATTTTTAACTATTGTATATACTGCTGTTATGTCATGTCTTGTAATATCAATGTTTGAAATTAAATCCAAAATTAATACAATATTGATTTCAGGCATATTAGTAACATTTCCTACTCTTGGCTCATTAATGCCTTTTATGAATAGTCAAGATGCTTATCAATTTGGTGCAATGCTTGCGGGATTAGCAGCGTTTTTTATTATAAAATATAAAAATGGATTTATATTTTCAAGTATTTTATTGACATTATCACTTGGAATTTACCAAACTTACCTTGGATATGCAGGAGGTCTTATAGTTTTATATGTAATCGTAGAATTATTTAAAGAAAATAATAATTTCAAAAAAATGATAATTTTGCTTTGTAAAACAGCTATTAGTTTTACCGTTGCATTGGCTATATATTTAATTATTTCAAGAGGAATCTTTGGACATTTACTTGTGGACTACAAAGGGCTTGATACAATGGGCTCACTCCCACTTAATAAAATTCATACAATTATATTTAGTGCCTACAAAGGTATGTTCAATTTCTTTATAGGTAAAGAATTTAATTATCATTTTATATTTATGCCATATTTATTTATATTTGCATTTATACTAACAATTTATTTATTAATTTATATTGTAAAAAAATCAAAAATGTGCAAAGAAAAACTTTTTTTACTAGTATTTTTAATTTTAGTATTTCCTATTGCAATAAATATAATTTACATCATGTCTTGGCAAGCAGGCGTAATGTTAAGAATGCTCTACGGATACACAGTCGTATTTATATTTCCTTTGGTATTAATTGATTATGTATTAAAGATTGGTGACAAATTTGAAATTTCTAATAAAATACCAAAATTACTTTATTATACTATTGCAATATTGACATTAACATCATTCTTATCAGTTTATAACAATATATATGTGACAAATAAAGCTTATTTTAAGGTAGGACTTACAAACGAAAATTCAAATGCTTATGGAAATAGGATAATTTCAAGAATAGAATCTGTTGAGGGTTATACAGAAAAAACTCAAATAGTGTTTTGGGGTAATCCGGACTCAAGAACATGGTTCACAGAAAAAATTGATACTAAAGATATTGAACCATTTATAATCGCAAATCACTTAACTAGACTTTATTCATTTATTTATTATCCTGTAAGATTTTTAGGTTTCCAAAATCCAATAAAGGATTATGATGAAATAAATGAAGAAAATAAACATCTTAAAGATATGATAAATGCTTTACCCAATTATCCTGACAAAAATTCTATTCAAATGATTAATGGTACAATTTATATTAAATTTAAAAACCTAGATTAGGAGGTCGCATGAAAAAAATTTCTTTAATAATTCCTTGTTTTAATGAAGAAAAAAATATTTTTCCCTTTTATGAATTATGCAAAAATACTCTTAATCCTTCTTTTAAATATGAATTTATATATATAAATGACGGAAGCAGAGATAAAACTTTTGAGAAAATAAAATCATTAATTGATTATTCTAACGATGAAATTATAGCTATAAATTTTTCTAGAAATTTTGGAAAAGAATCAGCTATTTTAGCCGGATTAAAAAATTCAACTGGTGATTATATTTCTCTAATTGACGCTGATTTACAACAACATCCCAAATACGTTAATGAAATGATAGAATTATTGGAAAATAATGAAGATTTGGATTTAGTTGCAGCTTATCAAAAAAAGAGAAAAGAAAGTAAAGTCCTAACAGGATTTAAAAGTTTATTTTATTCATTAATTAATAAAATAAGTGACACAAAATTTGAAAAAAATGCTTCAGATTTTAGAACATTTAGAAAAAATGTAGCCAAGTCAATTATGGAATTAGATGAATATCATAGATTTTCAAAAGGTCTATTTTCATGGGTTGGATTTAACACTCATTTTATTCCATATGACGTTGAGAAAAGAAAATTCGGAGAGACTACATGGTCTTTTAGAAGTTTAATAAAATATGCAATTGAAGGATTTGTAGGATATAGTACAGCACCTCTAAAATTTGCCACTTTCTTAGGAATGATAACGTCTTTTATCTCTCTAATTTATATGTTTTGGACAATTATTCAAAAATTATTTATAGGTATAAAAGTAGAAGGTTATGCAACAATAGTTAGTTTAATATTACTATTATCAGGAATACAACTTATATGTATAGGGATACTTGGAGAATATCTTGCTAAAACATATATGGAGGTGAAAAAAAGACCTCATTATATTATTAAAAATATTGTAAAAAAATAAAAATAAAAAATACCCACAAATTTGAAATTATCAAAAATGCGATAAAAATTAGCACTAAAAAAGAGTAGATTTGTAAATATTAAGTAAATTAGTCTGGAAAGTGTGCTTTAACAAAATAATTATCTTTGATTTAATACTATAAAAGCAGTTGCAAATAACTATAAACATTATCTGTAACTGCTCTTTTTATATATTTTATTGCAAAAGCATCTTATTTTTTCTTGAAAATAAACAACTTAGATCCTATATAATTTGAAATCAAAACAATTAAATTAGAAACTATTTTCATTATCAAACTATTAAATTTAAATACATCTACACCTAAATACATAACTACAGTATCAAAAACTCCTGTAAGTAATCTTACTGAAATAAAAGATACTAGCTCTTTGATAGTTATTTTTATTTCCCAAGATTTACTATTAAACACCCATATTTTATTAGTTACAAATGCAAATATAACTGATAAAAACCAAGCTATTATATTGCTTATTACATTTGATACATTTAATATATTATAAAATAAATAATAAGAAACAATATTTATAAAAGTAGTAATTCCTCCAAAAAAAATATAAAGAATAATTTCTTTATACTTTTGATATATTTTAATTAAAATTTCTTTGCTAATCCTCATCAGGTATGTACTCCATGATATCTCCCGGTTGACATTTTAATGCTTCACAAATAGCATTTAATGTTTCAAATCTTATAGCTTTAGCTTTATTATTCTTTAGAATTGAAATATTTGAAATTGTAATACCTACTTTTTCTGAAAGCTCTGTTACGGACATTTTTCTTTTTGCCAACATTACATCAATATTTATCATTATCATATTGTTAAGTCCATTTCCAGCTGTAAATCCGCACTTTTTTCTACTAACAAAGCCAAAGGATTAACTAAAATATGCCCTGCTAATAGGAAAAATATAAATAGTATCCAAATAATTAAAAATTGAAAATTATGCATCTCAGCTAATGTCATTACAATATTTACAATTACTGAAAATAACAATGTAAATAATATTTTTTTATCAATAATTCTTATAATTTTAGCATTTTCATGAGTAAATACATTACCTTTTTGTAAGTTATCCAACATTTTAAGCACGTCTTTTATGCCTATAATAACCATAAATGAAACAAAATATATAATTGCCAACCATATAATTATCATACTTTGATTACTCTTATCTCTTAAAATACTGTTATAACCAAAATAAGTTGATATACCAACTCCCGAAAATAATACTAAAATTATAAACAAATATGCCAAATACTTAATATTAAGCAAACTTTTTTTCATCTTATAATCTATAAATGTTTTACCTTGTATATCCATAACAACTCTCCTTTACTGAATTATATCAAAGCACTTATTGATTTACAATATATTTTTATTGTCTTGTATACTCCTTAAACTTTATATAAATACTTCCATTATACTCTGTAATAGATCCTTTTTTAGGGTAGATTGGCATATTATAAATTATATCTTTTAATTTTTCATCTTCTATTTTCACTAAGTCTTTATTCCAAATTTCTTTTACAGGATTTGTAAATCCAGCATATCTTTCAGGATATAAATACCAGAAATAGTGCATAGTTATTTTTTCATCTAAAAGTGTTGATTTCAATACATCCTTAGTAGTATATTTACTTGTAAATTCATTAGTAATATTTGGATTTCCTATAAAGTAAACCGGCTTATTTTTTCCATAAAAAGGCTGTTCTTCAATTCTTGATAACACTCTCGTTGTATATGATGCAAGATTCTTGCCGTCAACGTCCAAAGTCATATATACCTTATTGCTTACTATCATAAAATTTCCAATTGTCAGTATAAATGCTAATGCCGAAGCAAATAATGTAATTTTAATTAAGTTTAATTTTTCTTTTACCTTTAATTTAGAATAACTTTCAAATATCATTACAAATAATATATATATGGATATATATCCTTGTAACATCCTTAAGCCTATTGCTGAATTTGGTGCTAAAATAAATATACTATTTACTGAAATTGGAAGCACTAAAATTAAAAAAAATATTAATAATTTATTCCTAATTTCCAATTTCTTAATCAAATTAAATAATAAAAACAACATTCCTAAAAATATCACTACATTTACAATTGTATAAAAACCAAATTGATCATAACTATCTTTAAAGAAAAATTTAAAAAATTCATAGAAAGTACTTAATATCGAAATCGGTAAATCTTTAATATTTAATGCTCCCATCTTATCTATCCCTTGATAATCCGAAAGTTTAATATTAAAAATATATTTTACGCTTATTAAATATAACGATAATGACGCTATATACGATGCAAATGATATAAATAACTTTTTTAGGACTAAATTGTAATCTACATTTTTATTTATCAATTCAAATATATAATAAATTATGACTATTGAAGCTGCTAAACCTAAATATGTTTGATAAGTCGCTAATGATAATACTGTTAATATTATTGTTCCAATAAATCCATATTCGTATTTAATCATTAAATATGCCCCTATAATTATAAATAACTCTCCTAGAGCGTAAGCATCAGCACTATTCATATATGGAAAAAGAGCTGCATTTGTTGGAAAACAAATCATAATCGCAGACAAAAAAATTAAATGTAAATCTTTTTTTATCTTAAATAAATGTGATATCAACGCACTTGATATTGATGTATATAATATTATAAGTCCTCCATTAACCCAAGGCATACTAAAATTAGAACTAATCGAGGCTGCATAACGTAAAAACCATCTTCCAGACGTACTAAAATCCATATTATGAACTAATTGATCTATATCATCATGATTTATTAACTTATTTGTTAAAGCATAAAAATGACATAATATTCCAAATATTATGGTATATACAAATGCTTTTTTTACATTTTTAGGAATTTTTTTATTTAACTCTTCAAAAAAATTACTTGGCATAAATTTCTCCTTATTTACATTAATTCTATTTTACTACAAAAATATTACAGGTAAAACATTTTTGAAAAATTCATGCATTTTTTATACAAATAAATATTACAGGTAAAAAATAATAAAATTATAAATTTTAATTGATTTTTTTACCTGTAATATTTTAAACTAATTATAATACATGAAAATATAAAAATTTTTTACCTGTAACTATAATTTTTTGTTAAAATACATGAATTTAACAAAATAAAATTTAGAGTAAATTTTAATATCTTTCAATGCCATCTTTACTTACTCTTGCAAGTATTAATGGTTTTAATTCCGGTTTATTGTCACTTAAAGTATATCCTTCTAAAACTAATGTTTCAGCATCTTTTACAGATGATTCATCATTTGTATAAAGAATTGCTAATGTATCCCCTTGCTTTACTTCATCTCCTGTTTTTTTAGCAAGTTTAATTCCTGAAGCAAAGTCTATTACATCTTCCTTAGTTTTTCTGCCAGCACCTAAAATTACAGATGCTATACCTATTTTTTCTGTATCCATTTCATAAACATATCCTGAAGTTTTACATTTTACTTCATAAGAAATTTTTGCCTTTTCAAATTTATCTAAATTTTCGACATATGAAGCATCTCCACCTTGAGCCTTTACAAAATCTACAAATTTGCTGAATGCTGTTCCATCATGGATAACTTTTCTAACTTTTTCCCTACAATTTTCTAGAGTATCTAATTCCGCCATATATAATAAATTTGAGGCAAGCTCGATACACACATTTGTTAAATCTTCCGGGCCATGACCTTGTAAAGTTCGTGCAGCTTCAATAACTTCTAATGAATTTCCAATATTATAGCCTAAAGGAATATCCATTTCTGTAATTAAACCAATAGTTCTCTTTCCTGCATTTTCACCTATTGAAACCATTTTGCTTGCAAGCTCTATTGCAGAGTCTAATGTTTTCATAAATGCACCTGAACCTGTTTTAACATCTAATACTATAGCATCATTTCCAGCTGCTAATTTCTTAGACATTATTGATGCAGCAATAAGCGGTATACTATCAACTGTTGATGTAACGTCTCTTAATGCATAAAGTTTTTTATCTGCCGGAGCCAAATTACCGGTTTGCCCAATTACAGAAACTCCTATTTCATTAACTATATCAATAAATTTTTGTGTTTCTAAGGATGTATTCATACCCGGTATAGATTCCATTTTATCTACAGTACCACCTGTATGTCCTAATCCTCTACCGGACATTTTAGCCATTTTTGCTCCAAATGATGCAACTATAGGAGCAATAACTAATGTTGTCTTATCACCTACACCACCTGTTGAATGTTTATCTACTTTGATTCCCTTAATTGAAGAAAGATCTACAACATCCCCACTATCTCTAACTCCAAGAGTAAATTCTAACATCTCATTATCTGTCATTCCATTGAAATATATTGCCATCAGCATTGCTGATACCTGATAATCAGGAATTTCTCCCTTTACGAATCCATCTAAGAAAAACTTAATTTCTTCTTTAGTTAATTCTTGACCATGTTTTTTCTTTTCAATCAGATCTATCATTCTCATAAATTTATCCTTCCAAATTCTTAGCTCCAAATCCTAATGGCAGTAGTTGTTCTAAAGTATATTCTTGATAATTATCTTCATCAATTGCAATAATTATCTTAAAAGTTTTAGGATCACAATAATCCATCATTACTTGTCTACATACTCCACATGGAGGAGTTAAGTTAGTTACTTTTCCATTTTTTCCACCAACTATAACTATACTCTCAAATTCTAACACGCCTTCTGAAACTGCCTTAAAAAAGGCTGTTCTTTCAGCACATATCGTCGGTGTATATGAGGCAGATTCAATATTTACACCCGTATACTTTTTTCCATTTTTAGCAGTTAAAACTGATGAAACCTTAAAATTTGAATAAATAGCTCTGGAAAACTTTAAATTGTCCAGAGCAAGTCTAATATCTTCTTTTATCATTAATAACCTTGTGCCTCTTCATTTCTAGCTAATTTTACCAATCTACTTGTTCCAAGTCTATCAGCACCTAATTCTATGAATTTTTGTGCATCATCTAATGATGAAATTCCACCTGCTGCTTTAATCTTAACATGAGGTGCAACATGTTTTTTGAATAATGCAATATCCTCAAATGTAGCTCCACCCGTTGAAAATCCTGTTGATGTTTTAATAAAATCAGCTCCAGACTCAGAAACTATTTCACACATTTTAATTTTTTCTTCTTCTGTCAATAAAGCTGTTTCTATAATAACTTTTAAGATATAATCTTCACAAACTGATTTAATTTCTTTTATTTCATTTAATACAAATTCATAATTTTTATTTTTTAATTCAGCAATATTTATTACCATATCAATTTCTGTTGCACCATTTTCAATAGCATCTTTTGTTTCAAAAACTTTTGTTGCTGTTGTTGAATATCCATTTGGAAAGCCTATGACTGTACATAACACCATCTTTCCTTCTGAATATTCCTTAGCTTTTTTTATATATGATGCCGGAATACATACAGAAGCTGTTTTATATTCTATAGCTTCATCTATTAATTTTTTAATATCTTCCCATGTTGCTGCTTGTCCTAATTGTGTGTGATCTGCTTTACTTAAAATATTTTTAATATCCATTATCTAACTCCTTTTATATATGGCACACCATCAGCTTTTGGAGCTTCAGATTTACCTACAAATACTAATATTACCAATGTCATTACAAATGGTATCATTGCTACAAATTCTGATGGTATAAATGTTGAGCCACCTAAATATACTGAAATTGCTTGAGCAAGTCCAAATATCAAAGCTGCACCATAAGCTCCATGTGGTGTCCATTTACCAAAAATTACAGCTGCCAGTGCTATAAATCCTTGTCCAGCTATAGATGTTGTATTGAAATTTGAAAGTAACGATAAGGTCACCGTTCCTCCACCTAATCCTGAAAAGAATCCAGACATCATAACCGCTAAATATCTTACTCTATATACATTTATTCCTAATGTATCTGCCGCTGCCGGATGCTCTCCTACTGACAACAATCTTAATCCCCATTTTGTTCTATATAGGAATATCCACAGTAAGATTACTATTGCAAATGCAACAATTGAAGTTGCTTCTATCCCAAAAACCTTTGGCAATTTATGCATCATAGTTGGAGTATTTGCAGAATCAAATAATACTTTAGAAATAAAAAATGCCATTCCCGTACCTATCATATTAATAGCTATACCTGAAACTGTTTGATCTGCTCTAAATGAAACTGATGCTACTGCGTGAATTAATCCAAACACAGCTCCTGCAAATCCCGCTGCTATAAATCCAATCCATGGACTTGCTGTATAATATGAAACAGCCGCACCTGTAAACCCTCCTATTGCCATCATTCCTTCTATACCAATATTTACTACTCCTGATTTCTCAGATATTACTCCGCCCATTGCTCCAAAAACTAGTGGAGTTGAGTACATCAATGTTATTATAAATATTGTAAATATACTATTCATTTTTTCTCCTCCTAGCTATCTGATTTATTATATTTTTTCTTTAATTTCCTACTTGCTATTTTATCTGCTAAGTAAGGTAAAATATTTGCCAATGCAATAAAGAATATAATACCACCAATTAAAATTGAAATAATTTCTGTTGGTGCATTATACTGCAATTGAATAATATTTCCACCAATTTTTAATACCGAGTATAAAATCGCAGCTAAAATTGTCCCCAAAATATTAGATCCTGCTATTAATGCAACAGATAATCCATCAAACCCATAATTTTCAAAAGCAGCTAAACTTGTAATTTTATGTGGTGAAAGAGCCATGATATTTACAGCACCTGCTAAACCGGCAATAGCACCGGATATTGCCATAGATATAATTATATTTTTATTTACATTAATTCCTGCAAATTCTGCTGCGTGTTTGTTAAACCCTACAGCCCTTAATTGATATCCCAATGTAGATTTTTTAATAATATAATGCAAAACAATAGCCGCTATAACTGCAATTATAATTCCGTAGTTTATATCACTTCTACTTAAAATTTTTCCGATAACAGGGACATTTAATATACTTTGATAATCTCCAGCTGCTTTTTCCGCAGCAAATAATTTTATCTGTCCGGATAAATTTATAGGTCCCGTGCCTGATGTGTTTTGAATAAACAAAGGTGATGACAATGCAACATAATTATGAAAATGAAGTGCTATCCAATTTAACATTATCCCTGAAATAACTTCATGAACTCCAAATTTTGCTTTTAAAAAGCCCGATATACCACCAAAAATAATTCCTGCCAACATACCGACTATTATAAGTAAAGGTATTTGTAAAAACCAAGGTAAATTTAACAAAATCCCTACAACTCCGGCTAATACATACCCAAAAATATATTGTCCTTCTGCACCTATATTAAATAATCCTGTCTTAAATGCAAACGCAACAGACGCTCCTGTTAATATTATGGGTGTAGCTTTTATAATTACTTCAAATATATTTCTTTGACTACCAAATACACCTACTATCATTTGTTTATAGGCTTCGATAGGATTTATTTTTGTTATTAACAATAAAACAGCACCTAATATCAATCCCAAAAATATAGCTAAAAGTGTTGTAAACAACTGATTAGTAAAAAGTTTATTTAATTTATTTTCTTTCATTTTTACCTCCAGCCATTAGTAATCCTATTTCTTTTTCCGTTTTTTCTCCTTGTAAAAATTCTTCTTGAATTTTCCCTTTGTATATTACACCTATTTTATCTGATACATTCATAACTTCATCTAATTCAAAAGAAATCAATAAAATAGCTTTTCCTTCATCTCTTTGGGAAATTAAAGCTTTATGAACATATTCTATCGCTCCTACATCAAGCCCCCTTGTAGGCTGAACAGCTATTAACAAATCCGGATTTGATGAAATTTCTCTGGCAATAATTAATTTTTGTTGATTCCCACCTGAAAGTGATCTTGCTTTTAATCCCTTACCATCGGCAGGTCTAACATCATAAGCAGTTATAAGTTCATCTGCAAATTTATTTATTTCTGTAAAGTTCAAAATCCCATTATTTGAAAATGGTCTTTGTGCATAATTTTCTATTACAGAATTTTCTGCGACTGTAAAATTCGGAACCAATCCTCTTTTTAGTCTATCCTCGTGAATTGTCGAAATCTTATTTTCAATAGTATTTTTAGGGCTTGTATTTTGAATTTGTACACCATTAATTAAGATATTTCCTGATTTAACTCTAGTTAAATTAGTTATCGCTTCGACTAATTCTTTTTGACCATTACCGTCAATACCTGCAATTCCATAAATTTCACCTTTTCTGATTTTAAGATTTAAGCCGTTTACAGTAGAAATTTTCCTATCATCTTCAACTACTAAATTATTAATTTCAAAAATCACATCCTTAGGATTTGCTTTTTCTTTATCAACTTTTAATTTAACAGCATGCCCAACCATCTTTGTGGCTAACTCATTTGTACTTACTTCCGAAACATTAACCATATCAATATATTTACCACGTCTAATTATCGTACATTCACTTGCAGATTTTTTTATTTCATCTAATTTATGAGTAATGATTATTATGGTTTTACCATCTTTAGTTAAATTATTCATAATTTGTATTAGTTCAATAATTTCTTGCGGTGTCAAAACCGCTGTCGGTTCATCTAATATAAGTATATCCGCTTGTCTATACAAAGCCTTTAAAATTTCAACTCTTTGTTGCATCCCTACAGAAATATTTTCTATTTTTGCATCTAAATCAACATTTAAGCTATATTTATCTACTAACTCTTGAACTTTTTGTCTGCTTTTTTTATAGTCTAAGAAAATTCCCCCTTTAGTTATTTCTTTTCCTAATAAAATATTTTGAACAACTGTAAAATTATGTACCAACATAAAATGTTGATGAACCATTCCTATACCGTTTTTTATAGCAACCCCTGGATCTTTTATATTTTTTACTTCACCATTAATCTTAATTTCTCCTTCTTCAGCTTGATATAAGCCATAAAGAACGTTCATCAATGTAGATTTACCAGCTCCGTTTTCACCTAAAATTGCGTGAATAGTCCCCTTTTTCACATTTAAATTTACGTTATCAAGAGCAGTAAATGCACCAAATCTTTTAACAATACCATTCATTTGTACTGCATATTTATTTTCAGACATTTTTACTCCTTTGTTATAAAAAAAGGGGTATGTCATACCCCTTCAAATTAGTTCGCTTTATATTTTTTCCATGTTTCTTCATTAAATGGAGGTACTATCTTTCCATCCATTATTTCTTTTTGCTTTTGCATAGCTTTTTCATGTAATTCTTTTGGATACAATGATTTATCTGTGTGATCCGGAATACCTACTGCTGCTTCTTTTGAAGAATAGACTAGAGTTTTCCCACCAATCTTTTCACCTGATAAAATTTTATTTGTTACGTCATATATTGCAACATCTACTCTCTTTAATGCTGAAGTCAAAACATTTTTTGGAGCTAATCTTGATTGATCTTGGTCTACCCCAATTGCAAACTTATTAACTTCTTTAGCTGCTTCTATAACACCTTTACCTGCACCCCCTGCTGCGTGGAACACAACATCAGCTCCACCATTAAACATCTTTGTTGCTATTGATTTACCTTTTGCTTCATCACTGAAACTATCAGCATATTGTACAACTACTTCAATTTCTTTTCCTAACTCTTTAGCAGCATCTTTTACACCTGCTCTGAACCCATAATCGAATTGGTCAATAATAACACCCTTTTTACCTCCAACAAATCCTACTTTATTTGTCTTGGTTGTATTAGCAGCGATATAACCTACTAAATATGAAGGTTCTTGTGCTTTAAACACTACACCTGTTAAATTTGGTTGAGTTTTTTCATATGCAAAATCAATTATTGCAAAATTTTTATCAGGGGATTGTTGTGCAGCCATTTCTACCTGATTAGCTAATAAAAACCCAATTCCCCATGCTACATCAACATTTTTATCTACTAATCGATTTAAATTTGGTAAATAATCAGAATCTTGATCGGATTGAATATATGTTACTTCTGCTCCGGTATCTTTTTTTAACTTTTGTAAACCTTTCCATGCTGATTGGTTAAATGATTCATCATCAACTCCACCTGTGTCTGTAACCATCCCTGCTAATTTACCTTTAAAATCTTTATCAGATTTCTTAGGATCTATCTTAGTAGTCACTTTCTTTTCTTCTTTTTTAGTTTCCTTCTTTGTTTCATTTTGCTTCTTTTGTCCACAAGCAACTAATGAAAATACAAGCACGAATGCTAACAAAACTGATAATAATTTTTTCATTTTCTCCTCCATAATATTTATACTTTATTGTATAAATTTATTGTACCACATTTAAAATATTTTGCTAGTACTTTTTGAAAAAGTATTCACAAATATTCACTTTTTATATTCCAAATATGAAAATGCGTTCATAAATTAATATTTATTATAGCTTCCAAAATCAAATGGAACTTTTATTTCTCCTTTTTTAATTTTTTCAATCAAAGAAAACATCTTATCATAAGTTTTTTTATCATAAAAATCATTTTGCTTATATTCTGAAACCCCTACAGCATTTTCTTTAAGGCCTAACACTTTTTTTATACCATCAATTTTCTTTGTTTTTAAGTAAGTTTCTAATTCTGTTTTGATTACATTATCATATCTTTTTAATGTTGAAATTAAATGATAATTAGGTGCAATACTTGATTGATCTTGGTCAAAACCGATATAGTACTTACCATGTTTACTTGCACTATCAATAATCCCTAATCCCGTATTCCAAACAGTTTGATAGATTATATCAACACCGTCTTCATACATTTTATTAGCTATATCTCTACCTAATTTTTCATTATTAAAATCTTCAATATTCTGTACATAAAAATCTATAGCCTTATTTAACTCCTTTGAAGCTTGTAATATTCCGGCCTTAAATCCATATTCATATGGATCGTTTATCAGTCCCTTTGTTGGACCAACATAGCCTATTTTATTTGTTTTTGTAACTAATCCTGCTAAATATCCCGCTAAATATGAAGATTCTTCTGTTTTAAATGCTATTGAATTAATATTTTTTTTGACAGGGTCTATAACAGTATCTAGAGCTATAAATTTTGAATTTTGATTTGACTCTGCAACAAATTCTAATTCATTATTAACTAAAAAACTATCCACCACTATTAAATTATTCTTTTTATTACTTAGAATATTTTTCAATCTATTACTAAAACCTTGATTACTATTTTCAATATAATAATTAAAATTAGAGTCTTTTTTATTATTTTTAATAGAATCGTAAATTTGCTTTGCCCTTCCTTCATTTTCGATATTTTCATTTAATAATACCAATGAAATGTTTGTATTATTTTCCCCATTTTTCTTACAAGATGTTATCAAAATTATAAATATTGAAATAATAAATAATTTAATTACTTTTTTATTGCTCATATTAATTTTCCATTTCTTCTAGTTGTTGATTTAATTTAAACCAATCTTCATCAATTTTTAATTTTTCTTCATTAAGCATTTTTAATTTTTCATTTAATTTACTTATTTTTTCAAAGTTTTCATACACCTCTTTTTTAGTAAATTCAATGTTAATTTCTTCTATATTTTTATCAATTTCTTCTATTCTTTTTTCTAATTTTTTTATAGCGATTTTGATTTGCTTAATCTTTTTATTAAAATCTTTTTCACGTCGCATCTCTTTTTTTCTCTGTGTTTTATTTACAGTTTCATTCGGTTCAAAATCAACATCAAGTTCTTGCTTGGATAAGTAATAATCATAATTTCCATCATAGATATTTAATTTTCCATCTTTAATTTCAAAAATAATATCACAAACCTTATTTAAAAAATATCTATCATGACTAATCATAAAGGCTGTCGCTTCATAATCATTTAAAGCATCTTCTAAAACCTCTTTTGAATCAATATCAAGGTGGTTTGTAGGCTCATCCATAAGCAAAAAATTAGAATCAGATAACATAAGTTCTAATAAAGTAATTCTGGATCTTTCACCACCACTTAAATCTCCAATAATCTTGAAAATATCATCTCCAATAAACATAAAACGTGCTAAATATGATCTCAAATCATAATGCGTTAAACTAGGATATTTATCCCATACTTCATCAATAATAGTTTTATCTAAATCCAAATTTTTTTGTTCTTGATCAAAGTACTCAGGAAATACGCTTTCCCCCAATCTAACCTCACCTGTATCCGGCTTCAACTTATGAAGTATCATCTTAAATAAAGTTGTCTTACCGGTGCCATTCCCTCCAATTAGCCCAACTTTTTGACCTCTATAAATATTAAATGAAATATCTTGATAAAGAATTTTTTCATCAAACGACTTTGAAACATTTGAGAAACTCAACACATCCTGCCCACTTACTCTTGCCGGTGTAAATTTTAACCTCATCTTTTCATCAAAAACTTCCGGCCTATCCATTAATTTCATTTTATCCAACAATTTTTGTCTAGATCTTGACTGAGAAATACCTCGTTTTCTCATAGAACCCCCAAGATTAGCAAATCTTTCAATTATCTCCTCTTGTCTTTCAACCTCTTTTTGTTGATTTTCATAAGCCCTTTGTGCAACCTCAATTTCCTTTTTTCTTCTTTCAATAAAATTTGTATAATTAGTGTTATATGTATTTAACTTTCCATTTTCAAGTAAGAATATTCTATTTGCAACTTTATCAAGAAAATATCTATCATGAGATATGAACACAACTAATTTTTTAGTTTCTTTAATTATGCTCTCTACAAATTCAATAGTTTGCATATCCAAATGGTTTGTAGGTTCATCTAAAAATAGTATATCAGCATCAGAAATTAATAATTTTGCAAGTTCTAATCTTGATTTTTCTCCACCACTCAAATTAACAATATCATCATTAAATCTTTCTCTTCCAAATCCCATCCCTACAAGCACAGCTTCAATTTTATTTTCAAAATATGCTCCACCCAATTCAGAATATTGTTCAATAAGCTCTGTATATTTAATTGTATTTTTCTCTAATTCATCTAAGTCATCGTGATTTTCTAATTTTTTTTCAAATTCTTTAAGTCTTCTTTCAATATCATGAATGTAATCAAAAACTTCAAGCATCTCCTCATAAATAGTTTTTTCACTATTTAAACTAATATTTTGATGCATGTATCCTATTTTCACATTATTTTTCAAATAAACATTCCCCTCGAATTCTTTATCTTTTCCAGTAAGAATGTTAAACAAAGTAGTCTTCCCAGCCCCATTAGGCCCAACAATACCTACCTTATCACCAATATTTAAATTAAAACTTATATCTGAAAAAATTTTCTTAATTCCAAATGATTTAGCCAATTTACTAACTGTAATTTCTGCCATATTCACCTCAAAAAATATTATATCATTTATAAAAGATCAATACAAAAAATCCACTTACGGCACTGGTCCTCGGACCTGAAGGTCCTGCGGAGGTGCCTGCGTGGATTTTTTGTATTGATTATTTATGTGTTTTTTTATTGATTGACTATGTTCCGTAAATTAAATATAATCAACTTTTTTATCTAAATCCATCAAAAGCTGAACACAAAATCATTCCAAAATAACTTCTCCATCTATATTTTAGAACAAGTTTTAAAAGTTCATCTAATTCGTCTGATTTATTATTATAACATTCATTTTTAATAAAAGGATAAAGATGATAAGATGCATAATTTATATTAGTTTTGCCATTCATTAACTCTGTATATTGTTTCAATATTTCACTTTTTGTGTTTTTAGATAAATTTAACTGCTTATTGTTATAAATATTATGTAATTTATCTAAAAAAACTTTTTTCTGTTCCCTTTTGTTCATTGTTATGGTCTACCTCCAAAGTAATTTCCAGCATTAGCTATAGAATCTGCCCATTTTTTTGTAACAACATTAATAAGATGTTGATTTATAGATGTAACCTGTACCATTTTTATTTCTCCTGTTTTAGAATTTTTATAAAAAGCATAAGGCTGAGCAGTATACATATATATCCATTTCTCTTTTGATAATTTTCCCGGTGCTTCCATATACTGCATTTCCCCACCATCCAAATACTCCATTTCCTCTTGTTCTATCTCTACGTAATTTTGTGGTAATACTAATTCCATATTTTCCTCCTATTTTTATTATTTTTTAATAAAACCCTACTTTATTTTACCTATTTTATTATTTCTTATTAATAATATTTTCATATTTTTTACTTATTTTATCATCTGAAAAATAATAAAAAATATTTTTTTTGAATTTAATGTAAATATTTGTAATTAAAATTTCTAACAGTAAATAAAAAATAAATATATAGATAATATAATTAGAATTTTCTACATTTAATCCTATCATAATTAAATAAAATGAAATTTTCAGTATTATTCTAAAATAATATAATACTTTTCCTATTGTTTTAGTAGGAATCACTTTATAATTATTTACGGTCATACTATACACTAAAGATAAACAGATAAAAATAAATAAAACAAAAATTATTACACTTTTTGTTTTTAGTTTATAATATAGTAATAAAAGTACTAAAATATAGTAAATAAAGTGAACAAATATATTATTATCTTTTTTAAAGTTATATAAATTTTTCATAAATAATTTTATCTAGCTGAAAATGATAAAACTGGTAATGCGTACCACCAGCTAGTTCCTATATCCATTCCCTTACCTCTTACCAATGCACTAACAAATGCTGGAGCTATATTTCCTGCGTTTGCTATTATATATGCAGCTCCTACAGCGGCAATTATATTTCCTCCCGGAATGACAGATAATTTTGCTACTATTGCCGCCGCTCCCAATTTTACAGATATAGCTACTGCAGCTATACTTGTAGATCCTGTTACTCCTAATGCATATCCTATTTGTTTAACTGTTTCATCATTAACATATATTCCCCCATCCAAATACTCCATTTCCTCTTGTTCTATCTCTACGTAATTTTGTGGTAATACTAATTCCATATTTTCCTCCTATTTTATTCCTTAAAACTTAATTTTTCTAAAATATAATCTAAATAAGTTTCTTTATCATAAATTATTCTTGCTTCTACAGGCATTGATAAAAATAATTTTATTTTATCTTTTTTGCTTACCAATTCTTTTATTTCCAATTCTACTTTAACTTTATAGAAGCTCTTATTTCCCTCTTGTGTTTGAATACTAGTTGTCCCATTTTCTATATATTTAATTTTTCCTTTTAATGTACCATATTTATATGTATTAACTCCAATAATTGAAATATCAACATCTTGATTTATTTTTATTTTAGATATGTCAATAATATTTACATATGCATCTACATAATAATTTTCTTTTTCTAATGTGGATATTTCTAATAACGGCTGATTTGCTTGTACATTTAATCCCTCTTTTATATTATTTAGAAAATGTATTTTCCCTGATTTTTTTGCTTTTAATTCATAATTTTTATCTCTTTTTGATAATACTGATATATTTAGATTTATATCTGCATTATTTTTTTCTATTGTTTTTATTTCTGCCCCGATTTCATTTATAAGTTGAAAATATATTTGATTTGATTGTTTCGGCGAAACTTCCTGTCTGTTCAATTGTTTTATTTCTTCACTTAACCCATCTATTTCTGATGTTAAAGATTCTATTTTTGATTTTGTTGTTTGATATTCATTTTCTGATTTTGCTCTATTTTCAACTATTTTTGAATTTTCTCTATACTTTTCTTTCTTAACTTTTAATTCTTTTTCTTTTATTTTAATTAAATTTGAATTTTCTTTTTCATTGCTTTTTAATTGTAAAATTTCTGCTTCTAAATCAGATATTTCATAATTTAATTTTTCATAATCAGAAGCTAATTTATCATAATATTTTTTATTTTCTTCTAAATTTTTTATAGAATTTCCTAACTCATTTTTTTCATTTATCTTTGATGCTAATTTATGTTGCTTTTTTCCTATATCTTCATTTAAGAAGGATTTGTTTAATCCATCTCCTTTTAATCCGGAAAGATAATATTCCACCTTACCATAATACTCTTGCTCTGCTCCCATATCCTTCAATAAATTTTGTTTTGTATCTAGTGAATTTCTATATTTATTTAATAATTCCAACTTTTCTTTATTTTCTTTTAAAATTTTTTCATATTCTTTTCTTTGTGTATTTTCTTCTCCATTTGAAATTATTAATATACTCTCATCTTCTTTGACATAATCTCCCTCATTTTTAATTAATTTAATTACAGTTCCATTTACATTAGATGAGTGATAAACTATATTTTTGTCTGCAATACTTCCTTGTGCTTTTACTATATAATTTTTATTAATTTTACCAGCACCTAATATAGACATTATCACTGAAAATATCAAAAAATAAACCAAAAAAATCATAAATTTAGGTGGTTTTTTATCAAAAAATATTCTTGAATTTCTTAAATCTTCTTTATTATATAATTTCATATCATCTTTACCGGTTTAAATATATCCATTTTTATACATTTCTCATTTTCTTCTAGTGATACCATGTATATATCACCCTTAGTTATTATCTCTTCTTCGTATTCATAAATTTCTAATTTGTTAAAAGCTAATTGTAAATATTCAGGTTTTCCTTCATATCTAATATATATACAATATTCTACAGAAATCTCATCTTTTACTATAAATTGATTTTTATATTGTAAATAATCATGTACCTGTATGTATATTTCATAACTTGATGTTATAATCCCATTTTCGCTTATATCAGTACCTTTATTTCTAATTACTACAGGTCCAAAAACTTGAGCCTTTAATGCTTTTATAGAATTTAAAAAATTATTAATTTCAATATCAAATTTTTCTATTTCAATATTATTTAATTCTTTACAAATAACTTTTTGTAATTTTAATTTTTTGTTTTCTTTTACTTCTAATTTCGGCATCATACCTCCCTATATTAATGTTTAATTTAAGTCTATCCCGAAGTTTCAGGATAGACTTATTATTTATTTCTATTTTAAAATTAATTGTTAAATTTTACTGAAATAATCTCAAAAAAATAGTAGATAAATTAAATTTTCATATTAATTTATCATTTTTCTTTTAGAGATTTTATATCCTGTAACATTATCAAAAAGAATAGAATGTATTCTATAATACTTATTTTTGATATTCCTAGTCTATATATTATCAATATTATAATAGCTAATATTGATAATACACTTAATATTTTTTTTAACATTTTAAAAAATATCCCATGTTCCTAAAGCATAAATAACTGCTGCTCCAACACCAATTGTCCCAATTTTAGCCCAAAATGGTAATAAAACAAATGCCGCTTTAGCAGTAGATCCTGTTTTAGCTACTAAAGCCCAAAAACCAATCCCAGGATTATCTTTAATTACATTTCTTATATGATTTGCAACAGTTGCCATACCTGCAACAGCAGCCAAACCTGTTAAATTTTTTAATACTTGCTCAGGAGACCATCCCCCATCCAAATATTCCATCTCTTCTTGTTCTATCTCTACATAATTTTGTGGTAATACTAATTCCATATTTTCCTCCTATTTTTGTTATTTTTTATGAAACTTACCGTTCTTTATGATTTATCATAAAATTTGTAATATCTGCCTAAAATTTAATAAAATAATATGTCGAGCCTCACCTTCCTATATTAATGTTTAATTTAAATCTATCCTGAAGTTTCAGGATAGACTTATTATTTTTATAAATTTTTTACTAAAAAACTGTTTTATTATAAAATGAAAAAATAAATATACCTCTTATTTTTTATTATCTTCTTTTGTAAAATAAAGAACTATAAAAATACTAATAAATGTTATTATTGATTTTATAATGTAAGAAAATTTATACATATCAAATAAATAAAAATTAAGAATAAATACAACTAAAAATACTAGTATTGTTCGTATCAAAATACTATATTTTTTCATACATAATTCTCCTTTATATTTTTCAACCTTAATATAATTATTATATTTTGTTCATAAATATATTAATTTTAATAAAATATTATTATTTTATTAAAATAGCTATAATTCCTAAAATTAAAGCTATTATCATAATAAAGATAATAATATTAATATTTTTCAATAATTTACTAAAATTTTTATTTTTAAATCCCGTATATAAAAAATATAAATAAGTTAATAATCCTATTATTGAAATTAAAATAGCTGCATATAGAAACAAATTATTATGCCCAAAGATATCCATCATATCTTCCATCTATTCTGTCTAATACATTTGACATTATTTGTCCTAAAGATGTTCCTATAGCTGTCATTACTAAATTTGCTATTCCTGCAACAAATCCTCCTATAGTCATACCTGCATAACCTACTATTTTAGAATAAACCATTTTAACGGCTTTATTAGCATTTTGTCTTAAAAATTTTTTTAATGCATACGAATTATAAATCCCTACACCAAATCCTGCGGCTGAAAAGATTACATCCAAAGCAGTTCCTACATTTTTTGCATTATTCCACCAATTATAGCCAACTCCTCCCCCATCCAAATACTCCATCTCTTCTTGTTCTATCTCTACATAATTTTGTGGTAATACTAATTCCATATTTTCCTCCTATTTTTATTATTTTTTCTTTAAGTTAAATATAGTGCATTTGAAAATTAATTTATTTCAAATGAAACTTTTTATTTATTTTTTAATAACTCTTTTAACAGCAAAACACTACTACTTATCGAAATACTTAAAAGCATCATAATTATTCGATTTTTATATTCAACATATTGAAAAAATTCTTTTATTTTATTTTCATCCATATTTTCTATAATATTCTTACTGTCCATTTTTGTTGAAAGTATATATGAAAAGATAAATACTACTGCTACAAGTACAAAGTATATAATATATACCTTTTTTATTTTTTTTAGTTTTACCATCTTGCCCCCTCATATGAATGATAATTAAAAATATTATAAATAATCTTATAATTCTACGTTATTTATTTAATAAAATATTAATTATAGCTAAAATTCCTGTTACAAATACCCCCATAATGTAAAGACTTAAATACTTTTCTAGAATTTTGTAATTCTTAGTTTTAACTGCTTTTATTGATAAATATAATAATGTTGATATTAACATCATAAAAATTACTATTAAGAGTAAAGTTATTTTATTATTAATAAATATATCCATCTGATCTTCCTTTTCTTCTTGTTATATATCTAAATAATTTTGTGATAATACTAATTCCATATTTTCTCCTATTTTTATTATTTTTTATTAACTTACTTTTATTCATGCTTTCTCATAAAATTTGTAACATCTGCCTATTTTTTATCTAATCATCTTAATAAGTTTGAAATTTTTATAAAATAATATACTAAATATTATAAAAATAAATGTCAAAAGTACATATTTTAAAATACTATTTGTTTGGACTGACAATAAATTAATAAATAAATATGTTAAAAGTATGAATATAGGTAAACAAAATATCAAAAAAAATGGTATATAATGTTTTTTATTTACATATTCTTCAAATTTGTATTCTACATTTTGTATTACTTCTATATTTTTAAAAATTTCAATATTTAGTTTATCTACAAATTTCAAATTATCAAAATTTATGCAAGTTGATTTTATATTATTAAATAAATTTTCATCACTCATTCCTGTTAAAAGAATTAGTAAAAAATTAAAATAATAAAAAATTTTATTTAATATACTCCCTTCATAATATGGCAAAATTTCAATAGAAAGGTGAGTTAGATTTTCGATTATAAAATTATTTTTTGATTTTAACTTTTCAAAAAATAGAATTTTTTTATCCGATTTTATTCTTACTAAATTTGGGAAATCTTCCTTATATTCTATAGACAATTTCATATTTTCATCCTAAAAGATCCAACCATTAAGATCTCCATCTAAATAATCAAGTGCATATGCTGCTACTCCTCCAATACTTGTAAAGTTTGAAGCCCCATCAACAATAAGATTTGCTATTCTATTTGCAGAAAATGAAATTGAAAAACCCAAAACTTTTGTTGCTACTGTTTTTACAGCTCCTGCAATTTTAGGTGCAAATTTTTTTATTAAACTTTGTGCAGCTTGTTTTCCTAAAAATTTTATCCCAGCAAGTGGAGCTAATGCAGGTATTGCAAGTAAAGCAATATCAAAACCTGCCGCTGCCAACCATCTTGGTACCCCACCCCCATCTAAATATTCCATCTCTTCTTGTTCTATCTCTCTTACCTATATTTCATCCTGAATTGTATTATTTTAATAAGTAATTAAGATAGAAATATTAAAATAATCTATCCTAATTACTTATTATTATCCTTACTTGGTTTTTCTAAATAAAAGCATAAAAATTAAGCCATAAATAGAATAATTTAATATGCCACTTATTCCATAATATTTTAATATAATCAAAGTTTGTATCAAGATGAAGATAAATTTAAAATTATTTATTCTTTTATGATACATAATAAAATAAAGAGTTATTAATGCTATGCTAATTAATACTTGAATTCTTGTAGATATATTGATAGTCAAAAATAAAAAACCTATAATCAAAATAGTAATCTCAAATGCATTTAACTTTACTGATCCGCCATCAAATTCCTTATCTATATCAATAAATTTAACACCCTTTTTCTTTGTGTATAGTAACAAAACTATATATCTTGAAAAATTTAGCAAAATAACTGCTAATGTTACTAATATTGCAATATTTATTTTGAAAAAATCAATTCCACCTAACATATACAGTAACACTACGATAAAAGATAATAAATTATATACCTTAATTGTATTCTGAATTTGATTTTTTTCATAATTATAAAATTCATATAATAAAAAGATAAAGTATATTAAGTATATTATTAACAAATATGAAACCTGTTCAATACCATTGATATAATAAAAATTAAAATATATTACACTTATTATTAATATTGTAAAATTCTGAACTAAATTACTGTAGAATATTTTCTTTAAAAAATCATTCATAAACTAAAACTGAACGCCAAAATTTAAAGGATTCCAGCTCCATGAAATATCTCTACCTCCATATAAAGCAGTATAAGCTAGAGCTCTACCAAATTCGATTACTTGTGAACCTAAAATGCCCAATACAGTTCCCGCAATCCATCCAAAAACACCTCCGAATCTCTTGGATACCCATTTAACTGCTGCAATAGCAGCCGTATAAGATGTAGCCGCTAAAATGTATGATCCTGGGCTAATAGCAACTGCTGCTAATACATCCCTAGCAGTTTTTTGAGAAACATATACCCCCCCCATCCAAATATTCCATCTCTTCTTGTTCTATCTCTACATAATTTTGTGGTAATACTAATTCCATATTTTCCTCCTATTTTTATTATTTTTTATGAAACTTACAATTTTTTATGATTTATCATAAAATTTGTAACATCTGCCTAAAATTTAATAAAATAATATGTCGAACCTCACCTTATTTATTATTCATATGTTATTTCATCTTCTTCAGTTATTATTGAATTTCCCATATTTTCAAATTTTCCTATAAAATTATTTTGAATTTTAACCATATCATGATATTCTCTTCCTTGAGAATAAAGTTCTTCATGTGTACCAAGTTCTTTTATCTGTCCACTTTTTATTAAACATATCCTATCACAATTCACTATTGTTGATATTCTATGTGCTATTATAATTACTGTCTTATTTTTTATCTTATTAAAAATTAAATCTTGTATAATCTTTTCACTAAATGAGTCTAAATTAGATGTTGCCTCATCAAATATATAAATATCTGAATCAGATAAAAGAGCTCTCGCTATTGCTAATCTTTGCTTTTCTCCTCCTGATAGATTTCCACCTTTTTCTTCAATATATGACATATATTTATTTTGCAATCTGTCTATAGTATTGTGTATCCCTACCATCTTACAAACTGAAATAATTTCCTCATATGATGCATTTTGATTACCTATTTTTAGATTTTCCATAATAGTTCCTGAAAATAGTTCTATTTCTTGTGGTATATATGCTATTTTATTTCTTAAAAAATAACTATCTATATCTGATAAATCGTATTCTCCAATTGATATTTTTCCTGCATTTGGCTCTATAAATTTTAATAACAGTTTAACTATTGTTGATTTACCGGCTCCACTATCTCCTACAAATGCAAATTTTTCTCCTTGTTTTATATTTAGATTAAAATTGTTTAATAAATTTGGTCTTGAACCATATGCAAATGATAAATCGTCAAAATTTATATCTTTCTTTAAATCTATATTTTTTATTTTATGTTCTATATTTTCATCTTCTCTTTTTAAATCCATTAATTCATTTAACCTATTAATAGCTATTGAAGACTCTTGAAATGTAAGTTGTAATCCTACCAAATTTTGAATGGGTTCTGTAAAATATTGACTTATACTTTGAAATACTAATAAATCTCCAATGCTCATTTTTCCATCAATTATAAATAATGCTCCTACTGCCATAAATATTATCCCACCTAATGTATTTATAAGTGATGAGATAGATCCTTGTATATTTGATAAAACTCCTTCTTCATAAGCTATCTTTAATGTATTTACAAATTTATATTCTAATTTTTCAAGTTGATTTTCTTCATCATTTAATGCCTTTACTGTATTTACATTTTGTAAAGATTCTATTAATTGAGAATTTAATACTGCTCCTGCTTCCATTTGTTTTTTATTTATTTCTTTATATGGCTTTTTAAAAATATAAATTAATATTATATTAATTAAAACCATCACAAATAAAATTAAAAATAACTTCAAATTTATATTAATAAGTACGATTGTACTTATCAAAGATAAACCAATGTCTAAAATTAAAGATATTGATACAGAAGTAAAAATATTCTTAATAGTCATAGCATCTTGAAATCTGGTAATTATATCTCCTGTTTTTCTTGATGAAAAAAATGTATATGGCAAATGTATAATATGATTGTAATATCCCATAAGTACTGGTATATCTACTTTTCTTGATAAAAATAGTAATATATGTTTTCTAAATGCTGATAACATTGTTTGCAAAATAGAAATTAATCCAAATACAAATAAAAATATAAATAATGTATTTTTTAATTTATATGGTATTATTTCATCCATAAGTATTTTTGAAAATATACTGGAAAATATACCAAATATACTTAAAAGTAGTGAAGTAAGTATTATAGTAATAAAAAGCTTTTTCTGAGGTAATATAAGTTGCTTAAATATATTAAACATAGAGCCTGATTTGTCTTTTTTTACCTCAAAGTCTGATTTTGGAATCATAAATATTGCAATTCCTAAAAATATTTTCTCTAATTCTTCGTTGTTTATTTTTTTTAGTCCAATTGCTGGATCATCAATTAAAAATTTGTTATTTCTTAAAATTTTATGTAATACAATAAAATGATTTTCTCCACTTAATGTTTTAACTTGCAAAATAGCGGGTAGTGTTACTTTTTTATTTAAATCTGATAATTTAAATCTTACTGCTTTAACACTAAAATTAAGTTTTTCTAATCCATAAACTACACCTTTTACTGTAGTTCCATACATATCAGTACCGATTATTTCTCTAATTTTCATTATGCTTAATTCAAGACCGTAAGTTTTTATTATCGTTGAAACCACGGCTGCAGCACAATCAGATTGATCGTGTTGCAAAGTTGAATGGTATCTTTTTAATATCATATATTCCTCTATCCATATTGCTATTCTTAATGTAAATTATATAAAAATAATATATATTTACAAGGGACAAATTTGTCTCTTGTATTCTAATTACGTTTTTTTATCTAAGGATAGTCTAAATTTTTCAAGTAATTCCTTCTTAGGCTTGTTATCTTGTAGGATTTTCCCGAATTCTTTTCTTTGGATATTTTCTTCTCCATTAGATACAAGCAAAATTACATCTCCTTTTTTTACATGTATTCTTTCATTAACCATAATTTCTTTTATAGTTCCATTAACATTTAAAGAAATATATGATATTTTCTTATCTGCTATTTGTCCATTGGCTTTGACAATATAATTTTTCTTTATCTTACTTGATGCAAAAACAGATAATATCGATGTAAACAAAGAAAAATATATAAGATTTGTATTTTTAATAAGTTTATTTCATTAGTAAATTTAGAAATCTCTGTTACAAGGATCTGTAAATTAAAGTTACAAGTTAGAAATATCTAACCTGTAACTTTATATTACTATTAAATTCACTAATAAAAATATTATTTATTAAATAAATCGAAAGTACTTATAAGTGTAGCTCCAAAAATAGATCCAAAAACCACTTGCATTGTTTCATTAAGATCTATTAGTAGAGAAATAACAATTAATAAAATAATAACGGACACGTTAATAATAATTTTATTCTTCTTAAATAGTTTTAATATAATATAACTAATTATTAAAGATATTAAGCCAATAATTAAGTTAAAATACCTTAACCCATCCATCATGTTTACCATCCCTTTTATCTAATTCTGTTGCTATATTACTTGCCAGTCCCGAAACTCCACCACTCACAATAGTTTTTAACCAAGTAGCAGCTAGTGAGTTTCCAATTTTTATTCCCACAACTCCTAACGCCTTAACAATTCCTGCTGCCAGCGCATTTCTCATTCCCATAGATCCAAGAACTACTTTCAATCCTCCTGATGCAACCGCCCCACCACTAGCGGCTAAAAATGCATAAACAGCTGCTGTTATAGTACCAGTTACTGACCATGTTGGAACACTAAGTCCTCCATCCAAATACATCATCTCTTCTTGTTCAATCTCCACATAATTTTGTGGTAATACTAATTCCATATTCTCCTCCTTGGTTAGTATTGTTCTTTATGATATTTATCATAAAATTTGTGACATTCTTACAAGTATGTTATTATTTCAGAATCATTTTCAACTATAATTTCTTTATGGGTTTCATTGATTTTATAATTCTGAATTCTAAGCATTTTAAAATAATTTTTATGTATAGCCATTAATTCATTTAACCTATTAATAGCTATTGAAGACTCTTGAAATGTAAGTTGTAATCCTACCAAATTTTGAATGGGTTCTGTAAAATATTGACTTATACTTTGAAATACTAATAAATCTCCAATGCTCATTTTTCCATCAATTATAAATAATGCTCCTATTGCCTTAAATATTTCATATAAATCCTTAAATGTAATCTTTTTAATATCATATATACCTCTTGCAATCATTTTCTTTTTATTATTAATAATTATATAATAATAAAAAAATATTTATAAGGGACAAATTTGTCCATTTCGTTTTTATTAAAAATATGTTATAATAAACGAGTATATAGTGAGATAATATAAGGAGATTATATGTACAATAATTTTGGAAAAAAACTAAAAAATATACGAAAAAATCTTTCTTTAAGTCAAAAAGAGGTTTCCGAAAGAGCTTTTATAAATATAAAGACTCTGAGACGTATAGAAAATGGTAACAATAAAATTTTCTTAGATCATTTAGTCGCACTGTCAAATGTATATAAGTTAAACTTGATAAATATATTTAGTAAACATTTAACTTTTTATAGTGAAGAAGTAGAAGAGGCTATAAATTCAATAGAAGATAAATTAAGTGATATGAACTTTACCTCTTTAAATAAAGAAATACAAATTTTAGAAAAAAATTTAGATAAAACTCCCTACATATCTCAATATTTTTATCTAATTAAAGGTATATATTATTTAAGAAATATACCTAGAGATTTTGACAATGCTTACAAATTTTTTATTAAATCATTAAAAATAAATAATCCGGATTATAATATAGAAAATTATGATAAATATAAATACAATGTTTTAGAATTTAGATGCCTAAAAGAATTAGCAATATTGAAAAATTATACAGATGGGTATGCTAAATATACTGAAATAATTGATTTTTGTAATAAAAACATTTTAATAATATCCAGTACATATATTTCTATAAAAATAAATTATATAATAATACAAATGAGAAAAGCTAAATATCAAGAATGCTTAAAAATGATAAATAATTTATTTAATATAGATACATCTAATTTATCAAACTACTATCCTTATCTATACTTTTTAAAATATCAAATTTACGAAAAGTTGAATGAACAAGAAAAAGCAAACGAAAATTTAAATAATTCTCTTGAATTATGTGATAAATTAAATAAACTAAATACTAAAAAAAATATATTAAATATTATAAACAATAAAAAATAAAGTTCACGTAGGCACATCCACAGCTTCTTTAGAAGCGAGAACCATTGCCGTCAGTGAACTTTATTTCTTATTTTTCTATATATTGTTCTGGATTACCCATATAATAAATCAATGTATATAGCGATTCACTCAAGTGGATATTTTCTACCGGAATGTTATCATCAACTTTTACATTTGTTGGAGCAAAATTCCAAACACCTTTTACATTTTTTCCAACTAGCATATCTGAAACCTTTTGAGCTTCTTCTTTAGGAACTGTTAAAACAACTATATCTACTTGATTTTTTGTAAGGAAATCTTCAAATTTATCTATGGACTGAACTTTAACCTTTCCATCCAATGCTTCATAGTCCTCTAAGTCAAAGACTCCCAATACATTAAATTTCTTCGTATCAAATCCTCTATATCTGTATATAGCTTGTCCTATATGTCCAAATCCAACTATCGCAACATTATATTCTTGATTTAATCCAATAATCTTAATTATTGAATTTTTCAAATCTGTAACTCTGTATCCGTAACCTTGCTGTCCAAATCCACCAAAATGATTTAAGTCTTGTCTTATTTGAGATGCTGTAAATCCTGTGATTTCACTTAATTGTCTTGAAGAAATTTTTTCGACTCCTTCTTTTTCAAGATTTGTTAAGTATCTAAAATATTTTGGCAAACGTCTTACAACAGCAGGAGATATTTTGTTTTTATTCATCTATTTATCCTCCTATTGTTTATATTATTATTATATATTGTTTAACATTTTTTTGTCAATCATATTTTAATCATATTTGATAACTATCTCTTTTATTTTTAATATACCGACTAACATTAATATACCTTTTTTATTTATAGGCAAAAATCATAGACCTTTTGGAAGATTTATTAATTTGATATAATCCGTTTTCATCTTTTAATTTTGATATAATATCCAATATTTTAGAAATATCATTATCAGTATAATTTACACCATAGATCCAATTAGCATATCTTTCAATAAATAAGTTTTCTTTTATCTTAATAATTTGTTCAGAATCAAGAGTTTCAAAACATACTTTCCTTGTATCCTCTAATAGTAAATTGAAAAAATAAATACTCGAGTTTCCACCATGACCTTTTATCTTTATATTAAGTTTTTTTGAAACATAGTCAAGCAATGAATCTCTACTTTCAAGCCAAGAACCTATGAATATTCCCTCTTTAGCTAAAGATAAAATCTTATCATAGTTTTCAAAATACGATATGACAGGGCTGTTTGATATAAAAACATAATCATACTGTTTTTTTATTTCAAAATCCTGAAGAGCAACATTATGAATTATTATTTTATCAGAATCATATCCTGAAGAATTTAGATATTCTTTTGATTTTTTTATCATATTTATGGATGGCTCTAATCCTTCTACAATAGCTCCTTGATCAAGTAAAAGCTTTAAGTACTTTCCACTTCCACAGCCAATATCTATTACAGTTTTATTTTTTATATCAGCATGACTTAAAAAATAATCAATATAATCATCTTTTTCCGATAAAACATTCTTTGAAAATTCTTCCGCTCTTTTATTCCACATTATATTTGATGTATCAATATCTTGTCTTTGAGTACTTAATTTTTCTATACATAAATCTCTCAAACTATTCATTAATCTTAAACTCCTTAAAACTTTCCGGATGCACCTTTATCATGCTTTCATAAACTTCTTTTCCAACAAATGTCTTATAAATACTATTGGCTTTTTCCTTCAAATTTACATCTTTGTAATTTTCAGGATACATAAGCTTTCCTATGTAATACATATTAACTAAAGCTGTATCAAAGTTCATACCATATGTAAAATAAGGCATTATAGCATACACCTTATTATTTTTAAAGGCTTTTAATGAATTATAAAAATTAGGATCTCTCTTTATATCTTCATACAATGGCTTTTTACCACTCATATCTAAAATAATTTGATCCGGATTAATTTCTAATAATTTTTCTTTATCAATTATTATAGATCTTTTCTTAGTATATTTTTCCATTACATTTTTAACCTTAATAACATTTAATAAGTCTAAATTTGTTTTAGTAGATAAAATCCCTTGTGGTCCCCTAAAGCTTGTAGCACCAAAATAAGTTTCAGGACTCAACTCTTTATTTATATCTTTTGATCTTGATTTTAAATCTTTTTCAACTTCTTTTATTTTACTAATTATCTCTTCAGCCCTTTTCTCTTTTTTCATAGTTTTACCTATAATTTCAAAAGTTTTATAAGCATCGTCAGTAAAAATATTTCCACTCATTATTGTACTAATAGCAACTACAGGTATTTTTGATTTTTCTTGCAATTTATCAAAATCTTCTTTAGAACTTTCATATGCTGCAAAAATTACGTCGGCTTTAGTATAAGCTAATTTTTCATAATTAGGAGAAATTTTAGGTCCTCCATTTCCAACCGTTTCAACATTTCTTATATTTTCATATGCATGATGAATAGATTGTCCTTCAACAGCACGTACTGATTTATCAGCCTTTTCTATTCCTACCAATTCATCAGGGCCAGCCACATAAGTGTAATATTTTAAGGTTCCATGTCCAAGAGTTATAACCTTTTTTGGTACTTTTTCAAATTTTACTTGTCTACCTTTAATATCCTTTATAACATATGATTCAGAAACAGATTTATCTTTTTTTTGTCCTTGTTCCTTGTGTTTAATATTAGGAGAACAAGATACTAACAAAAAAACAAATGATAATAAAAACAATAGTGATTTTTTCATTTTTCCTCCTTAATCAATTATTATTACTTTTCTATTGTTATATTCTATAATATCTACATCTAGTCCATATATACTTTTAATATTTTCTGCTGAAATTATATTATTTCCTCCATACATAAATACTTCTCCATTTTTTAACATTATGTATTTATCAGAAAATTGAAGCGATAAATTTATATCATGAATACTTATTATTACAGAAATTCCCTTTTCAAGACAATATTCTTTAATTAAAGTCATAACTTCAACCTGATTTTTTATATCAAGATTGCTTGTAGGTTCATCCAATAAAATAATTTTAGGTTCTTGAGCCAATGCCCTAGCAATGACGACTTTTTGAAATTCTCCACCACTGAGAGAATTTGTATCCCTTAATGCATACTTTTCCAAATTTAACCTAGATATTAAATTTTCTACTTTTTCATAATCAATATCCCTTGCTTTTCCGTCTATGTAAGGAACTCTACCAATTAAAATAGTATCGAAAACTGTATTTTTAGTTGGTTTATTATACTGACTTACATATGAAATATTCTTCGCCAATTCTTGATTCCTTATTTTATCAATGTTTTTACCATTTAGATAAATACAGCCCTTTTGAGGTTTCAATAGCTTATTTATATTTTTCAATATAGTTGATTTTCCCGCACCATTTATTCCTAATAGTGAAATAAAATCTCCCTTTTTTATATCAAGGCATATATTTTTCAAAATATAATCAGAATATTTAAAAGATAAATTATCTATTTTTAATAAATCCATTTAATTCTCCTTGAATAATATATAAATAAAAAATGGTGCACCAAACAAAGATGTTATTGCTCCTATAGGTAATATATGTGGTTTAACGGCTACTCTTCCTATACAATCACTCACTAAAACTATAATCGAACCTAAAAGCATACTTGCCGGAATTAAAAATCTTTTATCTTCTCCTATTATCCTTTTAGAAATTTGAGGTGCCAACAATCCCACAAATCCAATCATTCCAACATAAGCAACTCCTATACCGGTGTTAAGAGAAGCTACAATTATAGATAAATTTCTCATAGTTTTAATATTTATTCCTAAAGAATGTGCTGTACTCTCTCCCATATCCATCGCATTATATTTCCATCTCAATTTATATATAAGTAATGCAGATACAACTAATACAATCGCTACAAACTTTACTTCATTTATATTTATTCTACCAAGATCTCCAAAAGTCCAAGATACAGCAGAAGCTATTTCTTCATCAGTTGAAAAAAATTGTATCAAAATAGTCAATGCCGAAAATAAAAAGTTCAAAGCAATACCTGCTAATAAAACAGTAGCATTACTTGATTTTTTCATGGATGAAAACATTATAATTATAAAAGTACAGATAACCGCAGCAATAAAAGATGATAATCCGGTTAAAAACATACTGCTCTCAATCCCTATTTTTGCAAACAAAATCAAAGATATATTTGCCCCCAAAACTGAAGCATTTGAAATCCCTAATGTTGATGGTGAAGCCAAAGGATTGTTTAATACTGATTGTATTATCAATCCTGATAAAGCAATTGTCATACCAATAAATATTCCGCCTAAAATTCTGGGAAGTCTTATGTTAAAGATAATATGATTAAACTCATTTGAGCTTTTGCCCATCAAAGTTAAAATACTATCCATAATAGTCATATCAGAAGAACCAATATTTATAGAAACTATAGATAAAAAAACTAAAGATAAAATCAAAAAGATTATAAAAAATAATTTTTTTTCCAATACTTTTTTATATGATTTTACTACATTCATTTTAACTATAAGCCTTTCTCATTAAAATTAGGTTACCCTAAATAAAATTATAACATAATATAAAAAATTTAACTATTTTTCTTAGATTTATATCTCATTTCTGAATTTAATATTTTTTTTCTTATTCTCAAACTCTTTGGTGTAACTTCTACCAATTCATCATTTTCAATAAATTCTAGCATTTCCTCTAAACTTAATTTCTTTGATGGTGGCAAGTTTGGAGCATCATCTGATGCAGACGATCTGATATTTGTCTTTGCTTTCCTCTTAGCTACGTTAACTTCAATATCTAATCCCTTTGGATTTTCTCCAACAACCATTCCTTCATATACTTCATCTCCAGGTTCGATAAATATATTTCCTCTCTTCCAAGCCGAATCAAGAGCATAACCCGTTGCTTTACCAGTTTCATAAGCAATCAATGAACCAAATTGTCTTGAAGGGATATCCCCTTTATATGGTTCATAAGAATCAAATTCAGTATTTATAATTCCTGTACCCTTTGTATCAGAAATGAATTCCTGTCTATATCCTATCATACCTCTAGCAGGCATCTTAAATGTAAGTCTGACATATCCTGCTGATGTATTTTCCATGGTTGTCATTTCAGCTTTTCTAACACCTAGTTTATTTATAATTGTACCAACATATTGTTCTTCAACATCAATTGTTACAATTTCCATTGGCTCCATTTTTTTACCATTTTCTTCATGGAACAAAACTTCCGGTTTAGATACCTGGAATTCATATCCTTCTCTTCTCATATTTTCAATTAAAACGGATAAATGTAATTCCCCTCTACCACTTACCTTAAAAGCATCTGTTGATTCTGTATCCTCTACTTTTAAGCTAACATCTGTTTCTTTTTCCTTCATAAGTCTTGCCCTTAAATGTCTTGATGTTACAAAATCTCCCTCTAAACCGGCAAATGGAGAATTATTTACTAAAAATCTCATAGCCAATGTAGGCTCTGAAATTTTAACAAATTCAATTGGATCCATATCTTCATTTTGACATAATGTATCCCCAATATGGATACCTTCAACCCCTGAAATAGCAACGATTGAACCAGCTTTGGCACTTTGTACTTCAACTCTATTTAATCCTTCAAATTCATAAATTGTAGTAATCTTAATTCTCATTTTTTTTGATGAATCATTATAATTCAATATAAATGCAGGATCTCCAACTTTAATTTCACCTTGTTCAACTTTACCTATACCAATTCTTCCTAAATATTCACTGTAGTCTGTAGTAGAAATTAAAACTTCAAAAGGTCTATCCAATTCACCTTTTGGTTCAGGAATATGTTCAACAATAGTATCTAATAAATCAGTTAAATCATCTTTTTGGACACCTGCCTCTAAGCTAGCCCACCCGTTTTTACCTGATGCATAAATAATTGGTGCTTCTAAATATTCTTCTGGAGCTTCTAAGCTTATAAATAAATCTAAAATTTCATCAATTACCTCTTCAGGTCTTGCCTTATCTCTATCTATTTTATTCAAACAAATTAAAGCTGGCAACTTTAATTCGATTGCTTTCTTTATTACAAATTTTGTTTGAGGCATAACTCCTTCAAAAGCATCTACTAATAGTAATACTCCATCCGCCATCTTTAATACACGTTCTACTTCTCCACCAAAATCAGCATGTCCCGGCGTATCAATAATATTAATTTTGTAGTCATTATAATTTATGGCTGTATTTTTTGAAAGAATTGTGATTCCTCTCTCTTTTTCCAGGTCATTGTTATCCATAACCCTTTCTGAAACTTCTTGATTTTCTCTAAAAATTCCACTTTGTTTTAACATAGAATCAACTAAAGTCGTCTTTCCATGATCAACATGTGCTATAATTGCTATATTTCTTATCTTTTTCATCTGTACCCTCCCTGGGTCACTTCTTAATTAACTCGTATTTTTCACAAAATAGATTTTATCACAAAATTGAACATAATTAAATAAAAAAACTCCATCTTATCCAAAAAGATAATGGAGCTATAATTTTATAAAACACTTTACTTTATTTTTTTCAAACTTAATATCATCAACTAAAGATTCAACTAATATCAATCCTCTACCATGACATTTGCATTCACTATTTTCATAAGTTTTTCTATCTGTAATACCCTTTCCTTCATCTCTAACAGAAAAATAAATTGTTTTATCATTAATCATAAATTCTAATTCTATACATTTTTTTTCATCATACTTATTTCCGTGTTCATGGCAATTTATTAAAAGCTCATTTAATATAAGCCTTATATCAAAAAGCAAATCTTCATTTAAAATAGGAGTGACATCTTTCAATATTTTATCAACCAGTTTATTTATATTCTTTATTCCACCGCAAAATTCTTTATAAAAAAAATATTCCATCTGCCCTCCTTTATACATTGCACTATAATGTTACCCAAACTAAGTAAATTTTAATCATATTTATGAATAGTTTAAATTTTTAATAATATAATATATAATTGTAGATATAATATACAATTTAAGGGGGAAGTTTTATGACAAAGTGGGAATGTACAGCGTGTGGTTATATCTATGATCCGGAGGTGGGTGACCCAGATAGTGGTATAGAACCGGGTACATCTTTTGATGAAATTCCTGAAGATTGGACATGTCCAATATGTGGAGTTGATAAAAGCTTATTTGAAGAATTATAAAATAGATTATACATAAGAGGCAATCTTGCCTCTTTTTAATTTAAAAAATAGTAATATATTTGAATTTAAATTGATTTAAATGTACTATTATTTTGGAGGAAGAATGACTCAAGATAATTACAAACAAAAATTAGAAAAAATTAAAGAAGAACATTTAGATAATAAAATTAACAAAAAAAGAAAAATATTAAAATTTTTTGGATTAATAATTGCTCTAGTTATTATCGTTTTAACTATATTAGCATTTAGAGAAGGTTATTTTGTTGATAGAGAAAAATTTGCAAATCTACTTTCAAAATTTGGAATTTTTGCTCCATTATTTTTTATAGTGTTACAAGCGTTTTTCACAGTTTTTCCTGTAAATCCATCGGGTATAACTAATTTATCAGTTGTTATAGCATATGGTCCATTAATCGGCTTTATGCTGAATTATGTTGCAATAATGATAGGTTCAGTTATAAACTTTTATTTAGGTAGAAAATATGGTAAAAAATTCATCGGGTTACTATTTACCGAAAAAGCTATAAACAAACAAATTGATTGGCTAAATAAAGGCAATAAAATAGAGAAAATGTTTATAATAGTGCTTATCGTACCATTTATGCCTGATGATATTTCTTGCATGATATGTGGTATGACCGATTTTAAGTTTCATAGATTTTTTATAATAACAGCATTCTTAAAATTCTGGGCAATAGGAATTATTTTATATATTATGCAATATGGATATGAGGCTTTATATAGATTAATATTTTAAATTTGTTGAAAATAAAAATATAAAAATAAAAAAGAATTCCCTAATTTCATATATTTTGGGAATTCTTTTTAAAAAACCTTAAAAGGAATTCCATTGCTTCACATATAATACTAGACTTATAAAATCTAATAAGTTTTTAATATTATATCTTTTTTCTCTCTTTTTTTGCAAATTTCTTTTTTTCAAACTTTTTAAATCGAAGTTCCTTATCTTTATTTATAAGATATCTATCATATAACTCTCTTGATAAATCTCCATTTTCAATTGCTTTTTTTACAGCACATCCAGGTTCTGTATCATGTTTGCAATCATTAAATTTACAAAAATTACTCAATTTGCTTATCTCTTCAAATAAAATATCTTCATCTACTTCTCTTCTTGTGGAAATTGTCTTAAACCCTGGTGTATCTATCAAATACGAATTAGTTTCCGGCAAATAATAAAGAGAGCTTGATGTGGTTGTGTGTTTTCCTTTTCCATCACTTCTAACATCTTGTATTACTGCATTTTCTATCGATAGCAAATAATTAGTTAAGGTTGATTTGCCAGCCCCTGATGCTCCTACTAATATGGCTGTTTTATTTTCCTTAAAAAACATTTTTACGTTTATCATTGAATTTTTATTATATATTGAATAATAGATAACTTCTATATTCGGATAAACATCTTTAATCGTTTCAAAAATTTTTTTAGTATTTTCATCAAAATCACTTTTAGAAATTAAAACTATTATATCTTTATCACTTTTAGCTAACTTAAAATAAGTCCTACTTTTATTTATAATACGATAGATATTCCGATTTAAGGATAAAAAATTTCTGTTAATATATTCTTCTACTCCATAGCTTATACTCATTGTTTTCTCCTACATTTTTATAATATCATCTATCATATTTTTTATTTCTTCCCTTAATAAATGAGTAACCATAATTACTGTTAAATCATTATTTGAAAATATCATTTTTTCAATTTCAACTGCTGCTTCATTATGGAGTGATGATGTAGATTCGTCAAGTAAAATAATATCTTTATTTCTCAATAATCCTCTTGCAATTACTATTCTTTGCTTTTGTCCTCCTGAAATGTTTTTTCCATTCATTTTTATGATTGTATTTATACCATCTGGCAAAGTTTTAATCCAAGGTTCCAAACCTACATCTTTTATGACTTTATTTAATCTATCTATACTTATATTTTCTGATAAAAGAATATTTTCTTTTATACTAGCATTAAATATGTGAGGATTTTGATTCAAATATATAATTTTATTTCTTATTGAATCTTTGTTTATTTCCTTAATATTTTTATTATCCCACATTATATCTCCATCATAATTTTCCAATTTTCCTATTAAAATATTTAATAATGTAGTTTTACCTTTACCGGAATCTCCTATTATCACATATTTTTTCCCTTTTTCAAAGTTATAACTGAAATTATTTAATATTTTTGTATTATTACCATACCTAAAATTTATATTTTTAAAATCAATTGAATTATTTAATGATGAATTAATTTTTAATAATTCAATACTTTTACTTTCAATTATATTATCAAATTTCTTAAATATTGGATTTACAGCTTTCATTTCCAGTAAATTTGCAGATAATCCAGTTAAACCTGAAAATATAAGCGCTGAAAAATATTGAATACCACTTATTGCGCCTATTGGTAATAATCCATAAAAAAAACAAATATGCTGTTTGAGAAAATAATATTACTTGACTTACTAAACTTGTTCCATTTACAACACTTGACATTTTTCCTGATATATCTGCATAAATATACCTTTGTCTAGCTAATTTTCGTGATGATCTTTCTACTCTATTAATCATATAATCTTCTAAGTTCAAAAATTTTAAATCTTCATATCCGTTAAAAATATCGGTTAAATCATTTGTTAAATTCTCATTTTCAATACTTACTTTTTCCATTTCAGATTGTACTTTTTTCTTAAATAACTTTGGTGCATTTATAACAAATATCGCTAAAATAATCATTGTAAATAATATAGAAAAATTAAAGTATACTGTTGCAATTACGCTAAAAATAATTGAAATAACTTGTCCAATTACATAATTCAAAACATCAAAACCATAATCATTTATCATTGAAATATCATTTGTTAACCATGAAATATATGCTCCTGTGTCTTTTTTTACATATTCATTGTAATCTGTATTTAATAATTTTTTTGTTATATCTTTCCTTATCTCTATATTAGTTTCTTGGACCCATTTTTGATAATATATTTTTTTTAAGTATATCTCAAATATCCAAATTGTTATGTCTGCTATCATTAATATAAGCCAAAACCTAAACTCATTAATATTTTTCCCAGATATATTAGTAATAAGTTTAGCTGTTGAAAATCCCCAAAATACTACACAAAATTGTTCTAATATATTTAATAATATTATAACTGAGGTTAACTTCCACTTTTTCCTTAAATAATATAAAAAATTCATTTTTTCTCCTTCACATAAAAAAAATCAGAAAGAAAAATCTTTCTGATTTAAAATAATTATCAATTAAAATTATAAAATATGCTCGCTTCCTCAAGATTATATAAATTAAGTAACTCTTGATCTCATAAGCCTAACATTAGGTGAGTATAGTTCCCCAATCTTTATCTAAAACTTCAAAAGTCGTTTTCAAACCAAATATTTCTTTTTCTTTTATTAATAACTTATCTAATTTAATCATTTTAACTCCTTTCTCCGTTTTTATTATAAAGTATAAAATTTTCTTTCACTATTACAAGTAATTATATCATAAAAAAATTATTTTGTATATCTATTACCTTATTAGAAAACATATATAAATAATTTTATAATCATATTAAACATATTTTATGTTTATCATCAATAATTTTATATTATCTCTTCAATAAATTTATATATATAATCTCTATTTTCCTTAGTTTCTGAAGAATAGTAAATTATTTTCTTTCTATCATCTATACCAAGTTTAGTAGCCACAGTTTTTATATGTTGTTGCAATCTAGATTTACCTATTTTATCAAGTTTTGTGGCAATCACATATCCTGAAAATCCCATTTCAATTATCCAATTATACATCATCACATCATTTTCTGTAGGTTCATGTCTTATATCAACAAGTAAAATAACTTCTCTAAGATTTTCCCTAACACTTAAATATGTTTCAATTGTTTCTGCCCATTTATCTTTTTCAGATTTTGATACAGCAGCATACCCATAACCCGGCAAATCAACTAATCTAAATTTTCCGTCAATATTATAAAAATTTACTGTTCTTGTTTTTCCAGGTTTAGAGCTTGTCCTTGCTAAGTTTTTTCTATTTACTAGAGAATTAATCAAAGATGATTTCCCAACATTTGATCTACCTGCTAATGCTATTTCCGGAAGATTATTTGATGGATATTGTTCAGGTTTAACTGCTATTTTTTCAAGCTCAGGGTTAATTATTTTCATTTTTTTCCTCATTTACTAATGCTAACTTTATTACTTCTTCCACTGAACTTACAGGATAGAAATTCATATCTTTTCTAATTTCTTCAGGGATATCCTCTAAATCTTTTTCATTTAGTTTAGGAATTATTATATTGTTTATTCCATATCTTCGTGCTGCAAGAGATTTTTCTTTTAATCCACCAATAGGTAAAACTCTACCTCTAATGGTTACTTCTCCAGTCATTGCAATATCTTGTCTTACTTTTCGATTTGTAAGTGCAGAAATTATCCCGGTTGAAATTGTAATACCTGCTGATGGTCCATCCTTTGGTGTTGCTCCTTCAGGAACGTGTAAATGAATATCTAATTTTTCAAATGATTCTTCTGAAATATTAAGTTTTTCTTGATTTGAACGAATATATGAAAGTGCAGCCATTGCTGATTCTTTCATAACATCACCCAAAGATCCAGTCAGTTGAATTTTACCTTTTCCTTTCATGGTGTTTATTTCTATTTGAAGTAATTCTCCACCTACCGGGGTCCATGCAAGACCTGTAACAATCCCAACTTCCGGAGTTCTTACTATATCATCATCTAAAATTCTTTCTTTACCTAAAAATTCTCTATAATTTTTAACAGATACTCTTACTACTTTAGCCCCTTCTACAATTTTCATAGCTGCTTTTCTAGCTAATTTAGCAATTTGTCTTTCTAAATTTCTAACTCCTGACTCTCTTGTATAATTTTTTATAATTAATTCAAGAACACTGTCTGAAACTTGCAATTGAGATGATTTTAAGCCATTTTCTTTAGTTTGTTTTGGAAGTAAGAATTTTTTTGCAATAATTAACTTATCATATTCTGCATATCCCGATAATTCTATTATTTCCATACGATCAAGTAATGCTCTAGGTATTGTCGATGTAGTATTTGCTGTTGTTACAAACATAACTCTTGATAAATCAACCGGTATTTCAATATATCTGTCCAAAAATTCATTATTTTGATTTGGATCCAAAACTTCAAGTAAAGCCGATGCAGGATCTGCCTTATAGCTTGATGCAACCTTATCTATTTCATCAAGTAAAAATACCGGATTTAATGTTTTTGCTCTTTGTAAACTTGTAATTATTCTCCCCGGCATTGCACCAATATAAGTTTTCCTGTGACCTCTAATTTCACTTTCATCTGTAAGACCTCCAAGTCTCATAGAGATATATTCTCTATTCATACTTTCTGCTACAGATTTAACTATTGATGTTTTACCAACTCCCGGAGGCCCTACAAGACATAAAATTGAACCTTTAACATCTTCTTTTAATTTTCTAACTGCTAAAAACTCAAGTATTCTTTCTTTTACATCTTTTAAGCTATGGTGATCTTTATCTAATATTTTTCTTGATTTTTCAATGTTAATCTCATCATCTGAAAATTTTCCAAATGGAATATCTAATACATTATCCAAATATCCTCTAATAACATTTACTTCCGGTGATGCATTTGGAATATATTCTAATCTAGATAACTCTTTTAATAAATAATTTTTATTTTCTTCACTAATAGGTAAACTATTTATTTTTTCTTCATATTCTTCAACAAAATTTAATGAGTTACCATCACCTTCTAATTCAGACTTTATTATTTGTAACTGTTCTCTTAAAAAGTATTCTTTTTGGCCTTTATTGATTTGTTCTTTTACTTTATCTTCTATAATTTGTTTATATCTTAGTACATCTATATCATTAGCCATATACTGAATAACTTTTTCAAGTCTTGTTGTTACATCATATTCTTCTAAAAATTTTTGAACTTCAGCAATATTAGGATTTATATATGTTATTAATGTATCCACAAATTTTGATGGATTTACAATTTCTTCCAAACTATATATAGCTTCTTGAGGAATATTTTTCTTAAACTCCATAAAATTTTTCAAATATTCTAAAGACAATTTTTTTGATGCAGCATATTTTATGCTATCTTTTTCTCCTTCATATTCTACTTTTTCTAATTCAACTTCAAAATATCCGCTTTGATTATCAATATATTTTAAAATTTTAGCTCTATACAATCCATCCACTAAAACTCTATAATTACCATCCGGTAATTTTATACTTTGTCTGATTTTAGATATAACCCCATAAGTATAAAAATTATCTATATCAGCTTCTTCTGCCACTGCATCAATCTGTGCAGTTAAAAATATGTAAGCATCTTTTTGTTCTGCAATTTCAATAGCTTTTTTAGAAAAATCTCTTCCGGCATCAAAACTAATTGACATTGATGGATATATCCATATACCTCTAAGTGGAAGCATAGGCATTTTTAATTTAGTTTTTTTATAAATACTATTCATTTATACTCCTTAATAAAAAAGGCTAAGAAGCCCCTATACTAGTTGTGGAGATTTATTATCCCTTATTGTTTCAACACTAACTATGCACTTAGATATATCTTTTTTACTTGGTATATCAAACATAATGTCTAACAATTTATCTTCTAGTATGGCTCTTAGTCCTCTTGCACCTGTATTTCTTTTTATAGCCAATTTTGCAATCTCTTCAATGGATCCATCTTCAAAAATTAAATCAACTCCATCTAACTTAAATAGTTCTTGATATTGTTTTATTAAAGCGTTTTTAGGCTCCGTAAGTATTTTAACTAGAGCTTCTTCGTTTAAATCTTCAAGTGTAACAATTATTGGAATACGCCCTATAAATTCAGGTATTAATCCGTATTTCATTAAATCCTGAGGTAAAATATTTTTTAGCTTTTCACCTAAATTTTCTATATGTTTACCACCTAATTCTGCTCCAAATCCTATTGATTTCTTTTCAGTTCTATTTTCTATAAGCTTTTCAATACCTTCAAACGCTCCACCAACTATAAATAAAATATTACTCGTATCTACTTGGATATACTCTTGGTTAGGGTGTTTTCTACCCCCTTTTGGCGGTACATTTGCTATCGTCCCTTCAATTAATTTCAATAAAGCTTGTTGTACCCCTTCTCCACTAACATCTCTAGTAATTGAAACATTTTCAGATTTTCTAGTAATTTTATCTATCTCATCTATATAAATTATACCTTTTTGTGCTTTTTCAACATCGTAATTTGCTGCTTGAACTAATTTTAATATTACATTTTCAACATCTTCCCCAACATATCCGGCTTCAGTTAAACTTGTAGCATCAGCTATTGCAAATGGCACATCCAAAACTTTAGCCAATGTTTGAGCTAATAAAGTTTTACCTGATCCCGTTGGTCCCACAAGACAAATATTTGATTTTTGAATCTCAGTATCTGTTTCCTTAGCATATTTAATTCTTTTATAGTGATTATAAACTGAAACAGCCAACGTTTTTTTAGCTTTATCTTGTTTTATAACATATTCATCAAGATATTGCTTGATTTCTTGTGGTATGGGAAGATTTGAAAAATCCATATCATCAACTACTTCTTTTTCTTCAGTTAAAATTTCCTTACACAAATCTACACATTCATTACATATAAATACATTATTTGGGCCGGAAATTAATCTAACATCACTTGATGATTTACCGCAAAATGAGCAATAAGATTCATGTTCCATAAATTCAGACATTAAATCTCCTTATGACTTTCAATCACTTTGTCTATTAGACCATATTCTAACGCTTCTTGAGCTGTCATATATTTATCTCTTTCAGTATCTAATTTAATTTGTTCAATATTTTGACCTGATTGATCTGAAAGTATTTTATTTAATCTTTCTCTGATTTTTAATATTTGTTCTGCAACTATACTAATTTCTGTTGCTTGACCTTGTGCCCCACCTAACGGTTGGTGTATTAAAATATTTGAGTTTGGTAAAGAAAATCTCTTACCTTTTGCTCCACTTGTCAACAATACAGCTCCCATACTTGCAGCTTGTCCGATACAAATAGTCGACACATCAGGTTTAATGTAATTCATTGTGTCATAAATAGCTAATCCTGCTGTTACAGATCCCCCTGGAGAATTAATATACAATTGTATATCTTTATCAGGATCTTCAAATTCTAATAACAATAATTGTGCTACTATAATATCTGCCATTTGATCATTTATTTCTCCTGATACAAAAATTATTCTTTCTCTTAATAATCTAGAATATATATCGTATGCTCTTTCACCTCTATTGGTCGTTTCTATAACTGTTGGCACTAATGGCATATATTTCCTCCTTTATTTCAGAATATAATATTATTTTTCTTCTGATTCTTCTTTTTCTTCTTTTTTGTCAACAAATACTACATTTTGTTTGAATTCATCAACAGCTTTTCTTCTTTGTAAAATTACTTTAATTCTTTCAGGTGATACTTGTTGTTTCATTTTTTCAATAAATTCAGCATCATCTTCTTTTTTATATTGTTTTGCAACATCTTTATATTCATTTTCTACTTCATCGTCAGAAACAGCATATTCTTTTTCTTCTACAAGTTTTTCTAAAATCAAGTCTATTTTCACTTTATTTTCAGCTCTTTCTCTCAATTGTTCTCTAATTTGTTCTTCACTTGATCCTGTTAATTGGAAATATGTCTTCATATCAATTCCCATATGGCTTATTTGATGAGTATATTCATGATATTCTTGTTCTAATTGATCTTCAATCATTTGATTAGGCACGCTAATTTCTGTACGTCTTATTACTTCTTCGATTACTTGATTTTCTAATTCAATTTCATTATTTTTTTCTAAATTTTCTTTTAATTCTTTTCTAATTGATTCTTTGTATTCATCAACTGTATCAAATTCTGAAACATCCATTACAAAATCATCATCTAATTCCGGAAATACTTCTTCTTTTACTTCATTAACTTTTACCTTAAATAGTACTTCTTGTCCTTTTAAATCTTCTGCTTGATATTCTTCCGGGAATGTTAAATTCAATTCTACTTCTTCGCCTAATTTTTTACCAATTAAACCTTCTTCAAATCCTGGGATGAATGATTTTGAGCCGATTTTTAAATCGTATCCTTCAGCCTTACCGCCTTCAAATGCTACTCCATCCTTAAAGCCTTCAAAATCAATATTTACCACGTCACCTATTTGAATTTCTCTTTCAACAGGTTTTATAACCCCATTTTTTTGAATTTCATCTTGAATTCTAGCTTCTACTAATTCTTCTTTTACTTCTGTATCTTGTTTTGTAACTTCTAATTTTGTATAGTCTGCTAATTCAAATTCAGGATATGTTTCTACTTCAAATTTTAATTCTATATCTTTACCTTCTTCAATTTTGCCAAAGTCTACATGTGGTCTTGAAACAGGTGTAATTTTTAATTCTTCAATTGCATTTTGATATGCATCAGGTAAAATTAAATCCAATGCATCATTATAAAATACTTCTTTACCATAATTCATCTCAATAATTCTTCTTGGTGCTTTTCCTTTTCTAAACCCAGGTATATTAAATCTAGATTTATTTTTTTGATATGCTTCTTGTAATTTTTCTTTAAAAACATCAAATTTTACTGTTTCTACAAAAACAGCCTTATTATTTTCTTTTGATACTAACTTACTCATTTTATTCCTCCTAAAAATTAATATTTTTCAGCCTTATTATTATAGCATAAAAAATTATTAATCTGTAAATTCTATATTTTTTAAATTTTCTATATCTGATAATCCAATAAACTCATTTATGTAGATACCCTTTACTCTTTTATTTATTATAGACGTAATATTTTCTGTTGATAAAACTATATATGGTGTTGTTTTATCGAAATTTTTCTTCCATTGATAAGTTAATTTATTTAACTCTTCACTATAAACATCTTCTCTAATTTTTTCTAAAATATAATAAAAAGAAGTATCTAACAATGTATTTATATTTTCGTATTTACTCTCTTTATTTTTATTATCATATTGATATGAAGGTATCTCAGTCATTCTTCCTTGTGAAATATAAATATCGTAATCTTCATCTTCATCATTTAAATGTTTATACATTTCTTGAGGTGACAATGATTTTAACTTTACCTTTATACCCTCATTTTCAATTTCATTAACAATATATTCTTTAATATCATTAGCGAAACTATCTTCTTCCATATATGCTAATTTGACTGTTATATATTCACCATTTTTATCAATAAAATATTTACCTTGACGTTTATATTTTTTAGATAATTCCTCTGATAAATTATTTTTTCTATCTAATTTGTAATTATCACTATTAAACCATGAATTTTTATATACCGGTATTTCCGGAAAATCATAAACATCTTTTCCATATTTTTCTTCAAATATTTTTTTTACTTCTATAGAATCTCTAAGTGCCCTTCTATAATTTTCATTTTTAAAAATATTACTTTTTTGATTAAACCCAATAAAATTAAAAATGACCGACTGAAAATCTATATGATTGGAATATTGTCTAGTTCTTTCATTATAATCTCTATAGAAATTTTTTCCTTTTGGGTATTTATACAAAATATCTAATTCTCCAGATTGAAATTTATGCATTGCATCACGATAATCCCAAAAAGAAATTTCTATTTTTTTTATTTTAATATCTTTGTTTTTTTTATTATCTTTCAATATCAATTTTATATTTTCATCTACAATATTTTCTACCTTATATCTTCCCGCCCCGTTTAACAAATCAACATACTTAACCTTAGATAAATCATTGTATCTAAAATCTGTTTTCTTTATATTAACTATAGGAAACATTAAAGAATAAATATTTGAAAAACTTGCATCATTAAAATGAAATTTAATAAAATAATCGCCTAATACCTCTATACCATGTAATTTGTCTGTTACTTTTAATTTATAGTCGAAATATCCCTTTAAATTATTAACATAATTAACATATTTTCCAGAATATGAAGGATCAGCTAAAACTAAATATGTATTGTATACATTTTTAGCAGTTAATAATTCTCCATTTGAAAACTTATAATCCTTTTTTAATTTAACAGAAATAGTTTTTCCTAAATCTTCATACCAATATTCTTCAGCTATTTCAAGTTTTGCTTTATCATTTTTGTCCTTGTATAAAAGCGAAGGATGAATTAATCTAGATAATAGTGACACCGTTCCATCACCATCATCAAAAACATTTAACGGTTTCTCTCTTAACGGAACTCCAACTTTTAAGACATCCTTATCTAATTTTTTTCTTGGATTTACAATATAATTTTTGTAACTGTCAATTTTAACTTCAGTTTTTTTCTTAGGAAGAATAATTAATATAAAGAAAAAAATAGCTATAATAAAAAGTAATATTATTTCTATTTTCTTTTTATCTTTCATAGTTAAAACGCCAAAATTATTCCGTTTTCATTTGCATAAACAGTAGATAATGCTGTCCCTTCTAATATTTCTATTGACTTAAAATCATAAAATTCTTCAGCCATTTCTTTAATTTTTTTAGCTCTTTCTTCATTCCTTATATGTGTAATATACAAAATTTTATCACTATAAATATTCGTTAATTCACCAATAGCACTTATCATTTTATTTAAGGCTGATTTTATTCCTCTTGGCTTATATTTAACTTCTATAGCCCCATCAACCCCGACACATACCGGATAAATCTTCAAAGCTGAAGCAATCATTCCGGCGACTTTCGACATTCTTCCATTTTTAATTAAATTATCTAAGTTTTCTAATACAAATATTGTATTTAATTTTTCGATTTTCGCTGTAACATTTTCTACAACTTCTTCAAATTTTTTATTTAACTCTAATTGTTCTTGTATAGCTCTAATAACTTGAGTTTCACCACATGCCGCAGATTTAGAATCAAATACATGAATTTTAACATTTGGATTTTCGTCTTCCAACATTGATTTTGCAATTATTGCACTATTATATGTTGCAGATAATTTTGAAGAAATAGTTACATAATATATTTCGTCATATCCTTTTCCTGCTTCATAAAAATATTCTGGAGTAGGTGCTGCCGTTTTAACAACTTCTTTAGAATTATTCATTAATTGAATAAGTTCATCTATATCAGCACTATCATCTGCAACAATACTTTTATCTTCTATATCTATAAAAAATGGAACTCTTTTAACGTTTTCTTGTTTTTCAATTTTTTCATTTATCTCTGCACAATAATCAGAAACTATTAATTTTTTCATCAAACCTCCCATAATCTTATTTTAAGTAACCTTTTTCTTTTATAACTTTAACAACTTTCTCTACATTTTCTTTACAAATTTCATCTGTTTCAGCTTCAATCATAACTCTTATAAGTGGTTCCGTACCTGAAGGTCTAACCAAAATTCTACCAGAATCTTTTAATGTTTCTTCTACTTCTTTTATAGATTTTTGAACATCTTCATCATTTAAAACAATATTTTTATCTGTGATTCTTAAATTTTCTAAAAGTTGAGGATATATTTTTAACTCTTTTGCCAACAATGATAATGATGATTTTGATTTAACCATAATTTCTATCAATTTCAATGATGTTAATATACCATCACCCGTTGTAGCATATTTTGATAATATAATGTGTCCAGATTGTTCTCCTCCGACACTATATCCGTTTTGTCTTATTTCTTCCGAAACGTATTTATCACCTACCGGTGTTTGAATATATTCTATATTTTGTGATTCTAAAGTTTTATATAACCCTAAATTTGACATAACAGTTGTAACAACAATATTTTTATTTAATTCACCAATATCTCTTAAATATTTACCAAATATATACATTATATGATCACCGGAAATAATGTTTCCATTTTCATCTACAGCTAAACATCTATCTGCATCACCATCGTATGCAATACCTAAATCATATTTACCTTCAACAACTTTTTCCGCTAAATTTTCGATATGTGTGGATCCTGCATCTTTATTAATATTGTATCCATCAGGTCTGTCATTAATCATATCAACATCAGCCCCTAAAATATCAAAAACATTTTTTGATATTTGATATGCAGCTCCATTAGATGCGTCAACTAATACCTTAATTCCCTTAAATGATTTAGTAACCACTGTTGCTAAATATGCAATATATCTATTTCTTCCAACAAGATAGTCTACTGTTCTTCCGATATTTTCACCTTTAGCTAAGGGAATTGTATCCTCTTCAGAATCTATATATTTTTCTATTTCTTCTAAAATATCTCCTTCTAATTTATATCCATCTCCTCCTATTAACTTTATACCATTATCATAATATGGATTATGACTTGCCGATATCATAATCCCGCAATCAAAATCTTCTGTTCTTGTTATATAGGAAACACTTGGAGTAGTTGTTACATGAAGTAAATATGCGTCACTTCCACTTGAAGTAATACCTGCTGCAAGTGCTGATTCAAACATATAGCTTGATCTTCTTGTATCCTTTCCGATAACTATTTTAGAATCTTTATTTTGTTTTTTAAAATAGTCACCTAAAAATCTACCTATTTTAAAAGCGTGATTCACATTTAAGTCTATATTAGCCTCTCCTCTAAATCCATCTGTTCCAAAATATTTCATATCTCTTCTCCTAATCTTTATTTATTTTAATTATAACATAACAAACCAAAATGTTTGAATTATGTAGTAATAGACAATTCATATACTCTATTTTTATTTAAATTATATTTTTGAGTGATTATATTTACTGCCGATTTCTTTGTTTTACCTTTTTGATATAACTCATTTAACTTTTTAAGTATAAACTCATCACTGATTTCTTCAATAGTATCATCAGTATCAATTATTACCACAAATTCACCTTTTTCAGTTATTGAAATATTTTCATAGTCTTTAATTAAAAATATCTTAACTTCCTCATATATTTTTGAAATTTCTCTTACAATAGCAATCTTTCTATTAGGAATAAATTCAGATAATTCTTTTATTGTATCATTTATCCTATGTGGTGTTTCATAAAAAATCAAAGTATGTTTTTTTTCTAATAAATTTTTTATAAATTTTGTTTTTTCAGACTTTTTGCTAGGCACAAATCCTAAAAATTCAAAATCTATGCTATTAAACCCACTCATTACAAGAGCGGTGGTAAATGCACTTGCTCCCGGTAAAACTGTATATTTTAATTGTTTTTCAATTAATGCATTTATTAAAATATTACCCGGATCTGATATTCCCGGCATACCAGCATCTGAAACTACGGCAATATCATTATCTATAGCTAAATTTATTAATTCGTCTATCCTTTCTTTTTCATTAAACTTGTGATAAGATATTAGTTTTTTATGTATATCATAATAATCTAATAATTTTTTTGTCGTTCTTGTATCTTCACATGCTATATATTCTACTTCTCTTAGTATTCTAAGAGATCTAAGTGTTATATCTTCAAGATTTCCTATCGGCGTAGGAATAAAATATATCATTTCATCTCCTAATAAAAAAGAGCTTTACGCTCTTTTATTTTTTATTTTTCTTATTTAAAACAATATTACCAATTATTAAAATTATAAATGCAACAAATGCTACTATCATAAGTCCAACGTCGTATAAAGAGTACTTATATTTCGAATAGTCATTATTTAATTTTATACCAAAATAATTGGCTAACGTATCTTCAAAAACATTTTCTGGAAAATCCAATTTTATTAATTGTTTAATACTTGGTGTATCATCATATTGGTACCAGCTTGATTTACCATTTGGTCCAGTTAAATTTACTAAATATTGGTTTTCATATCCAGTTCTATTTATTTTATATCCCTTTGCATAATTCAAATTTTTAATTTCTACTTCTTCAAGATTAAATAATACTTGATCTTCATTAAATATTCTCTTGAAATTTCCTTGTCTAAACGTTTGAGAATTAATACTAAAAAAATTTTTCAATTTTTGTACTATTTTACCATCTTGAGTAAATTTATATAAATCTGGAAGCCCGGATGAATTTTTTTCCCTTAATGGAATAAGTAAATTTCCTATCTCATCTTCAAAAACCTTAAATTTTTGACCTTTTAAATCTATTTCTTTCGATTTAAGATTTTTATATTCCCTTCTATTTACAAAGTCATATACCAATTCTCTATTTATACCATTTTCATCTCTAAATTTAAATATATCAACCTTAGGTTTTTTCCATTTAAATGTATATAACAAATTAGTATTTTTATTATACACAACAATTATATTTATTCTTTGATTATTAGGATTAACTACTAAGTTACCATCAACCTTTGTATTATCATCTCCGGTTTCTAATACAAACTCTAATCTTTGTGCATTATCAAATACTTCAATATTATATTCAGTTCTATCTTTAGTAACAGGTTCTAATAATTTACCATTTTTTAATTTGATAGATTTTAAATATGGAGTATTAATGTACTCTTTCGCTAAATCTTGACCAGTTAAATTATTGTTTTTTATAAATGAATCCATCTCATCATTTGTCATTTCTTTGCCATCATCTGTAACAACAAAATATACAGTATCATTTTTACTTAAATCTATTCCATTAGCTGATACAACATTAACTTCTATATTTAATTTATAGATACCTATTTTATCTGGTGTAAATTTAGATACTATAGATATATTATTTTCAAATACTTTATCTTCTTGATTTCCAATATTTATAACATCTTCTGCCGCACCTGAAATTATGATACTACCATTTACCGGTTCTTCAAACTCATAAGTTCTACCAAATGAAATTTCTTCATTTACTTTATATGTGGCATTTGCATTTACAATATTTTTTGGAAAAATTATAAAAAGCATAAAAAGCACTGATAAAAAAATTATTCTTTTACTAAATTTCATAATTACCTAACTTTTTTATATTTTTCTATTAAATCTAAAATAATTTTCTCTACTATCAATTGAAAATTAATATTTACCTTCAATAAAGATTTAAACTCTTCATTTTTTCTAATCATCTCTTCCAATGACAAATTTGAAATCTTTGACATTTTTTTTATTATAGCATTATATCTTAAATTTTTAGTGTTATTTACCTTAAAAATTGCATCACTGTAAATTTGAGTCATAATTTTTAAAACTTCATTCCTATTTTCAGATAAATCCTTAATTAAATTTTTTTCTTTATTTATTATATAATAATTTCCCTCAAAAGCCTTATTCAATAAATATATTAAATTTTTAAATGTTTCAGATTCAAAATCTATATCTTTTTTATCAAAAATATTAATAATTTGACTTCTTGAAATTATAGTGTTTAATAGTTTATACCTATTATCAATAGTCATAAATACTATAGAATATCCCGGCAATTCTTCCAATGTTTTTAACAAGGCATTTTGTGCCTCAACCTTCATCAATCCGGCATCTTCTATAATAAATATATTATAATCATATTTTATCGGACTCTCATAAACCAATTTGCTTAAATTTCTTATATTATCTATTGAAATATTATTGTTTTCCGGTTTTACTATATTAACTAAATTTTCAACATCTTTTCTATTAAAAATAGTTTGTGTAAACAACAAACATTGTTTTTTAGCATCCTCTAAAGAACCTTCAACTATATAAACATTAAATATACTATTATTTTTAATTTGCTTATCTAAAATTTCGTTTAACATTATAGTTTAATAAATTTATCTACATCTAAAATAAATACTGTTGCTCCACCAACTTCAATTTCAACCGGAAATGATTGGAACATTGGACCTTGTAAATTAGAATTTATTATACTTGTAGTTGTTTTTCTTTTTTTACAATTTGCCTCTATAATATCTAAACAATCTTGTACTCTATTTTCTTCCACACCCATCAATAATGTAGTATTTCCTTCTTTTAAGAATCCTCCTGTAGTCGCTAATTTCGTAACTGAAAATTCTTTTTCTACTAAATCATCCATAAGTAAATTTACGTCATTATCTTGAACTATTGATATTAAAAGTTTCATTTTGCCTCCAATATTTTTATTAATTTTTCTAAAGTTTCTTTCTCTACTTCTTCTACACTCTTAGACGCATCAATTATTATAGTATTTTTATCTAATAATTTTTTATATCCCTGATATACTTTTTCGTGAAATGAATTACCTTCTTCCTCAAGTCTATCCGCTTTTACAGAAATCTTTTTTCGATTTAAAACTGTAATAGGATCTACATCTAAGAAAAATGTATAATCCGGTTTTAATGCTCCAGTTGCAAAATCATTTATAGACTTTACTCCTTCAACTCCTAAATCACGTGCATATCCTTGATAAGCTAAAGATGAAAGTACAAATCTATCAGAAATAACTAATTTACCTTCAGATATTCCTTTTTTTATAACTTCTTCAACATTTTGAGCTCTTTGAGCTGCAAATAATAAAGCTTCTGTTTTATCATCCATATCTTCATTATTATTATTTAACAAAATATTTCTAATTTGTTCTCCTATTTTAGTCCCTCCCGGCTCTCTTGTAAAAATATAATCAACTTTATTATCATCAAGATACTTTTTAACTTTTTCTAAAATGGTTGATTTCCCAGAACCATCAGAACCTTCAAAAACAATAAATTTTCCTTTCATCTCGCCCCCTTACTATTTTAATTATATAACTTATTGAAATAAATTTCTATAATTTAGAAACAAATATTTTTTGAAAAACAAATTTTTAAATAAATATTCCTTGCTACTAAGCTAATCTATTGTATAATAGAATAAAAGGAGGAAAAAATGCCAAAAAAAGATGATAATTTATTAATATTTAATATTGATCCAAATTTAAGAAAATATAAAAATGACATTATATTAAGGATAGAAAAATATAAAAATAAAAAGAAGAAATTATTAAACGGAAAGAGAAAATTATCCAAAATAGCTAATTTTCATAAATATTTCGGTTTCCAAAAGTCTAAAACAGGTTGGTTTTATAGAGAATGGGCACCCGCAGCAGATGAAGTTTATTTAACCGGCGATTTTAATAATTGGAATCCTACTTCTCATCCACTAAAAAGAATAAATGAAGATACTTGGGAAATTTTTGTTAAGGGTATTAGAAGCATTCCTCATAATTCCAGAATTAAAATTATTATTGTTAAAAATGGTAAACTAAACTACAAAGTGCCTATGTTTATAACTAAGGTAAATCAAGAAAAATATGAAGATAATCATATAGATTTTTATGGCATTATGAACAATCCTTCTAGAAAATATAAATTTAAAAACGAATTTATTATTCCTAGAAAATTTAAACCATTTATATATGAAGTACATATTGGCATAGCACAAGAAAAAAATGGTATAGGAAGCTATAAAGAATTTATTGATATTTTACCTAGAATTAAAAATCTAGGGTATAATACAATTCAAATAATGGCTGTTGCTTCCCATTCATATTATGGTTCATTTGGATATCATGTAACTAATTTCTTTGCTGCTTCACATTGGTTTGGAGATATTGAGGACTTGAAATTATTAATTGATGAAGCACACAAATTAGAAATTGCTGTTTTAATGGATATAGTTCATAGTCATGCTTCTAAAAATATTAATGAAGGTATAAATTATTATGATACAACTGAGTATCAATTATTCTATTCAGGAAAAAGGGGTGAACACAGTCTTTGGGACTCAAGAATTTTCGATTACAGCAAAATTAATGTATTAAAATTTTTACTATCCAATTTGAAATATTATCTTGAAGAATATAATTTCGACGGATTTAGATTTGATGGTGTTACATCCATGATGTACCTTGATCATGGTATAGGAAGAAACTTCAATTCTTACGATGATTATTTCTCATTAAACACAGATTTAGATGCAACTACTTATCTAACTCTTGCTAATGAACTTATTAAAGAAATGAATTCATCCTATATAACTATAGCAGAAGATGTAAGTGGAATGCCTGGGTTATGCCTTCCTATTAAAGATGGAGGACTAGGTTTTGATTATAGATTTAATATGGGTGTATCTAATTTTTGGAAACAATCACTATATCAAGATGATCACAACTGGAATATGTTTAAAATGTGGCATGAATTAACATTTTCCAGACCAGAAGAAAAATCAATATCTTATGCCGAAAGTCACGACGAATCCATTGTTGGAAATAAAACTATAATGTTTAAATTAGCAGATGCTGAAATTTATAAAAATATGAATTTGCATAATCAAAGTTTTTTAATACACAGAGCTATTTCTCTTCATAAATTAATTACAAGTATAACATTAAATACTGCGTCTGACGGATATTTAAACTTTATTGGTAATGAATTCGGTCATCCAGAATGGTTAGATTTCCCTTCAGAAAGAAATAATTGGTCATATAAATACGCTAAAAGACAATGGCATTTAGTAGATGATAAAAACTTAAAATATCAATGGTTAAACGAATTTAATAAAGAAAGTATTAACTTTTCTAAAACTCATAATCTACTTTCATATCGACCAAGATTAATAATGATTGAAAATGAATTTAAGCTGGTTATATTTAAGAGAAATAATCTCTACTTTATTTACAATTTTCATCCAACCAGATCTTATGAAGGATTGACAATTCCTATAGAAGAAAAAAGTAGATTTAAAGTTATATTTAGTAGTGATGATATAAAATTTGGTGGAATGAACAGAATTTCTAAAGAATATATATATGAGAGTTTTGAAATTTTTGGTTCTGATTTTGATTATCAACTAAAAATTTATTCCCCAAGTCGAACTATGATGATATTAAAAAAATTAGATTAATATAAAAAGGTACTGTTGCAAAATATCATTTTATGTGTCCAGATTATAGGTAGTAGTTTTTTTACTATAGAAATTAAATTTTAATAATTATAAAATCAGCCCTAGATATTGAGATCTATGGCTGATTTTATATTTTTATTAAATTTTTGTAATTTAAAAGCTATATTTTATTTTGCAACAGCCAATTTTACTTTTATTCAACTGTAACTGATTTAGCTAAATTACGAGGCTTATCAACATCGTTTCCTTTTAACAAAGCTGTATAGTATGCAATAATTTGTAATGGTACAACACTTACAAGTGGTGCTACTAAATCTGATATTTTTGGTATTTCAATAAATATCTTGCTATTTTTCTTTAACTCACTATTATCAAACCCAATAGTATATACCTCAGCACCTCTTGCAGAAATTTCCTGTATATTAGAAATCATTTTATCAATTAAGTTATCCTGTGTCGATAAAACAAAAACTTTAGTTCCATTTTCAATTAATGCGATTGTACCATGTTTTAACTCTCCGGCAGGAAATGATTCTGAATGGATATATGATATTTCCTTAAGTTTTAATGATGCTTCTTTTGAAGTTATATAATCTACACCTCTTCCGATAAAATATACCGACTCATCATTTATAATCTTATTTGCGATATTTTTATATGATTCATTATTACTTAATAATTTTTCTATTACTTTTGAAGCTTTAAGTAATTCATCTAAAACTTCATTTTTTTGTTTTTCTGATATTTTACCAATTTTATAAGCCCAATCTAGAGTAAATAAATAGAAATTTGTAACTTGAGAAATATATGCTTTTGTTGATGCAACTGAAATTTCCGGTCCTGCATGGCAATATAAAACTTTATCCGCTTCTCTAGCAATTGTTGAGCCCACAACATTTGTTATAGCATAAATTTTAGCACCCAGTTTTTTAGATAATCTTATAGCATTTAATGTATCTGCTGTTTCTCCAGATTGACTAACTACTATAACTAATGATTTATCATTTATAAATGGTTTACTATAGGCAAATTCTGATGCAATTTCATCTCTAACAGGTATTTCAACAAATTTCTCTATCAAATATTTTCCGACTTGTCCTGCATGTAAAGCAGTACCACATGATGTTATATAAATATTGTCAAATTGTTCAAATTCTTCTTTTGTGAATGTGTGTTCTCCAAGTTTAATATTATATTCTTTAACCAACCTGTTTAATGTATTTGATACAATACTTTCCTGTTCGGAAATTTCTTTCATCATATAATGATCAAATCCTTCTTTTGAGGCATCTTCCAAATTCCAATCTATTTTGGATATTTCTTTATTTAATTCATTTAAATCAAAATCATAAATGACAGGTTTTTCTTCATTTTTTAAATAAACAATTTCTTTATCATCCAAATATATCACATCTTGAGTATACTCAACAATAGATGCAGCATCAGAAGCAACCATATTATTCTTGTCAGATACGCCTAGAAGAAGTGGCGATTTATTTCTCACTGCAACTAATTCATCACTATTATCCTCACAAACTACACAAATAGCATAAGCTCCTTCTAAAATTTTTACAGTTTGAGCTACTGCCTCAACCAAATCCCCCTCATAATATTTATCCACAAGATGAGCTATTACTTCTGTATCAGTTTCAGATTTAAATTCATAACCTTCTAAAACTAATTTTTCCTTTAATTTTTCGTAATTCTCAATTATACCGTTATGAACAACTGATATAGTACCATTTTTATTCAAATGAGGATGAGCATTGATTTCTGATGGTATACCATGAGTAGCCCATCTTGTATGACCTATCCCTACATTTCCCTCTAATGGATTATTTTTTAAATAATTTACTAAATTGCTTAACTTCCCAACTTTTTTAAATGTTTTAAGAGTAGCATTTTCTATAACTGAAATACCCGCCGAATCATATCCTCTATACTCCAGTTTCTCCAATCCTCTTAAAACAACTTCTGTAGCATTTTTATTTCCACAGTATCCTACAATCCCGCACATAGTGCACCTCCTAATATTAAATTATATTAAGACTCACTTTACTCTATTTGTCATTCAGATTACTCTAAATATTTGTAGAGTACTTAGGCTGTGATACCTTCGGAGCATCCGCCGAAATTCGATAACTCCGTCCCTCGTCATCCATAAATGGATCTGGCGCTTTAATAATTTTTGTCTTCGTTGAATTATAGCATAATTATAATCACAAGTAAATTACAAATAAAAAAACGTTAACAAAATAACCTTTTTGGTTAATTGTTAACGTCAATTTTTTTATTTAATTAAACTATTTACATCTTGAGTAAATTTAACTATATCATCAACTTTTAAACCAGATATTAATCTAGCCTGATTGTAAAGAACATTTGTAATTAATGAAATTTTTTCAGTATCATTCACAGATAAAGATTCCATCAATTTTTTATATAAAATATGATTTGGATTAATTTCTAATACCTTTTGTGCTTTAATCCCCATTGGATTTTGTTGCATTGAAAGAGTTTTTTCCATTTCAATTGAAATATCCCCTTTAGATGTTAAAAATGATGCATCATCTACCAGTCTCTTACTTGCCTTAATATCAACTATTTCATCACCTAAAACTTCTTTCATCTTATTAAATAATTCTTTTTGATTTACATCTTCCTTTTTATCTTCTTTTTCAGAATTATCTTCCAATTCAATTTCCTCATCAAAAGCAGACTTAAATTTAATATCCCTATAACTTTCCATAACCTTAATTACAAATTCATCGATATGTTCGTCAAGATAGATTACTTCTATATCTTTTTTCTTTAACATTTGTAAAGCGGGCATGCTATCAATATTTTCATATGATTCCCCAGTTGCATAGTATATAAATTCTTGATCTTCTTTCTTATTATCAAGATATTTTTCTAAAGTTACCATTTCTTCTGATTTTGAAGTCTTAAATAATAATAAGTCTTCAATTTCTTTCTTTTTAGCTCCCTGACTTTCATAAATGCCTGCTTTTAAGCTCAATCCAAATTCTTCAAAGAATTTTCCATATCTTTGCTTATCAGAATTTAGTATAGATTTTAATTCAGATAAAACTTTCTTTTCTAAATTTTTAGAAATACTTACCATTCTTCTATCATTTTGTAAAATTTCTCTGGAAATATTTAATGATAAATCTTCACTATCCACAATCCCTTTTACAAATGACAAATACGAAGGTAATAAGTCTTCATTTTTTTCCATTATCATTACACCGTTTGAATAAAGCTCAAGTCCACCTGTAAAATTACTTGTATAATATTCAAAAGGTTTTTGAGAAGGAATATATAATATTGATTTATAGTTTATTATACCTTCCGCACTCAAATGTATCCAAGCTAATGGATCATCAAATCCATATCTTTGTGCATGATAAAAATTCTTATATTCTTCATCTGTAACATCATTTTTATTTTTTTTCCAAATAGGAATCATAGAATTTAATACTTCTTCTTCGGTATAATTTTCTGTATTTCCATCTTCTCCCGGTTTTGATTTTTCAACATTCATCTTAATTGGATATTTAATATAATTTGAATATTTTTTTACTAAATATCTAATAAATCCTTGATTTAAATATTCTTCAAAGTTATCATCTTCAGTATTTTCTTTCATATACAATTTAATTTCTGTACCAATTTCATCTTTTGAAGTTTCTATTATTTCATATCCTTCAGCTCCTTCACTAATCCAGGATAAAGCTTCTCCACCTTCAGATTTTGTTTTAACTTCAATCTTATCAGCAACCATAAATGAAGAATAAAAACCAACACCGAATTGACCTATTATTGATATTTCATCATCTTTATTTAATGTTTTGAAATCTAAAGAACCACTTTTAGCAATTGTTCCCAAATTATTTTCTAAATCTTCTTTGGTCATTCCAATTCCATTATCTGATATTGTTATCGTTCTATTATTTTTATCTAATTCTATAAAAATTTCCAAATCCTTTTTATCTAATGATTTTCCGGATTTAATAGAATTAAAATATCTCTTATCAATAGCATCCGAAGCATTTGAAATAAGTTCCCTTAAAAAAATTTCCTTATTTGTATAAATTGAATGAATCATTAAATCTAAAATTCTTTTTGACTCCGTTTCAAATTGTTTTTTCATAATTCCTCCTTATTTAATACATATATATATATTTTAGTATATAATTGTATTTTTTTAAAATTTAGTTATATTTTTTGAATACTTCCACCTTATATATTATAATTATAATGAGGTGACAAAATGATTAATAAAGATATCGAACATTTTATACAAACTAGTGAAGCTAGTATAATGATACCAAAAAAAGATACTTCCATGGTTTTTGAAGATAATGCTCTGACACATGCAATGTTAATATTAAAACAATCTAATTATACTCAAATACCAGTTTTAGATTATGACTCAAAATTTAAGGGACTAATCTCTTTGCATCATATATATAGAATTTTAGGTGAAGAACTATTTAACGATTTTGATAAACTAAGTAATTATAAAGTCAAAGATTTTATAGATAATCACTACGCAATAATAAATGAAAATTATCAATTAGAAGATGTAATGAATCTTTTAATTAACTATAACTTCATAAATGTAGTTTCAGATGATAATAAATATATAGGAATGATTACTAGAAGTGCTATACTCAAAAATATGAATTTTTTAATACATAACACAGATAAAATAATCAAAAAATTGTAAATCAAAAGGATAATGCATTAATTTTTGCATTATCCTCTTTTTTAATTTTCTTTATTGATTATTTTATTCATATTTTCAGTATTTGTCGCTTCTTTATCATCAACCCATACAATACCAATCTCCACATCTTTATAATTTTCCAATATTTTCTTAGCTTCTTCTTTAGTAGATAAATATAAAGCTGTTGAAAGCATATCTGCCAACCCTGAATCATCTGTAACTACCGATACAGCTCTATAAATTGTTTCAGGTTGAAGTGTTTTAGGATTAATTATATGATGATATCTTTTACCATTATGCATAAAAAATCTTTGGTAATCACCACTTGTAACTATTGATTTAGAACCATTTATATTTAATATCTTAATACTTTTTTTGTTGTTCACATCAGGATTTTGAAGACCTATCTTCCATTCCTTTCTTCCATCTCCTGGAAGACCTATCGTTCTAACATTACCACCAGCATTTATGGATGCATTTTTTACACCCTTAGATTCCAATTTTTTCGCTACAAGCTCTGTAGCATAGCCTTTAGCTACCGCTCCAAAATCAATACTTGTATTAGAATTTTTTATAAATACCGTCATATTTTTTTCATCTAATACTACTTCATTTATATCTGAATATTTATTTGCTTTTATTAAATCTTCTTTTTTAGGTATAATAGTCTTTCTATCATCTTCTTTACCAACATTTTCTTCTCTAATATCATGCCAAATTGTAAGTACATTTCCCATAGCTATATTTACTTTACCTAAAGTTTTATCATAATTTTCTTTTGAAAATTTAATTAAATTAAATAAATCTTTATCCACTTTTAACAGCTTTTTCCCTGCGTTTTCATTCAATGTCTTTACATTTATTATACCTTCATAACTACGATAATTATCATATAATTTATGAAGTCTCTTATATTCCGATTCTACAAATTTGGCATTTTTATCAAATTCTTTTTTATTATCTGCGTATTCCAAATACTGAACTTGAGTATCAAATGTATCATAAAAAATCGTATTAAATTTTTGCTTTTCTTGCTTCGTGCAGCCGCCCAAAACCATTAATAAAAGTAATATACTTAAAATTTTTCTCAAAATTTCCCCCTTTTTAAATTTAAAACTATATTTTTATATTATACTACTAAATCTTAAAATTTAAATAAAAAATACCATCATAAAATAATATAGTAGATATTTAAATCAATTAAATATGTGATTTATTGACTAAATAAATGAACTTTTTTACTTAACCTACAAATAACTAAGAATATATAGTATAATTAACGTAACAAAGCAATTTAGGAGGTAAGCATGTTTTTACTTGTACTATACCAAAACGATTTTGAACATAAGTTTGGACTTTTTGAAACTATAGAGCAAGGAAGAGAATTTCTAAATTTAATTCCCGGATACAGTATAAAATCAAAAGGCGGTTTTGAATATGAAACGATTAATTCATCAGCCTTAAAAGACTATGAGGAAATAAAATTCAACAATCACATCATTCCTTTTACCAGATTTTCTTTTCATAATAATGAATTAATCAATATTGACTGGTATGAACTTCCAAACTTCTCTAAAGAAGGATTCGGCATAATTTCAGGTGCCACCAAAGTTGATGCCTACGTTATAAACAACGAAAATGTAAAAAATTATATCAAAAAAAGAGAAGAAAAATACATACATGTCAAAAACCTTCTAAAAGAAAAAGGATTTAATGTTGATAGAAGTTTTGCCGGTTCAGAAGATGGTGAGGCAATTTTGTATAAACAAAATACCTCGAACAAATGGCACTTCCTATGCCATATGGATCCTGATTTTGTTGAAAGAAATATCAGTGATAAAGAATTTTTAGAATATATTATAGAAGAGTAGTCGAAAAATATCCCACTTTTTTTCTCTTGCTTTTTTATTGTACACTTTCAATGCTACTACGGATAAATATTATGATTAACAAATAAAAAACTAGGATGAATATCACCCTAGTATTTTCAATTCCTATAAATTATTTAGATGTTTTAATTGAACTTACTAATGTCTTAATTAAACCTTCTACAGTTATTGTTGTAGAAGCTAATAAGTCAGCATCTGTTGCTTTACCTTTTTCTAATTTTAGAGCAGCTAATTGATTTGCTGTTTTTCCTTCAGCAAATTTTTCTAAACCTTGAACTTGTTCAAACCATTCTTTTTTTATTTTTGATGCTTTTTTCATATCATATTTATCACCTAAAGCTTTTTTAGTTGTTCCCGGTTGTTTTAAATCTGTCATTATCGAGCCATCTTTATTAAATGATATTGTGTTTTGTGCATTATCTATAACTGTTTTCACTACTACACTTTTATTATCTGTAGCTGTCAACGCAACAATTGTTTCAAATTGCACAGAAGCACCTTTATCACCTTTAGCTTCCTTTGTAGCTTGACCTAAAATAGTTGTTACTCCTAATCCTAAATTTTTTGCCCCTTTAACTTCTACTGCATTATCCCATGCTGCTTTAACAGCTTTTTGAAATTCTCCAATATCCATAGTTACTGATGAAACTAAGTCGGCTTGTGTAGGAACACTTAAATGATTATCATCTTTTTTGGTAGTTTCAATGCCTAAAACTTGTTCTGCTGTTTTCCCTAAAATGTATTTTTGAAATGCATTTGCTTGTTCAAACCATTCTTTTTTTATTTTTGACGCTTTTTTCATTCCATATTTATCTTGTACTTCCTGTTTAGTCATAAATTGTACTTCTGCCGATTTCTTAGCAAATGTACCATCATCCTTTAACAAAAATTTACTTTGAGCGACATCTATATATGCTTCAACTATTTTACCATCTTTATCAAAAGCTAATCCTGCAATTGTAACATTTGATACAGCATCGCCTTTACCATCTTTTAATGGTTTTGCCGATAACCCGACTGACGATCCTAACCCTATTTTTACTATTTCAGCTTTAGCTTTAGCTGGTGTCCTTTCAAAAGAAACTTTATCCTCTTTCTTTTCTTCTATTTTTGTTTCTTTCTTATTGTTATCTTTGGGTACTTTCTTTTCACCACAAGCTACCAAAGTTAATACTAAAACTAAAGATAACATTAAGCTCATTATTTTTTTCATTTTCCCCCCTTAGAATGAAATTTGTGATATTTTTATCATATATTATCATATATATCAAAAAATATAGTTGTCAATTATTGATTATTTTATTGTTTTTCTATCTTCTAGAGCTTTAGATAAAGTTATTTCATCAAAATATTCTAAATTACCACCAACAGGAATACCACTTGCAATTCTTGTAATTTTTATATTTTTATCTTTTATTAATTCTTTAATAAATAGCATTGTAGTTTCTCCTTCAACAGTTGGAGAAATCGCAAAAATTATTTCCTTAATTCTGCCGCTATTTACATAATTAATTAAATTATCTATATTGATATTTTCCGTATCTATTAAATAATTAGGATTAATAAGTCCATTTAATACATAATATTTTCCTGTATATGTATTAGTTTTTTCAATAGTTAAAAGATTTGTAACATCTTCAACTACACAAATTACACTATCATCTCTTCTATTATCGGAACAGATGTCACACACCTCATTTTCTGTAATATTCCCACATATTTCGCACTTTTTTATATTATTTTTTACATTTTCTAAAGACTTAATAATTGATTCAATACTTTCTTTTTCCATATTTACAATGTGAAGTGCCATTCTTTGAGCAGATTTTCTACCAATTGACGGCAATTTTCTTAAATTTTCAATTAAATCTTCTACCGGTCCCGGATATTCAAACATATTTCCCTCTTAAACTTATATATTAAAAAATGGTGCTACAAAGTAATTGCAACACCTTTATAATCTATTAAAACATACCTGGTAATGATATACCACCAGTTAACTTACCCATTTTTTCTTCTGAGAACTTTTCAACTTGTGATATTGCATCATTTACTGCAGTAAGAATCATATCTTGTAAAATTTCTACATCTTCTGGATCTACTGCATCCGGACTAATTTTAATGGATAAAATTTGTTTTTTCCCATTTGCTTCTACTTCCACAACTCCACCGCCAGCTGTTGCTGTAAATACTTGCTCTTCAATTTCTGTTTGAGCTTGCTCCATCTTTTTTTGCATTTGTTGTACTTGTTTCATCATTTGGCTCATGTTTCCTCCGCCGAATCCACCTCTTCTTGACATATATCCTCCTATTTTTTATCTTTTATAATTAATTCACCTTCTGAAAATAAGCTTTTTAACCTATTAATTTTTTCATCACTATTTGTACTATTGTGATTTTTAAATTCTAAAAATTCAACTTCATAAGTTCTATTTAATTTTTTAGACAATTCTTCACATGCTTTTTTAAAGAAAAAGTTCATACTTAATCTCATAGGCATATGCTCTTTATCTATATAAAAAATTATTTTACCTATTTTATGTTCTGTATTTTTCAATCCTTCAAAAATCATATTTGCTGTTTGATATTTTTCATTGATTATATTTCTAAAAATCTTTACAGCATCAATATCATCAGTGTTTGAAACTTCTGGTTCATCTTTATAAATATCATCAGTTAAAAAATCATCTCTTGATTCAACTGATATACTAAATTTATTTTCCGAATCACCATCTATAATTGTACCATTATATTGTCTATCTTCAAAATTTTTATAGCCATTTTTTTCAATAAAATCTAACCTTTCCTCAAGATTCTTAACCTTAGCTTCTAATTGTTTTCTAGGTAAATAATCTATTAATCTAATACTTCCTACTCTGAAAAGTAAGTTAGCACTATCAGATTTTTTCATCATTTCTTCATAATCCAATAAAATCTCTACTGAATTTATTATTTGATCTAATGATATTGAAGATATCAATCCATCATATATATCTTCTTTAACTCCAACTTTTATATAAATTAAATCCTTAAAAAATGTAATTATTTCTTTTATAAAATTATGAGAATCTTTTCCCTTGTCCAATTCTTCATCAATTATAGATATCAAACTCTTAATATCTTTGCTAAAAATTGATTTTGCATATCTAAACTTAACATCATCACTAAATATTCCTAATAAATCAGTAACTTGATTTGTCGAGATATTTTTATTTCCTATAGATATAACTTGATCTAAAATAGAAAGAGCATCTCTCATTGCTCCGGATGCAACACCTGCTATTATCTCAATAGCTCTTTTTTCCATTTCAATATTTTCACTATTTAATATAAATTTTATTTGCTTAGTAATATCATTTTCTGATAAAGACTTAAATTCATATCTCTGAGTTCTAGATAAAATTGTATCTGGAATCTTATCAATTTCTGTAGTTGCAAGTATAAATATTAAATGCTTAGGTGGTTCCTCCATAATTTTTAACAAAGCATTAAAAGCATCATTTGTAATCATATGTGCTTCATCAATTATATAAACCTTATATTTTAGTGATGTTGGTGGATAAATAACCTGATCTCTAAGTTGTCTAATATCATCAATCCTACGATTTGATGCAGCATCCATCTCAATAACATCCATATTTTCTTCCGTTAATATTGACCTACAATTAGCACATTCATTACATGGATTACCATTTACAGGATTTAAGCAATTTACAGCTTTCGCAAATATTTTTGCTGTGGAAGTTTTACCGGTACCTCTAGTGCCAGAAAAAACATAAGCATGCGAAATCTTATTATTTTTTATTTGATTTTTAAGTATCGTAGTAATACTATCTTGTCCAAAAACTTCATCAAAGTTTTTAGGTCTATACTTTCTATATAGTGCTTGTTTCATATTTCACCTCAAAAATATTATAACATAACACCATGATAATAAATGAAAAAAGATTTTTTAGAAAATCCGAAAGTGAAATTATAAATAAAGATATTACTGATATAGAAAATTTACAATCAGATTTAAATAAAGAAAAATAAAATTATAAAAAATTCCACTTACATAATAACTCAACTCCTTTAGGAATTAATATTAATAATATAAGCGGATTTTATCTTATTAATATAAATCTTACTCGTAAAAATACATTACTAAAAAATTTCATCCCTATTTTTGACTATTTTACGGATGAAGTCTCTATTTTTAACATTTTCATCTGCTTTTATCAGCATATTTTACGGATGAAATGTTCAATTTCATTAATTTCATCTGCTTTTATCGAAGTAATTCACCTTCCTGCTTAAAATTTACGGACAAAAATGGCAAATAAAGGCTTTTTGTCTGCTATTTTCTTCAAAATATTCAAAATTTTACGGACAAAACATGGAAAATTTTGAAATCTGTCTGCTTTTAATTATAAAAAAAATGTAACAATATTGGCATTAACATTTTATCACATTTCTGCCATAATTTTATAAGTAGGAATTACAAATTTATATCCAATAAAAATATCGACTACATCTATAACTAATTATTCGAAGAAAAAAAACTAGTTAAACCGCATAAACACTTTAAGTATGAATAAATAATTCATAGGTTAAAATCTGGCTTAGATTTTTATATCTAAATCAAAAAGTCAAATATCAGAGTTGGTCATGAACTCACTGCTTTTTAGCAGTGAGTTTTTCTTTGTGGCTAACCCACAAAGTAAACCCCTTGAAAAATATCTATTTCAAGGGGTTAAATAATTAATTTACTTGGTATGGTAATAGAGCGATTTGTCTTGCTCTCTTAATTTGTTTTGCAATTAATCTTTGATGATGTGCACATGTACCAGTAACTCTTCTTGGTAAAATTTTACCTCTTTCACTGATAAATTGTCTTAATGTAGCAACATCTTTATAATCAATATTATCTAATTTGTCTTTATCAAAAGCACAAACTTTTTTTCTTTGTCTAAATTTTCTTGCCATTTAGTTCTCCTTTAACTTATTAAAAAGGAATCCTCTTATCTTCAGTTGGATCAAAATCTGCTGAATACTCGAAATTATCATCAATTGGTGGTGTATAAGAGTCAGGTTGGCTAGGTTGTTGATTATTAGATTGATTTTGCACCGGTTGTTGTGCAGATGCTGAATTATTACCACCTTTCCAATCTAAAAATTCTACATTAGATGCTAAAACATCTGTTGTATAAACTTTTTGCCCATCTTTTTCATATGAACCTGTTTGAATACGACCTGTGACTAAAACTCTTAATCCTCTGCTTGTGAATTTAGCAATATTTTCTCCAAGTTTTCCCCAAGCAACTACATTTATAAAATCAGCTGTTGGTTGTCCTTTGGATTCCATCTCTTGTTTTTTTTCTCTCGATAAGTTTTTATCTACGGCTACATTTAATCTAACGTAAGCCATATTGCTTCCTTGTGTATATCTTAGTTCTGGATCTCTGGTTAATCTTCCCATTAACACTACATTATTCATTAAATCCTCCTTAAAATATTAGGACTCTTTGTTTACTACTAAATACTTAATAATTTGATCTGTGATTTGAGCTCTTCTTTCCAACTCTTTAATTATTGAAGGTTCTGCTTCAAAATTAATTAAAACATAATTTCCTTCTGATAATTTTTGTATTTCGTAAGCTAACTTTCTGTTTCCCCAATCTTCGATTTCACCTAATTTTCCGTGTTCATCGATAACGTCATATAATCTTTGTAAAACGTCTTTTTTTAGTTCTTCTTCAAGATTTGGCTTCAAAATAACTATCATTTCATAATTATTCATGATTTACCTCCCCTATGGTTTCAACCCTGCTGCTAACAGAGTAGAGAATTTTTTACTGATTAAGTATATCAAATAAAATAAAATTAATCAAGTTTTTCTCTATATTCCTTCATAATATATTCAAAAATATCCGCCGTTGTAGGTGGAGTATAAATTATCGCATTGGCTCCTGCTTCAATGGTTTTTTTTATTGTTTCTTCACTAGAGCCGCCAGTAGCAATTATAGGAAAAGCTTCACCTAATTCTTCTCTAATTTTAGCTACAAGTTTGGCTGTATTACTTCCCGCTGATACATTTAATATCTGTACTCCCGCCATTATCTTTTCTATATAATTATCTTTGTCCGAAACTACGGTAAGAATAATTGGAATATCTATGATATCTGCAATTTTTTCAATTGTATCTACATCCATAGGTGCATTTACAACTACACCATAAGCTCCCATTAATTCAGCTTGCAAAGCTATATTTATTGAACGACTTCCTGATGTAAGTCCACCTCCAACTCCTACAAATACAGGAACCATTGATGTATCCATTATAGCTTGACTTATTGAAATAGAAGGTGTAAACGGATAAACTGCAAATACTGCATCAGCATTTGAATTTCTTATAACGGCTATATCTGTTGTAAACAATAAAGATTTGATTTTTTTCTCTAAAATATTTATACCGCTCGCATTTTCTATTACTTCCGGCATAATAACCATTCTATTTCTCAACTCGTGTTTAATCTTAGGTATTTCTTTAAGTTTTCTACTAGATTGATTATAAGAATCAGGCTTTTCTAATTCTACCCCTATAAGTTCAGGGGAAATATTTAAACCATATTCTGCGATTATGTGGTTACCATGATCTTTAGTTTCTAAAGTCCTAAAATTATTTTTATTATTTTCTGTTTTTTTCTTCATACTCTACTTCCCTCTATAATTATTTATCTCAACAATATTATACTACATTTCAAAAAAATGTAACTGTCAACATTATTAAATTTTTGTATTAATTTTTTGTTAAAATATTGTATTTATACTTCTTATTAATTAAAATAGTAGTTAAGGATATATAAATTAAAATTAAATAATATAGATTTTTTACTATATTATTCAACATACAAGGAGGAATTATGAAAAATTTCAAACTTTTAGAAGAAAAATACTTAAAAAATGAACAAGCAAATGCTCTGGTTTTTGAACACAATAAAACACTGGCTAAAGTATTTGTCATGTCCAATAATGATGATAATAAAGTTTTTGGTATCGGTTTTAGAACTCCACCAAAAAGCAGTAATGGTGTATGCCATATAATCGAACATTCCGTATTAAATGGATCAAAAAAATATAAAACTAAAGAGCCATTTATGGATATGGTAAAAGGATCTTTACAAACATTTTTAAATGCTATGACTTATCCTGATAAGACAATTTATCCTGTTGCTTCAAGAAATGATAAAGATTTCAAAAATTTAACAGATTTATATCTAGATGCAGTATTTAACCCAAGAGTTAAAACTGATGAAAAGATATTTAGACAAGAAGGATGGAGATACAATCTTGAAGATGATAAATTAACATATAAAGGTGTTGTTTACAATGAAATGAGAGGTGCTATGTCCTCCATGGAAACTCAAGTTTACAAAAATATTTACGCTGAATTAATGCCGGATACAATTTACGCTTACAATTCAGGTGGAGATCCTTATATAATTCCTACTTTAACTTACGAACAATTTTTAGATTATTACAATGAATTTTATCATCCTTCAAATTCATACATTTTCCTATACGGAAATTTAAATTATGAAGAATATTTAAATTACATTGATGAGGAATATTTAAATAATTATGAATATAGAAGTGTAGATTCTAAACTTGCATTTCAACCAAGATTTGAATCTCCAAGATATGCTGTAAATTATTTAAATACAGCTAAAGAAGTTAAAGAAAATGAATCCTTTGTTTCATATTCAACATTAATGGGAGATGGAGCAAATTCAAAAGAAAGAATTTTATCAAGCATTCTTACTTCCGCATTAATTGACAATGAAAGCTCCAGTTTGCGTCAAAAATTACTTTCATCAGGAATACTTGAAGTGATTTTTTCAACATCTCAAACAAATAGAGAATCATCATTTTCACTAGTTGCTAAAAATATAGATGCTAAGGATAGAGATAAATTTGTTAAAATAATTGAAGAAGAATTAAATGAAATAATCAAAAACGGAATAGATAAAGACTTAATTTTATCTGAAATAAACGACTATAAATTTGATATTAGAGAAAAGGGAAATTACTCTACAAAGGGTATCCCTTACTTTATAAATGCTTTTGATTCCTGGTTATACGATAAGTCGCCAATTGAAGCAATCGACATTGAAGATGATTTGAAATACATTGAAGAAAATATTGAAAATGGAATTTTTGAAAAATTCATTAGGAAAAATATTTTAGAAAATAATCACAAATCAATCGTTACTCACATTCCTAAGCTTGGATTAAATGAGCAAAAAGACAAGGAAATGATGGATACTTTAGAAAAAATGAAACAAAATTTAACAGAAACTGAAAAAAACAATCTTGAAAAGTTTAGAGAAGAAATGGCTGATTTTCAAAATAGAGAAGATACTCCAGAAGAAAAAGCGACAATCCCAATGCTTACAAAGGAAGATGTTGACACAAAAATCCCTTCAATTGACAGAGAAGAACTTAAAAAAGATTGTTACACAATCTTGAAGCATAATCTTCCAACATCAGGAATTGACTATATTGATTTAACTTTTGATATTGACCATATTACAAAACCTGAAGATATACTTTATGCAAATCTTTTAACGGCAATGTTAACAATGCTTGACACTAAAAATTATAATTATTCCGACTTAAATAAAGAAATTTTACTTTCTACAGGAGGAATAAAGGCTGACATTAATCAATTTATAGTTAAAGAAACAAATGAAATTAAGATAAAACTAATTGTGTCTACAAAATCATTTACTGAAAATATCGAAAAAGCTACATCTGCATTAAAAGAAGTTTTATTAAATACAAAATTTGACAATCATGCAAGATTAAAAGAAATTTTATTAATGATTAAAGCAGGTTCAGAAATGGGACTATACCAAACTGCTCACGTTAAAATGATGAATAGAGCCGTTTCAAATCATTTGGAATTTTTCAAATACAATGAGTATATAAATGGTATTGATTTCCAATTATTCATTAAAAATATTGTTGATAAAGATATAAAAGAAATAGCTTCAAAACTTGAAAACATTTACAATAAAGTATTTTCTAAAAATAATTTGATTGTAAATATAGCTTCAACATTTGAAAACTCAAATCTATTACCATCTATTGAAGAATTAGCAAATTCATTTGAAGAAAAGACATTCACAGTTTCTAAATTTGAATTCATTCCTTCAAAAAAATCTGAAGGTTTTGCGACTTCTGCCGATGTAAACTACGCATCATATGGTAATAAATTAAACATGGAATTTGACTCAAAATTTGTTGTACTTAACAACCTTGTTTCAACTGAATTTTTATATACAGAAATCAGAGCTAAGGGTGGTGCTTACGGTGCAGGAATGACAACATCTCAAAGAAATAATTTTGCAACATACTCATACAGAGATCCAAACCTACAAAGCACATTAGAAAAATACAATGAAATCCCTAAATTCCTAGAAGAAACTCAATTAACAGATGAAGATTTACTTCCATACATCATTGGTGCAGTTGGCAAAATCAATCCTCCAATGACAGAAAATACAAAATCTTCATTCGACCTATCAATGTACATAACAGGTCAAACAATTGAAGACATTGAAGAAAAAATTGAAAATGCATTAAAAGCAGACATGGAAACATTAAAATCCACATCAACAAAATTAAGAGAAATCTTAGATACAGCTTCATTAGCCGTTCTTGGAAACAAGACAGTTATAGAAGAAAATAAAGAATTATTTGATGAAGTAATTGAGTTATAGAAAAAATAAAAGAATCCACGCTTGGCACTAGTCCTCAGACCTATCGGTCCTGCGGATGTGCCTGCGTGGATTTTTTATTTTTATAAGGATAATTTTTTTACTAAATTTTTATTATCTCTTTTTTCTATTTTTAATAATTGAAATTAATATATCAACCATGACAATAAAAAATAAAGAGTTTCACGCAGGCACCTCCGCAGCTCCATAGGAGCGAGGACTAGTGCCGTAAGTGAAAACTCTTTATTTTTTATTATTTATTATTTTTTTCTCAAAACTAAGTAAACTCCTAAAGATATAACAGCTAATATAATTACTATTATGCTCGCAATATCTAACATGCTTAAATTATCTTTTTTTTCGATATTTTTATCATTTTTCAACTCATCTTCTTTTTTAGTTTCTGAAGAAATTTTATCAACTGACTTTTTAACATCTTTTTGTTTTTCTGTTGATTTTTTAGATATTTTGTTTGAAATATCTGAGTTTACTATTTCAGTATTATTAACTACCTTAATTTCTTGAGTTGTTTCTGAATTTAAAGATACATTTTTTGATATATTTTCATTTATATTTAATTTATCATTCAATTCAAATAAACTTACTTTTTCTTCATCATGTGATAAAACATAATTTGATATTTTATCAGTATTTAATACTAGATATTTTTTACCACCTTTTTCTATAATTTGGTAGTTTTTAATTTCTTCTAATTTTCCATCTTTACTTAATGATAAAGATTTAAAGTTCTTTTTAATAACTGGAATATATATTTTAACTGGATAATCCAGCTTTTCTACATTCTTACCATCTATGCTTGCAGAAATATCATATCTATCAATTAAATTATCTTCTAAACTATCATATTTTTTAACTACAATTTTTAATGGATTCAATATTGAACTTTTACCTTCAAATACTATATCTTCCACTTTTTTACTAATATTTTCATCTTTAATAGAAATTTTTACATTAGTTTTATTTATATCATTTTCTAATTTAGTAGAATCTAAAATAGATTTTTTATTAATATCTTCAAGATTTTGACCTTGTTCTTTTAATTTTTCATCTATTTTAACCTGAGCATCTGATTTATTATTTTTTACACTCTCAGTAATTACAGGTCTATCAACTTTTCTTACAATATATTGAACTTCATAACTATTTTTTAAATAATCTGTTAATGTTAATCTAACAACATCTCCATCTTCTACTTTAACTTGCTTATAAAATTCCTTTTCGTTATTTCCGTACTTAGTATTTCCTGCTGCAGCTTCATTTCTATAGTTTACAACATGATCACCATTTACTAAAAGGGTATATCCAAACCCATTATCCCTAACCTTGCCTTTTAATTCTATAAAGTCTTCGTAAGTTTCAATATAATTTTTCTCAATAGTTTTACCATTTTTTGTTTCAGATTCAACTTTTATAGTATTTTTGGTATTATCACTTAAGGTTAATTCCGGAAGAGTGTTGTCAAATAAAATTCTTACTTTTCTATCAACTAAAAGTTTTCCTTCTCTATCTTCAACTCTAACACTTACCGGATTAATTCCCTCTTTAAGTTCTACTTTATATGCAAATCTATTTCCACCTCCAACAGTACTATTTATTGTAGCTTCATTCCCATTTACAAATATTCTTGATTCTGAATTATTTGTATTTCCTGTTAGTTCAAAATAGAATTTACCATCTATTTTTTCTACTTTCTGAGTTGCATCTTTTTCTAAATTTTTACTGTTCAATACAATTCTATTTGTTACACTTAAAATAGTTTCTTTTTCTGTATTTTCAACTTCTTTAGAATTTTTAATATATTCAGAAATTATAACTGTTCTTTCAAGTCCTTTTCTATTTTTAATTTTATTGCTTGGAACTGCTAAATCTAGACCTTCTATTGTCTTACTTACTTCAATCTTACCTGCTCCTGGTTGTCTTAAGTTTAGAAAATCAAATGATTTTGATGGAGTAGCAAATGTATGATTAAATGAACCATCTTTATTAATTTTTATTTCATCACCTCTATTTACAGTAAATTTCAATTCCTGTGGAGAAAAGACATTATCTGAAACTCTTCCCTTAAATGTTACTGTACCATCAGGATTTTTAGTAATTTTAAATTGTTTATATTTATTATATTTTTCTACTTCTTTTTTCAATTTAATATCATTTGTACTGATTTTTTTCTTTTCATTTTCCTTAATTTCTTCAACATTTTCTAACTTAATTTCCGGCTTCTCATAATCATAAATAAATTCTCCAAGTGAGACTGTTCTTAATAATTTATTATCTTTATCATATTCTTCAACAAAAGCTTCATATTTTCCTTGTTGATTTTCATTTAAATAAAATGATCCGAACGTAACTTTTTTATTTACAACCTTAAATGGTTTAATTTCTATTTTTTCCTTTTTATTTTTGAAAATCAATTTAATAGTTTTTGTTTCATTTAAATTTGTTGTAGCTAAAAATGATTTTTCCAAAGTTTTATTCATTTTAATATCAATAAAACTTTCCCATCTTTCAACTTTAAGTGGATTATCACCAAAATTATTAATTGTATATTTACTTTCATTATATGCGTAATCATAAGCATATATTTCAGCCTTTTCACTACTTACATTAGTAAATGGAACTTTTACAGTATATAATTTTGTTTTTTCATCATATGATGCTTCATATCTTTTTCGTCCAATTTTAACATATGTAGAAGATACTCCCGTTAAATCATCCACTTTGTATGTAATCTCTCTACCATCTTTTAAAACTTTATATTCTTTTAATAAATCTTTTTTAATATTAATTTTAGGCTTTTTAGTATCAACTTTAACAGGTAACTCTAAAGTTTGATATGCGTATTTATCAGATAATTTACCTTCAACTTTGATATAATATTGCCCATCAGATGTTAATTCAAATTTTCCAGTCTTCTTATTGTATATTTTACCATCCCATAATCCTGAGAAGAATGGTCTAGTTTTAAATAATTCACCTTTTTTAACTGCTTTATCGTAATCCGCAAGAGTTTGACGTCTTACATTATATTCTTCGCCTAAAACTCTAACTGTTTCTTTGTTAGAATTTAATACACTAAATTTCAAACTTGATACAGGTCTAAGTAAACCAATTTGAGGCATTATTACTTCTGCTGCATTATCATTATTAGGAGAAAATGAAACATATTTCGCATCTGGAATTCTATCTTTTAGAGCTAGTTTAGGTTTAATACCTAAAGTAACAACTTCTGATTTTCCAAATAATCCTTGTCCTACTGTTGAAAATAATTGAGTATCAGTATAATAAGTATTATTTTTATTTTCTACATTATACGGTTTATCAAATATATCTTCTTCATTCCAATTTCCAACAAATCCCATATAAGTAAAATGTATATTGGGTTGAGTTTCATCTTTAGAAATAAAATTTATAAAGCCTTCTACAAATTGATTTGAAACTTCGCTCGCATTTAATTTAACATTAATTTTTACAGTTTCCCCAGGTTTAATAGAAATATTTCCTTTATCAACACTTATATTCGCACTACTAAATACTTCTTTAACTTCTTTATTTATATTTACCGTAGTTTGCACTTTTGATGGTTTAACTTCAAAAGTTAATGTTTTATCACCATAATTTTTAGCATTTATTGTAAATTCTTTATTTCCTACAAAATCTCTTAAAGCTCCAGTAGGCTCATTATCTTCAGAATTCGTCAAAATTACTCTATTTTTTATTGCGTAATCTGTTTGGATTAATCCAGCTCCTTGTCTTCTTGGTGAGAATGGTAATTTATTTTCAAAATTATTATTTGTCATAATTTTTGCTGAATTTATCAAAGTATACTTTGTAAATAAAGCATAATTATCTATACCCGTCTTTATATCATTTTTTATTTGAGATAAAACAATAGCACTTGCCCCTGCAACATGTGGCGATGCCATTGAAGTCCCACTTGTCATTTTATATTTTCCATCATTTACTGTAGAATATACATTTCCTCCAACAGCTGTTAATTCCGGCTTAAAATCAAGATTTGATGTTGAACCCATAGATGAAAATACACTCATATCATCTTTTTTATCACTATCAACTTTAACTGGATCTTTTTCAAATTCTATTTCAAAATCTGGATTTTTATTAACTAAATCACGAATTTTTTCTCCCAAAGCTTTTTCAAAACTTGTAACAAAAATATTTTTATTAGCTCCCGTAATTTCCATTCCCGGCATTTCTTCATCAACATTATTAAATATTACAACCCCTATAGCTCCATTTTCACTAGCATTATTTATTTTTTCAGTAAAAGTAATTTTACCTCTTTGAATAAGTGCAATTTTACCTTTTACTTTTTCTTTTAATTTTTCAAAGTCTTCTTTTTGCCCTAATTCAACATAAACCATTTTATTTTTAGCTGATGTTAATTCTCCTTGTGCTATATTATACTCTTTTTTTACATTTTTACCATTTTCATTAAAGTTTACATAATATACATATTTACTATTATTTTCATAAGATGCTATGCTTAGTGCTTTTCTTGATGTTGACGGTGATGCAACAACACCAATATCTTGTCGTTCAAATTTATTAGAAATATTTTTAGTTTTTCTATTTTCAACAAATGCAGCCGTGTCATTACCTGCTGCAATTACAACTAGAACTCCTTTATCCGTTGCCGAATTTACAGCTCTTTGCACAGGATCATTATCATTCATAAATCCTGAAACACTTCCCAATGACATATTAATTATATCAGCTTTATGTACTATAGACGCTTCTATAGCAGCAATAATATCATCGTCTTTCGCTCCTTTTTGCTTTTTATCATTACTGAAAACTTTCATTGCTAAAAGTTGAACATCTCCAGCAACTCCTGAAATTCCTTTTTTACTTTCATCTCCATTAGCCCCTACAATCCCTGCAACATGCATACCATGATCAGATGCTGTACCCTTTACAAAATATGATTCATCAGCAAAATTATATCCATAAGGAACTTTCATAGTGAATTTAGTATCTTTATTTTTATCACTAACAAACGGTTCTTTAATTTTAGCTTTTTCAGGATTAGTCAATTTTTGCATATCAGGATGATTAACATCAATACCGGAGTCGATTATTGAAACAACCATTCCCTCGCCTTTATTTTTATAATTTTTAGTAGCTTCTAATACCTGAGTTAAATGTTTACTTGAAGTCATTAATGGATAATATTCCCTAGACTCTGTAATATTTTCAATACCTTTAATAGTTTTAAACAATGGTATTAAAGATTTCGGTACATCCGCAGAAAATCCATTAAATGCAACATTAAAATCCTTTTTCAACTTTACACCTAGATACTGATTTACTTTTGATTTTATAAGATCCTTATTTGCATCTTTTTTCAATTGAATAACAATTCTAGCCGTTTCTTCTTCAGGGTTACCTTTATTTATAACCCATTCTAATGGCATATCCATTGCATATGATTTAACTGGTAATGCAGTAAACAAAATTACAATAGAAAAAATTACTGATAATATTCTTTTTCTCCTCATATATCCTCCTTAAATTTTTAATTGTAATTATACTTTATTTTTCAGGAATAATCAATAAAAACTTTTAATTTATTTAAATTTTTGTATATTTTTTAAATAAATGAATAATTTTATTGAATTTCAATAAATTATATAGCATTATTTGAATATTATTCAATTTATGCATTTATTTTGTTTATATTCATTATTTTTGTATAAACTTATACATAATATTAATTTTATATTTTTTCACACTATAATTTATATTTTATGAATATATATACTGATTTTTATCGTTATTAAAGTAACAATTTAATATATAAAAAATTTCTAACAAATAAAAAAAGAATCAGAAATTTTACTCTCTAATTCTCTTAATATGTTGTTTTAACGCTATTTATATCTTATAGGTTTATTACAAGACGATTTTATTAAAATACTTACTTTATGTTCCCCAAGTCAAATCCCTGTTCTTTCGCTACTTGTAACAATTCTTGTCTTTTAATTTGTTGTTTCGTATATTTTGCAACTGCCTGCTCTGTAAATTTATCAACAGGTCCATTAGTATTTCTTAAATCATAATATTTTACCATTTCTTCATCATATTTTTTAAATACTTCATGATAATTTTCATATTTTTTGTATGTGTCTGTAAAAATTCTATTTTCATAATCCATTCTTGGCTTTAATTGTGGTTCTTGGTCAGGATACCCTATTCCCATTCCTATAACCGGAAATGTATGCTCCGGTAACTCTAAAATTTCCACAATTCTTCTGGCATCATTTAATATTGAACCAAAATATACAATTCCTAGCCCCAATGATTCTGCTGCATTAGCAACATTTTGAGCCATTATTGCAGCATCTGTAAATGATGAAAATAATCTATCAACGTCATTTGTATGATCTTCAGATGCATCTGCCTCTTGTAAAATTCTGTGATTTCTATAATTATCAGCAACAAACACCCAAAATTCAGGAGCTTCATTTACATATTTTTGAGTAGAAACTTCTGCTATTTGAGCTCTTTTTTCTTTATCAACAACTCTTATTATAGAAGCAGTTTGCATACCTATTGAAGTAGATGTTCTATTAGCAACATTGTATAAAGTTTCTAAAACGTCATCAGATAATTTCTCATCCTTCCACTTTCTAATTGATCTATGATTTAAAATAGTTTCTATAGTTTTATTAGTTTTCATAACACCTCCATTTTTTCATTTATACCCAGAATGTATTATTAATATCTACAAATTATTTTATTTGTTTTTATTTAATCTTCTACCCAAAATAAACTGTTCTAGATTGTGTTTATGATTATATTTTATAGACGAAAATTTATCTTTATCAATAATAATATCATTTATATCAATATCGTTTAATGCAGCAATTGCTACTGCATAGTGTATTACATCGGCTAATTCGTTTCCTAATTGAGACTTCAAGTCTTCATCCTCGACATGTTTTCTACCTGCCTTTTTATTTAAGACCTCTGCTACCTCACCAATTTCCTCTACAAGCTTCATAAATAAACTTTGATCATTTCCACCATTTATATAGTAGTCATATAAATATTCTTGAAGCTCTTCTATTAAAATTTTCATTTTGTATTCACCTCATAAAATTTAATTTTAATTTACCCTTTATTTTTTTTCTTCTAATCTTTTAATATAACTGTCATTAAGTTTTTCAAATAACATCAATTCCTTTTATTCGTTATTATAACATGAAATACAAAAAACCACTCTTAAAAAATAAGTTCCGATCAGACACCTCCGCAGCTCCTAAAGAGAGCGAGGAGCAGTGCCATAAGTGAAATCTCTTTATTTTTATCTCATTTTTAAATTTTTTATTTTTGTGGGTATAATTTTTCACTAAAAAATTATCGCAAATTTTAGATTTTTAATTTTGCGGGTATTTTTTTCGATCAAATTTTTATCGCTTTTTTAAGAAACTTCAATTTGTGGGTATATTTCATGAATAATTTTTGAAAATTTTACTCAATTTTATTATCTCAATTTTAAAGATAGCAATTTTGAGATAATTTTTAACCACTTTTTTGTTATCGCTTTTTTTAAATTTAATTTTTTGAGGATATTTTAAGCTACATTTTTATTATCTCTTTTTGTTATTTTTAATAATTGAGATTATTATATCATCCATATAAAAAAATAAAAGTTTACGTAGGCACCTCCTCAGACCATATCGATAAAAAATAAGTTCCGATTCGCCACCTCCGCAGCTCCCAAAGGGAGCGAGGACTCGTGGCAGAATCGGAATCTTATTTTTTATTTAGTACCAAACAATCTATCTCCGGCATCTCCCAGCCCCGGTAGAATGTATGCATCTTGGTTTAATTCTCTATCTAATGAAGCAACATAAATATCTACATCCGGATGAGCTTCTTGAATAGCTTTAACTCCTTCCGGAGCAGCAACTATATTTATTAATCTAATTGATTTACAACCTTGATTTTTTAATTCTGTGATAGCATCATTTGCTGAACCACCTGTTGCTAACATTGGGTCTAAAACAAAGATATCTCTTTCTTCAACGTCAGCCGGTAATTTTGCATAGTATGGAACAGGTTTTAATGTATCATGATCTCTGTACATACCAATGTGTCCAACTTTAGCACTTGGCAATAACATTAACATTCCGTCTACCATACCTAATCCGGCTCTTAAAATAGGAACTAATCCCAGTTTTTTACCTGATAATCTGTAGCCTGTTGTTTTTTCTAGCGGTGTTTGTAATTCAAATTCTTCTAATTCTAAATCTCTACATACTTCATAACACATAAGTTGCGAAATTTCAGTAACAACTTTTCTAAATTCATTTGTCCCTGTATTTACATCTCTAATAATGCTTAATTTATGTTTAATTAGTGGGTGTTCTAAAACTGTTAATTTACTCATTTTTTTTGCCTCCAAATATAAATTAATCTTCAATTTTGTTTACTCTATTTTGATGTCTTCCACCTTCAAATTCTGAATTTAAAAAATTATCTACTATATTTTTAGCTAATTCATCTCCTATGATTCTTGCTCCTAAGTTTAAAATATTTGCATTGTTGTGTTGTCTAGTTAATGATGCACTTAATGGATCTGAACAAAGTGCCGCTCTTATACCTTTAGCTTTATTACATGCAATATTCATTCCTATACCTGTTCCACAAATACCGATACCGTATTTAACCTCTTCAGAAATCACACTTTTTGTTAGTTTTTTTGCAAAATCCGGATAATCTACTGAATTTGCATTTTCCGGACCAAAATCTACAACTTCATATCCATTATCAATTAGATACTTCTTTATTGTTTCCTTTAAATCATATCCTGCATGATCTGAAGTAATACCTATTTTCATTAAACCCTCCTTACATTTTGAGAAGCCGACTTTTTAAGCCTATTCATAATGCTTAAACCATAGCCTTTTTCCTCAACACCTCTTATAACTACCAATTCAACACTATTTTCATCCATTTTTCTAAGAGAATCAAATAATATTTTGCCCATATATGACAAATCATTTTGATTTCCCATATATATTATATTTTCATTTTCAAATTTTCCTTTGTCATTTTCAAAAATCATTAATCCAATTTTTTTGTCCTGATTTTTAGATAAAATTTTTTTGACTGCTTTTCTAAAATTTTCATCATCACCAATTAATACTTGAACTTCTGCATTTGGTGCATAGTGTTTGTATTTTTGTCCCGGTGATTTTGGAGTTAAATTAATATTATTTAAACCTTCATCAATATAGACTATTTTCCAAAATTTTTCAAGTTTTTCTTTTGTATAATATCCAGGACGTAAAATTTTCGGATATTCTTCTGTTAAATCTAAAACTGTTGACTCTATCCCTATTTCACAGTCGCCACCATCTATCACAGCATCTATTCTTCCATCCATATCCTCAAGTACTGATTTTGCACTTGTTGGAGATGGCTTAGTTGAAAGGTTTGCTGAAGGTGCAGCAATTGGAGTTTCACACAACTTTATAAACTCTCTTGTAATTTCTTTATTAGGCATTCTGATTGCAACAGTGTCCAAACCGGCAGTCACTTCATTAGGAATAATTTTTGACTTTTTTAATATTACAGTCAAAGGTCCCGGCCATAATTTATTCAAAATTTCTAAATCAGACTCCTTCACATCTCTTGTCAATCTTTTTAATTCTGATATGTCTGAAATATGTAAAATTAAAGGGTTATCCATAGGTCTATTTTTAGCTTCAAAAATTTTTCTGCATGATTCGCCATTTAAACCATCTCCCCCTAGTCCATATACTGTTTCAGTAGGAATAGCTACCAACCCCCCATTTTTTATAATTTCTGTAGCCTCTCTTAAATTTTCATAATTTTGATTGTTTCTAAAATCAAAAATTTTTGTTTTCATAATTTCCTCGATATCTATAAATTAATATCATCCATATCTATATCTTCTAATTCTTTTGGATCTTCTACACAATAAAAACAGGGTTTATCTAAAATATATGTCGGATCAATATGGATATTAATGATTATCCCCATTTGATTATATAAATCCATTTCAACCTCATTTATAATTTTATGCATGGAATAAACATCTATATTTGCAGGTACTTCAACATGGCAAGAACCATATACCTTTCTTCTACCATATTCATGCAATTGTATATTATGAACTCCTACAATATATTTACCTTTTAGGATTATTTCAATAACCTTATCCATTGTCTTATCACTAATTTTTTTGCCTAAAAGCACTGTCCCCATATCAAAAAATATTTCAACTCCTGATTTTATTACTAAAATAGAAATAACTACACCAACATATCCATCAATATTTATATTTGTAAATTCAAAAAATATTATTGAAAATAGTACAATAGATGTTGCAATAACATCATTTAATGCATCTATAGCTACACCTCTATTTAAAGTGCTTTTTGACATATTTTCAGTTTTTTTGTTATAACTGTACATATAAATTTTAAGTAATATTGAAACAATCAAAATCACTATTGTAACAGGTTTAAAAATTATATCTTCAGGATTAAAAATATTTTCCAAAGATGATTTAAGCAATTGCAAACCAACAACAGTTACAAATAATCCAACCATCAATGTTGCAACATATTCTGTTCTACCATGTCCATATGGGTGATCTTTATCTGCAGGTTTTCCGGACAAAATTGAACCATAAATAGTTATAATACTAGTTAAACAATCAGATAAATTATTCCAAGAATCACTAACAACAGATATAGAATGAGTTATAAGTCCTATCACAAATTTCATAATAAATAATAGAAAATTTATAAACAATCCAATTATACCCGTTAATCTTATCAATTTATCTCTATTTTGTTTACATTCAAAATCTCTAGATTTTACATATTTATCTATAAAAAAATTAAACATTTTGCCTCTTTGTAGTATTATTTCATACTATCAATTAATTCTTTTAATTCGTCCGTCGTATCGACAATATAATCGGCAGATGTTGTTTCTAAAAAATCTTTATCTCTAAATCCCCATGTTACTGCTATTGTCTTTACACCAGTATTTTTACCTGTTTCAACATCAACTTCACTATCTCCAATATATAAAATTTCATCTTTTGAAATTTCTAATTTTTCAATCAATTCATTTAATACTAAAGGATTTGGCTTGCCGGGTTTTCCATCAACTAATCCCAAAACAATATCAAATAATCCATCTCCTATTAACTCCTTGAATAAAGGTTGTAATACACTGTACGGTTTATTTGAATATGCTACTAAAATATAACCCTCTTGCTTTAATTTTTTGATTAGATCAATAACCCCTTCATAAGGTACAGTTAAATATGAGGGCTGTGCATTATACCTATTTGTATAGTGAGTTAAAACTTCATCTATTATCTTTGCATCATAAATATGATTATGCGAAAACATTAAAGACTGTTCTATTAAATATCTTGAGCCATAGCCTAAAGCTTTTCTAATATATTCCGGCTCATCAATCTTATAAAAACCCTTTTCATACAATGTTTCATTAACTTGATAAACTATAGAATCTAAAGTGTTTAATATTGTCCCATCTACATCAAATGCTATTAATTTCATCTTGTCTCCTAAATTCATATAATCCTATAGATGTTGCTATAGGAAGGTTCAAACTGTCTACATCCTTACTTTGAGGAATAAATACTTTTTCTCCAAATTTTTCAAAATCTTTTGGAAGTCCCGATCCTTCATTTCCCATCACTAAAGAATAAGGTCTTTTTACAACTTTCTTATAAATACTATCTTGATTATTCATAGAAAGCATAAATAAGTATAAATTATTTTTATGTAATTTAATATAATCTTCCATAGTATCAAAATGGCTTATTTTCACTTTAAAAAAAGCTCCCATAGATGCTCTTATAGTTCTTGGATTAAAAACATCTGCTACATTTCCAACTAAAACTAAATCATAAATACTAAATCCTACCATCGATCTTATTATAGTACCTAAATTTCCCATATCAGAAATATTATGAAGAACTACATGATTATTTCCTTCAATTACATCTTGAGTTTCTTTCTTGAAAATTCCTATAACAAATGTATTATCTTTATCAGAAAGTTTTTTTATCAAATTTGAAGCAATTTCATATCTAATATTTTTTTCTTTTAATAAACTTATTAAATTTTCTTTATCCTTATATCTTTCATCAATAAAGACTATTTCAATATTTTTATCACTATTAATTAACTCTATAGTAGGAAAAGCTCCTAAAGTGTATGAATAATCTTCTTTTTTTGAATATTTTTTATATTTACGCATCTCTACTCCTTATATTATTTTATTAATATAGGCGAATTTAGTCAATTAATAAAATAAAATATTTTACGCAAAACTTTTTCTTTATTGTATAATAAAATTGTATTTCTATATACTAAAAAATAAAAAAATTAAGGAGAAATCCAATGAAAGATAGAAATTTAAGTTTACTTATGGACTTTTATGAATTAACAATGGCAAATGGATATTTTGTAAATGGATACAAAGATATAATTGCAAATTACGATTTATATTTTAGAAATGCTCCTGATAATGCAGTTTTTGCAATATCAGCGGGACTTGACACTGCTATTGAGTATATTGAAAATTTTCATTTTGATGATAATGAAATTGAATTTCTAAGAAATAAGAAAATGTTTTCTGATGAATTTTTGGAATATCTCAGAAACTTTAAATTTGAATGCGATATAATGGCTATTCCTGAAGGTTCAGTAGTATTTCCTAATGAACCGCTAATGAGAATTAGAGGTCCATTTATACAGGCACAATTACTGGAAACAATGCTTTTGCTAATTATTAATCATCAATCAATGATTGCAACTAAAACAAGTAGAATTGTACGTTTTTCAGGTGGAAAAGCAATTTTAGAATTTGGTTCAAGAAGAGCTCATGGCGCTGACGCTGCAAATTATGGTGCTAGAGCCTCATATATTGCAGGTGCTGCAGGTACTGCAAATACTCTTGCAGATTATAAATATGGAGTACCGGCTTTAGGAACAATGGCTCACTCATGGATACAATCATTCGACACAGAATATGAAGCATTTGCAACATATGCAAAAACTTATCCAAATAACACAGTACTTTTAGTAGATACTTATGATACCTTAAATCAAGGAATTCCTAATGCTATCAAAGTTTTTAATGATGTATTAAAACCTATGGGAATTACCCCTGGAGGTATAAGGCTAGATTCTGGAGATTTGGCTTATTTATCAAAAAAAGCAAGGATTATGCTCGATGAAGCAGGTTATGAAGATTGCAATATAGTTGCATCCGGTTCTCTTGATGAATTCAAGATAAAAGATATTATTAATCAAGGTGGAAAAATAGACGTTTATGGTGTTGGCGAAAGACTTATAACCTCAAAATCAAATCCTGTATTTGGTGGTGTTTACAAACTTGTCGCAATTGAAAAAAATGGAATTGTAAAACCTAAAATTAAAGTATCGGAAAATATAGAAAAAATCACAACTCCTGGCAAAAAACAAGTATATAGAATTTATGACAACGAAACAAATATGGCAAAAGCTGATTTAATTACACTAGAAGATGAAATAATTGATGAAAATATGCCTTTAACAATATTCCATCCACTATATACATGGAAGAAAAAAACAATTAATAACTTTTATGTGAAACCTCTTCTTGTTCCTATTTATAAAGCAGGAAAATTAGTATATAAAAGACCAAATATGGAAGAAATTAGGAATCATTATAAAGCTGAAATTAATTCTTTATGGGAAGAATATAAAAGACTAGATTCTCCTCAATTATATAAAGTGGACTTATCCCAAAAATTATGGGATTTAAAAAATAATTTATTAAATAAAGCAAAAGATAATTTACAATATTAAGGAGTAAATATATGATATACACAGTAACATTAAACCCTGCTTTAGATATTATTTATACAGCAGATAGTTTAGAATCGGAAGGCTATACATACGCAAATAATACTCAAAAATTTCCTGGCGGTAAAGCCATAAATGTATCAAGAATGTTAACAAATATTGGAATTCCAAGTATTGCAACAGGATTTTTAGGTGGACGACCTGGTAAATTTATAAAAAATTGGTTTAAGGAAATAAATTCTGAAACACATTTTATAGATATAGAAGATGACACGAGAATTAATGTAAGACTAAGAACACCGGAAAAGCATATTACTATTGCCGGCACCTATCCATCTGTTCCAGAAGAAAAAATATTAGAACTTTTAACATATCTTTCAAAATTAAGAGAAGGAGATATTGTTGTAATGGGTGGATCGATTCCTTGTAATGTAGATTTTGAAATTTATAAAAGAATTGCTGAAATTTGTAAAGCAAATAAAGCAGAATTTGTAATTGATATTCCACCTAAACAAATGAAAGAGTTGCTTCCTTATAGGCCTCTATTAATTAAACCAAATATTGATAATTTAGCTAAAATGTTTGATTTAGAACAGATAACAAACGAAGCTGATATTATTAAATATGGATTAAAATGTATAGAATTAGGTGCTAAAAATGTTATAGTCTCAGTCGGTGAAGAAGGCTCTTACCTATTTAGTGATAACGCTAATTCATATAGATCTTATGGTATAGATGGTGAAGAAGTAAATTCATTTAATTCCAGAGATGCCATGATTGGTGGTTTTATAGGAATATATATGAGAAAACAAGATGTTATAGAATCATTTAGAATGGCTTCAGCTGCTGCATCAGCTACTGCATTTGTTGAAGATTTAGCGGATCATGATTTAACAATGCAAATATACGAAAAAACAATTGTTGAAAAAATTGAACTATAAAATAGGATTGAAAAAAGAGATAGAAAATATAAATTAATCAAAATTAGTACTTGCATAATAATTATTACAATAAATAGGCCCTAGACATTGAAATCTAGGGCTTTTTCTAGTAATTTACTAATTTTTTTATAAAGACTCTCTTCTATCTTAAAGTAGCCATTTATACTATATTTTTTCAAAATCTCTTTCAAAATTTACAACGGAAACAAATTTTCCATCTTCATTTTTTATTTTTCTAACTCTTTTATTAAAATCAATTCTTTTCATCCAAATAACATGCTTACAACTTTGACATTCTAACTTAAATTCTATTCCTGTTCTAAGAATTTTCCATTCATTTTCCCCACAAGCATGTCCTTTTTTTAGTTTTACTAAATCTCCTAGTATATATTGTAACATTATCCTACCCTAATCCTTGAAAATGAAATTTTTTCTTCATTAAATTCTTTTATAATTTCTTTTCTCAATGCTCTTTGTACATCCCATTGTGTACCATTTTGAACCTTTGTTGCTATCTGAATTTTATATCCATACATATCTAATTCATCTATTCCCAAAATTTTAGGCCTTTCCAACAAATTAAATTGTTTATAAATAGTATTAGAAGCTTTATTTATAGCTTTTTCAATAATTTCAAAGGGTTTATCATCTGTAATATATAAACTAACAGATGCTCTCATTCTATTTACTGAATTATTTATAACTATAGAAATTTTGCTATTAGGTATGATAATTTCTCTTCCATCTATATCTTCAAGTTTAGTAATTCTCATACCAACATATTTAACAGTACCAGTTAGCCCTTCAATAGTAACCAAATCTCCTATGTTAAATTGATTTTCAAATACTATAAATGCTCCAGTAATAACATCCTGAACAATCGACTTTGATGCAAAAGCTATCGCCATACCACCAATTCCAGCAACAGCTAATATAGACGTAGTATCTACATTAAATACATCAAATATAAATGTAATCATCAAGAAATATAAAACAATATTTATAAAGTTTTTTAAAACTGATAAAATTGTTTTTGCTTTATATTCATATTTTTGATTTATTACAAAATGTTTTGCATTAATATCTAAAATTTTATTTACAACCATTTTTATAATTAAAAATATTAAAATTATAAAAATAATCTTAAAAATATTAGATACTATTGTATTTTCCTCATATATTTGTGTGATATTGTTCAATAAATACATCTAAAACTCCTAATATGCCTCTATTTTTTCAATTCTATTATCATAAATTGTGTAAAATGCTTGATTGTTGATATACCAATTTTTTACATCCTTTGCTTGTTGTTCTATTATATTACCATTTTCGTAAACTTTAATAAATGAATTTCCAATACATACTATCGAATTTCTTCTAATAGATACAGCATCTGCATCTATTCCCAATTCCTTATCATCTAATTTATTTAAGGAAATATCATATACTTTTATTCTCTTTCCATCTGCTACTGCTATTTTTTGATAATCATAGTCAAATGAAGAAATATCTGTTAAAAATATTTTTTTCATTATACTATTTCCCTTAATTAAATAAATATAACTATTTGATATTAATATATTATTTTCTCCCGAAATGAATGCCTCTAAAAACACTTCGTTAATAGTAGAAGTAAAAAATTGAATAGTATCATTATTTTTTATCGTTATCGTAGAAGATATAACCCCATTATTTAGATTCATTTCAATGATAGCTTCCTTGCCACCTTCAAAAAAATATGAAACAGGATTCTTTAATTTTTCACTTCTTTTAAGCTCTTTCAAATTTTTATCTAAAATAATTACAGAATTATCATTAAATAATTGTATTTGATTATTTTTTATTTTCACATTTTTTATTTCAGAATTTATTTTTACATTATTTTTTTCTTTTCCATTATTTCTATCTAACATCAAAATATTGCCTTCTTTTTCAAATAAATATATGTATTTATCATAATAAGTTCCAACAATATTTTTTACTTCAACATTAAATATTTCTTTATTAGAATTAAAAGCTTTTAGTACATTTCCTTCAATTTTGTAGTATTTGTCATCCACAACTCCTACAAACTTACTATTTGTACTAATTTCTGCATCAAATGTTTTCACATTTGCTTTCAATGTATTAAAGCTATAAATATTATATACTATAAATAATCCAACTATTAATAAGACTAAAAGTATTCCCTTAAAAATAGAAAAGTTTCTAAAAAAAGAGTTACTTTTTTTTATTCTATTAATTCTCATTTTTTTTCTATTTTTATTAGAATTTCTTTCTCCCATAATTTCCTCTTAATAATTAAAAAATACTAATTAATGTAAAATATACCAACACGATAGCACCTAAAACTATTCTATAATAACCAAATACCTTAAAATCATGTCTTTGAATATATTCTAAGAATTTCTTAATAACTATATATGCAACTATAAACGATAAAACAAAACCTAATGCAATCAATCCCCATTGTCCACCTGTTAAGCCTGTTGTTTTAATAAGTTTCAATAATGTAGCTCCTAACATAGTAGGAATAGCCAAAAAGAACGAAAAATCTGCTGCTGCTTTTCTATTCAATCCTAAAATCATAGCACCAATAATTGTTGCTGCTGATCTTGATGTGCCAGGCCACATAGCCAATACTTGAAAACAACCAATTAAAAAGGCAGTTTTATACCCTATTTCAAAAACATCTGTATGCTTAAATATTGTTTTTCCTTTATTTTTATCTTCTAAAAATATAATTATTATACCATAAACGATAAGTGCTAGTGCTACTGGAATAGGCTTAAATAATAATTTATCAATAATATCATCCAATTTTAATCCTATTACAGCTGCAGGTATCGCTGCTATAACTATTTTTTTCCACAAACTTACTGTTTTATTGTAATTAAACCAGTAGTATACCTTATTAATTAACTTTTTAGCACCTGATAATTCTTCAATTTTTTCAGGATAAGATCCACTATCTAATTTTTTCTTACCAAATGGATTTAATTTATCAAAATAAATAGCAATAACTGCAAGTATCGCTCCTAATTGAATAATAACAGTAAACGCATTTGAAAAGTTTTCCGGATTTAATCCGACAAATTGATTAACTAAAATCAAGTGTCCTGTTGATGAAACCGGTAAAAACTCAGTAATTCCTTCAATTATACTTAATATAATTACTTTAATAATTTCTAACATATTTTCTCCTATTTGTGATAAGGTTCATTTCTCAAAATACGAAATGACCTATAAATTTGTTCCAAAAGTACAACTCTCATTAATTGATGTGGAAATGTCATTTTTGAAAAAGATAATTTTAATTGTCCTCTTAACTTAACTTTATTATGTAATCCATTTGACCCACCGATTATAAAGCATATATCCGAATATCCATCAACCGTTATTTTCTCAATCTTTTCAGCAAATTTTGCAGAATCCATTTGCTTTCCTTCAATACAAAGAGGAATAACGTAAGCTCTTTCGTTTATTTTTGATAAAATAACATCGGCTTCCCTATCCATTCCCTCTTCAACCTTAGATTGAGAATATTTATTTGGCAATTTATATTCATCCACTTCTATTATATTAACATTTGCATAAGAGCCCAATCTTTTTTGATATTCTTTTATGGCGTCAGTAAAATATTTTTCTTTAATATTTCCAACACATACAATATCTATATTCATATGTATTTTCCTCCCAAATCAATTACCCTTCCGGTTTTAAATTCCTCTGCAACCTCTATATCTATGTCTTTTTCAACATTTACCCCGATATTTATCAATTCATTTTTCATACTCTGGAGTGCTTTTTTTGAAGTATTATTTGTCTTACTTAAATGCCCCAAAATCAATTTTTCTCCATTCGCATTGACAATTTCCTTCATAACATTTGAGGCTAAATCATTTGATAAATGTCCGTATTCCCCTTTAATTCTGTACTTCAAATCAATAGGATATGGACCATTTTCAAGCATCTCAATATCATGATTTGATTCTAATAATAATATATTAGAATTCCTTATAGAATCTACTATTAATTGAGATGTAATCCCCGTATCAGTAAGAATACTAATTTTTTGATTATTTTGGTAAAATATAAAAAATACCGGATCTGCGGCATCATGAAATGTGCTAACAACTTGAACATCTAAATCTCTAAAAGTAAAAAATGTATTTGATTTAAATACATTAATATTTTTAGGATCTACTTTTCCAATTTTATTCTTCATAGCAATCCATGTTTTCTCATTGGCAAGTATTGGAATATCAAACTTTCTACTCAATATACCCACACCTTTTATATGGTCAATATGCTCATGTGTAACAAATATCGCATCCAAATCTTCAGGTTTTTCTCCAATACTTTTTAATAATTCAACTAATAACTTACCTGTTAGACCACAATCAATAAGTATTTTAGAACTATCAGATTGTAAAAATATCGAATTGCCTGTTGACCCTGATGACAATGTGCATAACTTCATCATAACCTCCGTAATTATTAGTTTACCTTTTATAGAGGGAATTTTCAATAATAAAAATAAAAGAATTTTCTTACGTCGCTAGTTCACGACCTATGAACTAACCCCAAAAAGTTGTACTTAAAAATCAACTTTTTGTAGATATATTTTTTTCATGATAAAATATAATACAGAATTAAAAATAAAGACAGTTAAAGCATATTTAAATAATAAATGAGGATACGGATTTTTAACTAAAAAATATTGTCTTAATGAAAAAAGTTTTGCGTATCCACTAGTTCTCAACCTATCAATCTGCGAAAGTGGCTACGCAAAACTTTATTTATTTATAATACCTATAACCACAGGCATCTCTACATTTTTTTCACCGTTATCTAATTCAAAATACAATATGTACATAAATGGTCTGTCTAATTTCATGTCTACAATCTTACTTTCATCCGAAGTAGGAGCCGACTTTTCTTTTAAATTTATTTGTGTTTTAGATGTTGCCTTTCCACCCTGTTCATCTATTTTCATACTTGTAATTTGATCAATTAATGAAACAAAAATATTTTTATCTGATTCTTTTATATATGGAAAATTATTTTCGTTTTTATTAAAAATGGATTTAAGTCCCAAGTTCTTAATTGTAGGAATTAAATCAAATTTACTTTCCACTTCAAATTTAGGTATTAACCAATTGATTTTTGCTTTATCATTATATTCTTTATTTAAAATTTCTTTTAATTTATTTTCATCTTTAATCAGATCTTCTATTTTTACATTTTCATCAGGAAGCACAAATTCTATTTTAATAGAATTTTTAAATTGCATATTTGCCATTTGAAAATTACTACCTTTGTAATATTCTCCTATTTTTTTATTTTTTGACATAAAAGTTTTTTCTACTTCTGTAGCATTCGATAATTTAAATGGTAAATTTTTATTATCATTTTTATTAAATTCATTTTTCCATTTTGATTCAAAATATAAAGTATTAAATAAAGTAACTAATGTATCTTTTTCAGGTTTTATTTCAGGTTTTATCATATTTCTGGTCTTTTCACTAACCCATTTTTCCATCATTTTAGCAGTGCTTTTCTTAGATAAATCTTCAAAAAATACATCTGATAAATAATACTCTTTTGATCTATTTAAGAAATTTTTATTTACTAAATTTTTATCTGCTTCATTTATCCAAACACTATTATTTGTATCAAAAATTCCTTCATTATTAAATGTATTCAACGAAAACGCCAGTAAATTAAGATTATTTTCATTTAATTTTTCTCCATCTTGATTTAATAATTTCAATATTTCCGACTTAGATTTTTCACTCCCACCATTATATAAATTTGACATTGCATAATGTAAACTTAAAGGAGAAAATACTATATTTTCGTCATTTGAACTCTCTAAAAGTTCCTTAGATAAATTAAAAGAATAATTTTTAAAGCCTGATAAAAATTCCTTATTATTCCATTCATTATTTAATTTATCCTTAAAATATTTTTTCTTATCTTCAATTTTAGATGGTGACTTTGTTAAACTGTTATAACCACTACCAAAAATTGAACACGAAGTAATTGTTAATGTCAACAGTGATAAAACACCTAATTTAATCCATTTTTTCATATTTTCCTCCTATAAATTATATTTAATAATATTATATCATAAAAAAAGATAATCCTGAGAATATACTAAGAAAGATTTTTGAATATCTGCCCCTTCAAAACTCATAAATCAAAAAATGTTAGGGTGGTGCAAGCTCTTCAAAATCAAGAACTTAAGATATGATGGGGCTAAATATATCAAAAACATAATTAATTCGTCCCAGCAAAAGATTGATTTTTAATATAGCTAGGGTAGGTATTGCCCCCCTCAAAATCAAGAACTTAGGATATGATGGGGCTAAATATATCAAAAACATAATTAATTCGCCCCAGCATAATAAAAAATTGAATATAGCTGGGGTTCAGACACCCCCCTCAAAATCAAGAACTTAGGATATGATGGGGCTAAATATATCAAAAACATAATTAATTCGTCCCAGCAAAAGATTGATTTTTAATATAGCTAGGGTAGGTATTGCCCCCTCAAAATCAAGAACTTAGGATATGATGGGGCTAAATATATCAAAAACATAATTAATTCGCCCCAGCAAAAGATTGATTTTTAATATAGCTAGGGTAGGTATTGCCCCCTCAAAATCAAGAACTTAGGATATGATGGGGCTAAATATATCAAAAACATAATTAATTCGCCCCATCATAATAAAAAATTGAATATAGCTGGGGTTCAGACACCCCCTTAAAATCAAGAACTTAGGATATGATGGGGCTAAACCAACCCATTCAAAAATAAAAATAAAAAAATAAGGAGCCACCTGGTAATATAAATTTAACAACAAAAAATTATCAGAAAGAAAGGCTTCCTATGAAAACTAGTATAACAGAAGAAATGAAATTTCTTCAAAAAGTTGTGGAATATGCGATAAAACATAAAAATAATGCAGAGGCTGCAAGAAGTGTTAATGTCAACATAAAAATGTACAAAATTGATTATATAAGAATGTACACTTATTCCTCCTTCATATATTCTTTAAGTCTGTATGAATTTCCAGTTATAGATACGACTGTTGCGTGGTGTAACAGTCTATCTATAATTGCTGAAGCTATTTTCTCATCATAAAATAGCTTTGACCATTCATTAAAGTTTAAATTTGTAGTTATTATCGTACTTTTCTTTTCATATCTTTTATCAATAAGTTGAAATAACAATCTTTCATCGCCATCATTTAGCGGTAAATAGCCCATTTCGTCAATTATTAATAATCTATATCCTGTGTAATGTTTTATTCGTTGTTCTAGCTTATTTTCTAACTTTGCTCGTTTTAAGTTTTCTATTAAATCATGACATTTAATGAAATATGTGCTTATTCGTTTTTTAGCACTTTCTATTCCTATCGATGTTGCTAAATGAGTTTTTCCAACTCCACTATTTCCAAGAAATATTATATTTTCATTCTTTTCTAAAAATTTTAATGAACAAAGCATTTTTATTTGATTTTCATTTATTTCTTGATTAAAACTAAAATCAAAGTCATTTATTGTTTTTATATGTGGAAAACTAGCCACTTTTATCATTTGATTTGCTGCAACATATTTTTTATTTTCAACTTCATAATCAGTTAACTTTAACAATCCATCAATTAATGATATATTTGGTTGATTTAATTCATTTTCTAAATAAATTAACATTTGTTTTAAATTCAAATATTCTAAATTTGAAACTAATCTTTCATAATTGATACTATTTTCCATAATTTCCTCCAATTTTACTTAAATTTTCATTTACTAAAATTTGAACTTTTTTCTCATCATAACTAGGTAAATTATTCTTGAAAATTTCTAGATAATGGCTTTTATGATAGTTTAATTTATTTTTAGAAATATTGTGAACTGTTATTACTTTTGTGTTATCATATATGTGTAGTTTATTATCTTTAACTATTAAATTAACTCTTTTATTTTTATATTCTGGTGGTAGAGAATATTGATTACTTTTGTATGAAATCATACAACTAGAGTTAACTTTAAGAATTGTTGAAGATATTTTGTAAAGATTTCTTAGTGATTCATTTGGTAATGGCATTAAGGAATCTTTTTCAATTTCTAACAAACTTAATGGTATATTATTTGTGCCTTGATGAATATTTAAGTTTACTCTATTATTAATTTTTTCTACTAATTTTAATAATTGTTCATAATTAATTTTTGTTTGATAAGCATAAATTTCTTCAAGTATTTTCATACTTGATTCAACTTTGCCTTTAGTTTGAGGTCTTCTAGCCATACATGGTTTTAAGCTTATATTAAAATCATTTAAGAATTGATTAAATTTATTATTAATTTTTCCATCAGAATCCTTAGTTCTTGGTTCATCCATAATTGTTTTCATATTATCTGATAAAATTGTTTTTGGAACCCCTTGTATTAATTCAAAAGATCTTGTTAAAAAGTCTAAAACCACATCTTGCTTTTTATCTAAAGATACATGAAAAATTCTATATCTAGAGTATGAAAGTTGAAATACAAAAATATTTAATTTAATTATTTCACAATCACTAGTGATAAAGGTCATATCTTCTTTCCAATCAATTTGAGCTTGTTCACCTGGAGAAGTTTCAAATCTAATTTTTGCACCATCTTTATATTTTTTCTTAGAAAAATATTTTTGGAATTTATCATTGTTTAATATATATCTTCTAAAACTTGATTCGCTTACATTTAAGTTATGATTTTCTTTCAAATATCTGTAAAGTATTGATTTAGAGTAAAATCTTTGAATTGAATTTTCATCTAAAAGTTCTTCGATTATATTCTTAAAATTGTCTATTTTTGAAGATTTATTTCTAGTTTTTTTCTTTTCATATCCTTCGTAATATTTTTTTATTGTTCTTCTATCCACATTTAGTTCATTAGCTAATTGTGAGTAATTAACTTTTAAGTTGTTTGCATCCATAATTGTTTTTAATGTTGATAAGTCTTCTAAATTTTTAATTTCAAAATTTATATTATTTAGAATTAATGAATATTTCATATATGTCTCCTAATATTTAATATTCATTTATTTTATCAAATTGTACATTTTTATTTAATCGTTTTTGTACATTGTTATATTAGCATTTACATACTAAGAAAGATTTTTGAATATCTGCCCCTTCAAAACTCATAAATCAAAAAATGTTAGGGTGGTGCAAGCTCTTCAAAATCAAGAACTTAAGATATGATGGGGCTAAATATATCAAAAACATAATTAATTCGTCCCAGCAAAAGATTGATTTTTAATATAGCTAGGGTAGGTATTGCCTCCCCCTCAAAATCAAGAACTTAGGATATGATGGGGCTAAATATATCAAAAACATAATTAATTCGCCCCAGCAAAAGATTGATTTTTAATATAGCTAGGGTAGGTATTGCCTCCCCCTCAAAATCAAGAACTTAGGATATGATGGGGCTAAATATATCAAAAACATAATTAATTCGCCCCAGCAAAAGATTGATTTTTAATATAGCTAGGGTAGGTATTGCCCCCTCAAAATCAAGAACTTAGGATATGATGGGGCTAAATATATCAAAAACATAATTAATTCGTCCCAGCAAAAGATTGATTTTTAATATAGCTAGGGTAGGTATTGCCCCCTCAAAATCAAGAACTTAGGATATGATGGGGCTAAACCAACCCATTCAAAAATAAAAATAAAAAAATAAGGAGCCACCTGGTAATATAAATTTAACAACAAAAAATTATCAGAAAGAAAGGCTTCCTATGAAAACTAGTATAACAGAAGAAATGAAATTTCTTCAAAAAGTTGTGGAATATGCGATAAAACATAAAAATAATGCAGAGGCTGCAAAAAGATATAAAACTAGCAGACAACAAGTACAAAGATGGCAAAAAAAATGATGAGACAGTAAAATCTTTAGCAAATAAATCATGGCGTCCACATAGCTATCCTAATGAGCATACACAAGATGAAAAAGAGCATCATAAATCTACAAACAATGCCTATCCCTGTCAAAGTACGGTTTGTTTATCTCATTGACAGAAATATATATTGTTTGTGAATTATAATTATGACTTTTGAAAATATTATTAGATTGCTTTCTTGTCACATATGTTTGACAATCCTAGACAGTGGCGTTAGCAAAACTTTTATTTTTATTTACTTTAATCCAAAAATCTAGTATAATACAGATAAATAACTCTTAGGGGAGTAGCTTATATATATTTAGTCGTCAATACGGATTTATCCCGGCTAAATACCGAAAGGAAGCAAGACCTAAAATATTTGTAGGTCTTTTTTTTATTTTAAATTGGAGGTAAAAATGGAAAAATATTATCTAAATGATAATCAAACTGTTCTTAAAAATCTTAATGCAAACAAAGATACAGGGCTTTCATCTCAAGAAGCTAAATCTAGAGTTGAAAAATATGGTTTGAATCAATTAGAACAAAAACAAGGTAAATCATTTATCCAAAAACTAATAGAACAATTATTAGATCCAATGGTAATTATTCTTTTGGTTGCTGCTATTTTATCATCTCTTACAGGAGACATGATTGAAACAATTATTATTTTAGCTATTGTAGTATTAAATGCAGGAATGAGCTTAGTTCAAGAGGGTAAGGCTGAGGATTCAGTAAAAGCCTTACAACAAATGTCAGCTCCAAATGCTAAAGTACTTAGAGATGGAAAAATAAAATCTATTCCGGCAACTGAATTAGTACCGGGTGATATTGTTCATTTAGAAACAGGGGATATCGTACCCGCAGATATTAGACTTTTAGAAAGTCAAAACCTTTCAAGTGATGAATCTTCATTAACTGGAGAATCTGTACCAGTTGATAAAGATGCTGAAGTTATTTTTGATAAAGATATAGAAATTGGAGATAGAACTAACTACATTCATTCATCCTCAATAATTACAAGAGGTAGATGTATTGGTGTTGTTGCAACTACCGGTCACGATACAGAAATCGGTAAAATTGCCACAAATATTCAACAAACTAAAGAAGAGGAATCTCCTCTTCAACAAAAATTATCAAAATTATCAAAAACACTTGGTATATTAGTTATTGCGATTTCAATATTAGTATTTATAATAGGATTAATTCGTCCGGATATGGATGTTATTGAATCACTTATGACAGCTGTATCTCTATCAGTTGCTGCTATTCCTGAAGGTTTAGCTGCCGTAGTTACTATTGTTCTTTCTATAGGTATGAATAGAATGGCAGCAAGAAATGCCATTGTAAAAAAACTTTTAGCTGTAGAAACTTTAGGGACAACAACTTTCATATGTTCAGATAAAACTGGTACATTGACACAAAATGAGATGACTGTAAAAAAAGTATTCACAGATGATAAAGTTTACGATGTAGATGGCGTTGGATATGCTCCAGAAGGTGATTTCACTGTTGACGGACAAAAAATAGATATCGGAAAACATTCAAACTTAAAAATGTTATTAACAGCTGCTAGCTTAAATAGTGATGCAAAACTTACACATGAAAATAATAAATGGGAAATAGTTGGAGATCCAACAGAAGGTGCATTGGTTACACTGGTAGAAAAAGGTGGTCTTTCGAATAAAATTCTAAATGAAACATATCCTAGGGTTAAAGAATATCCTTTTGATTCATCAAGAAAAATGATGACAACATTTCACAAAGGATATTTTGAAAATGACTACATAGCATTTACAAAAGGTGCTCCAGATATTATTTTTGAAAAGTGTTCACATATTTTATTAAATGGAGAAATTAAAGAATTTACTCCTGAATTAAAAGAATTATATCAAGAAAAAAATATTGAATATGCTAGACAAGCTCTTAGAGTTTTAGCTTATACATTTAAAAAATGGAATAAATTACCTGAAACAAGTAATACCGAAGAAGTAGAAAAAGACTTAGTTTTAATTGGAATTTCAGGAATGATTGACCCTGCAAGACCTGAAGCTAAAATTGCAATTGCAGAATGTATGACAGCAGGTATTACTCCTGTTATGATTACAGGTGACTACCTTGAAACAGCCCTTGCAATAGCTAAGGATTTAGGTATTGCAACTAAAGATGACCAAGCAATCATGGGTAAAGAATTAAATGATATGACTCATGAACAAATTAGAGAATTAGTTAAAGTAAAGAGAGTATTTGCTAGAGTTTCTCCTGAAAATAAAGTGCAAATTGTTACAGCTATTAAAGACAATGGAGAAATAGCTGCAATGACTGGTGATGGTGTAAATGATGCACCAGCTATCAAAAAAGCAGATATTGGTATTGCAATGGGAATAACTGGTACTGATGTTGCTAAAAATACAGCAGAAGTTATACTAACAGATGATAACTTCGCAACAATAGTAAATGCAGTAGAAGAAGGAAGAATTATTTATGCAAATATCAAAAAATTTGTAACATTCTTACTTTCGTGTAATATAGGTGAAGTTATTATAATGTTAGTTGCAATGATTGTAGGAGCTCCTGTTCCATTAACAGTTATTCAATTACTTTGGTTAAACCTTGTAACAGACTCATTCCCTGCATTAGCTCTTGGTGTTGAAAAAGGGGAACCCGATATAATGAATGAACCACCTAGAAAAACTGACGATCAAATTATAGATAAGAATTTAAGAGATAATATTGCAGCTCAATCTATAGCAATAGCTGTAGCAACTTTAGGTGCATTTTTCATATCCTATAACTTTATTTTTGCGGGATATACTCATGAAATACAAGTTCGAGCAGCTCAAACAGTTGCTTTTGTAACATTAATTTTATCAGAATTATTAAGATCTTTCTCTGCAAGATCAGAAAAATATACAGTATTTGAATTAGGTATTTTTTCGAATACGCAATTAGTTTATGCATTTTTAGGATCATTTATATTAACACTTGTTGTAGTATATACACCAGGAGTTAATAATATATTCAATACAGTTGCTTTAGATTTACAAGCTTGGGGGATAGTACTTCCATTTGCATTTTTACCATTTATAGTTGGTGAAATTCACAAACTTATTGAAAGAAAAATGGGATTACATGATTAGAATTAAAAAGTATCCGTCAAAAGCAACACTTTTAAGTTGCTCCCAAAATGGAACACAAAAATCTAATAACAATAAATTTTTATAAAATAATTATTTTTTATTATATATAAATTAGTGATATAATTATAAAGAGATAAATTTATTAAACTTGGAGGCAAAATGGAAATATTAAAATTAAGACCTGCCACAAAAGACTACCTTTGGGGTGGTACAAAATTAAAAGAAAAATATAATAAAACAAGTAATGAAGATGTTTTGGCTGAAACATGGGAATTGTCAGCACATAAAGATGGTGTTTCAATAATTGAAAATGGTGAAATTAAATTTACTGATTATTTAAAAGAAAAAGGAAATTCTGTAATTGGAAAAAATTATGACAAAGACAGATTCCCAATTTTAATTAAATTTATAGACGCTTTAAAACCTCTTTCAATTCAAGTTCATCCTTCCGATGAATATGGACTAAAACACGAAAATGACTACGGTAAAACAGAAATGTGGTATATTCTTGAAGCTGAAGAGGGAGCATTCTTATATTATGGATTCAATAGAGAAATAACAAAAGAAGAGTATAGCAAATCTATTGAAGATGGAACAATTGAAGAATTATTAAACAAAGTTTATGTAAAACCAGGAGATGTAATGTTTATAGAATCAGGGACAGTTCATGCAATCGGTGCAGGTATTGTTATCTGCGAAATTCAACAAAATTCAAACATTACTTACAGAGTTTATGACTATAAGAGAAAAGATAAAGATGGAAATGAAAGAGAACTTCACGTCGAAAAAGCTATTGAAGTTTCAAGATTAACTCCAAATCCAAAATACTCATTTGACAGCAAAAATAGTATAAATGATAAACTAACAAGATTAGCTAAATCAGACTACTTTGATGTATTTTCCGGAGAACTGAAAGATGAAGAAGAAATGTTCAATATTAGTGAAGATTCTTTCCACTCAATTATTGTTGTTGACGGCGAAGGAATATTAGAAGATGAAAATGGACAAACTTACAAATTGTTAAAAGGTGATTCTTACTTCATTCCTGCCCAAAATAATAAATATAAAATGAGTGGAACATTAAAATATGTAATTTCAACATTACCATTATAAAAATTAGTGAGAGAAATGGCTTAATTGCTATTTCTCTTTTATTTTAAAGGAGTATCCATGAAAAAAATAATTTGCTTTATATTAATTTTATTAATATTAACTTCTTGCTCAAATAAAAAACTTTATGATGTTGTGAAAATATTTGATGGAGATACGATAGTGATAAATATCAATAATAAGAATGAAACTGTGAGGCTTCTAGGGATTGACACACCGGAATCAGTACATCCCAATCCTAAAAAAAATACAAAATATGGAAAAATGGCTTCATTATATACAAAAAAACTTTTAACTGGTAAAAAAGTAAGCATTGAACTCGATGTTCAAAAGAGAGATAAATATAAAAGACTTTTAGCTTACGTATATTTAAATAACAAGATGGTGAATGAAACTATCATAGAAAACGGATTTGCAAAACCTCTTACAATAGCACCAAATGTTAAATATACAAAAAAATTTACAAAACTATTTCAAAAAGCAAGAAAAAATAAAAAAGGTCTTTGGAGCATTGGTTATAAATTTAAATGAAAAAAGGAACTAAAATCTCTCTTAGTTCCTAAAATTTACTATGCCAATGAACCCATTGGATCCCATGGTTTTAATTTAATTGGTTCTTTTTCATAAGCTTCTATTACTTCTTTTGATAAGTGTTTTTTGTTGATTAATGCTTGATACATATATTCATCAAACCATTCATCACTCATTACTAAGAAACCTTTGTTTCCTGATTGTTCACCCCATGTGTTTTCAACTCTATATCTGTTAATTTTATCATTTGCTTCATCATAGTCACATCCCATAAATACCATAGCATGTGTCATTAATGATTCATGATAATCAAGTCTTTCTTCTTTATTAAAATCATATTTTACATTAAACATATCAAATACATTAGCTGTTGTTAAATCTAATCTTGAACCACCTCTAGAGAAGAATTGTCCTACATCACAACCAAACCATACTGGTTCTTTATCTTGTAATTGACGCAAAATCGCTTTTTTCATTTCTTCAATTGGCAAGTTTACATATCTAACGATATCCCCTTCAACTACATTTCCTAAAAATTCTACGGTATATGAATTATAGTAAGGTTTATCTTTTGTTGGTGCATTGATTATTGAAACATATTCATCTAAATCCATTTCAATTAGTTCAAAAAATTCTTTTGGTGTAATATTCTTGTATGAAACAAAATTATCATCTTTATCTCTTGCTTCAAAATCTACTTTTGTTGGAGGTGTACCTAAAGAAATAGAAAGTGCATTATAGATATCTGTCATATATCCTTCAATCATCTTTTCCAATTCTTCTCTAGATTTACCGGATTCATGAGCTTTTCTTAAATTTTTAGCGTTCATTCTTAAAATTTTTGTTAAGTAATTATTCATTTGGGAACTGCTTGAGGAACTTTCTGATTCCGGCATGTAATTTTTTGGTACAACACCATATTTTCTAATGATATTTTTTACCATATCCCATTGTCCACCATCTCCCATTGGAGCAGTAAGAATGTGAGACACCAATCTTCCTTCCAAGTCTTCATCTAAAGTATTTAAGATTGATTCATAAAAATAATTACATCTTTCTAATTTATCAAAGAAATAAATATAACTTTGAGAAATTTCAAATTCTTTCAAATTAAATTTTTGTGCCAATTTGTATTCTAAAACATTCATTGCTGCAAAAATCCAACATCTACCTGATTGTTTTTGATATCTAATCTTTGTATCAGTTAAATTAACATTAAACTCATGCCTATTTGTATCATTTTCTCTTCTATCAATTGTTGATTCTAACAAACCTGTATTAGTTGCAGCTCTTTGAGCAATTCTAAAAGCTCTATCTGAAGTAAAACTTTTATTAGAATCTTCTAAAAACTTATTATCAATTTTCATAATTCACTCCTTTTTTATTATTTTTTATATCATTTAGGTATACCTAATATTATATATCAAAATATATATTTTTCAAGAAAAATTTTGTAATAATAAAATTATATACCTAATAAATTTTCATATAATTAACCATTTTACATCTAAATCAAGCCAAGTGTATATTCAAAATCACATCCGTTTTCCAAGATTTCCCATGTAATTTTTGTTTCATCAAAAATGCTTCCGTTAATTTTCAATTCTTTTACAAATTTCTTTTGATGATAGTTTTCATTAACTTTTATGTTTATTTTATTTCCATTGTATAAAGTTATTGATGCATTGTTCCAAAATGGAATGCCTAATTGATATTCATTAGATCCCGGACAAAATGGATAAAACCCTAAACTTGAAAATATGTACCAAGCTGACATAGATCCATTATCCTCATCTCCCGGATATCCCTTCCAATCATATCTAAAATAGTTTAACAATATTTCCTTAATAATTAATTGAGTATTTTTAGGCTGATCTACATAATTAAATAAATATGGAAGATGAAATGATGGTTGATTTGATATCGCATGATGTCCCAAATGAGCCATTGCATACTCTCTCATTTCATGAATTTCATATCCATACGCACCATATTTGTATTCAGTTTTCGCATTAGTCAATGCTTCAAGCTTTTTACTAAAATTTTCTTTTCCACCAAATAATTCAATTAAACCATTTACATCATGATAAATATTGTATGAATTTTGATATGCAGACCCTTCAGTATACGGCGATCCCCAATTTAGAGGATCAAATCCATCAGTAAAATTTCCACTCCTATCCTTTGCCCTCATAAATCCTGTTTTATTATCAAATAATAATTTATAATTTTTAGAATAATCAAAATATTTTTTCGCAATCTCATTCTTTCCTAAATTATTTGCAACCATACCTATAGACCAATCAGATAGACAATTATCAATCGTTTGATTTACCGACTCATGTAGATCAGATGGCACATATCCATAATGTCTATATTCCCTAGTTCCTGCTCTTCCATAAGTTACCTTTCCGGAAGAAACTTCAGCACATTTAATCATTGCATCTAAAAGCTCTTTCATATATTTATTTCCAATACCTTTTGATGATGCCTCTGCAATTACATTATCCACCAGTGTCCCGGGCATTAAACCTCTTTCATCAGGAGAAAGCCATTTTGGTAAATATCCACTTTCGTTATATTGATTAATATACCCTTCAAGTATATCTTCAAAAATTTCTCTATCAATTAATGAAAATAGCGGAAATAAAGTTTTATGCAAATCCCACATTCCCATATTGGTAAACATTTTACCTTTTTTTACAGATTTTGATAATGTGTCATAATGTAGATTTTCGCCATTTTCATCAACTTCATAAAATCTCATTGGGAATAAAAATGCTCTATAAACTGCATGATAAAACATTTTTTCTTGAGAAATTTTATCATATGGACTGTACTGATCATAATTTGATTCTTCATCAAAATTATCAATTTCAAATTTATCAAAATATTTTTGCCATTTTTTCTCTGTTTCAGTTAACATTTTTTCAAAATCTCTAGTCATTATTCTATGATTAAATTTAGCTTGATTTAAGGAAATAAATGATGTTGATAAGTATAATTCATTATTGGAAGATGAGATTAAATACTTATCCTCTTCCAATTTTTCAAAATCAAAATCATCAACAAAATCTATAACTACATACATTTTGAAATTTTCATCTTCACAACCAGAAAAATTATTAACATATCCTTCAACTATATTATCTTTCTTTTCTAAAACTAAATTTTTTCCTTCTAAAATAAACTGAGGATTTTTTACATTATATTTAATTATTGCTGAATTTTTTGATGCTGTAATCATTGCAACTTCGTCATTTTCAAATATAATTTCATTATAATGAGGCAAGAAATTTGATTCTTTATTTTTATATTTTCTTACATTTTCTATTTTATTTGACGGCAATATTGTAAATGAGCTAAAATCTCCCATCCATGGACTTGGTTGATGAGTTATTCTAAAACCTTCAAATGTTATATGATTAGGATTAAACCACCATGAACCGGCTTCTTTTTTAGTTTGTACACAAAAATAATTTGAACCGAAAGGTTCTCCCGTATATGGAAGTGTATTACCATTTGAAAACTCATAAATGCTGTCAGTTCCAACTCTTGTATCTGTAAATTTATACTTTCTAAATTGTTCTAAAAATTTATTTTTCATATTTCCTCTTTTTAACGGTTACATTTAGCTCTTTTCTAAATTTATCTATTACTTTTTTTTCAAGTCTTGAAACTGTCATTTGACTAACATTCAGCTTTTCAGCTATTTCACCTTGTGTCATTTTATCAAAATATCTATAAACAACAATTTTTCTTTCTAAATCATCAAAATTTTCCATAGCCTCTTTAATAAATGCCATATCTTCAACTATTTGATAATTTTTATCCTCTTCTCCAATTAAATCAGCAAAACTTACTTCTCTTTCTTCTGATGAAAAATCTAAATTTTTATCTATAGATTGAGGTGAATAAACCTGTGATGCATCCATTGCTTCAATTACATCTTCAGATGATACATTTAAGAAATCAGCAATTTCATCGATTGTAGGTGTTTTTTGAAGACTTTGAGACAAATCATTTTTTGCATTATTAATTCTTTTAGATAATTCTTGTATTCTTCTGGGTACTCTTATTACCCAACCTTTATCTCTAAAATATCTTTTTATCTCACCGGTAATTGTAGGAGTAGCAAATGAAGAAAATTCGAATCCTCTATCTGCATTAAATCTATCTAAAGCAAGGATTAAACCTAATGATGCAATTTGATATAAATCATCATATTCAATACCTCTATTAGAATATTTTTTAGCCAAAATTTCAGCAATATAAAGATTTTTAGAAATCAAATCATCTCTTATTAATTTTATTTCTCTTTTAATTTTCTGTAATTCTTTTTTATCTTCAGAATTTTCTGATTTTTCCAATTTTTTTTCTTTAGATCTTAATTTTTCTAAATTTTTAAAACTTTCAAAATCTTTTATTTTCTCTTCAGATTTTTTTACATCTGCCATAGTACATCCTTATTTATTTAAAACAACTATTATTTTATCATCCTCTATGAATAATTGATCAGATAGATACAATATAATTTGTCTTTTAATTTCAAAAATAGCATCATTTTGATTATCTTCTTTAACAAATTTCAAATTTTTAAAATCGACTTTTATATATGATTCTCCAAGTGTAAATGATATATCTACTTTTTCATTACTAGGAATTATTAAGGTAAATATTTCAGATACAACCTGTTGTAAATCTGCAACTTTATCTACATCAAATCCTACTTTATTAGCCAAAGAAGCTGATGATAATCTTAAAAGTTGAGTGTATATAGGATTACTAGGTAATTGAATTTTTATAACATCCATTAGTCCTCCATATTGAACAATTCTGTTAGTTTTGTAATTTTAAATAACTTATAAATATTTCTATTAGCATTTTTTATTGTCAATGTTTTTAGCTTATCCTTTGCTTCCTTATAAACAGTCATTATTACACCAATTCCAGTAGAATCTATATATTTTAGATCCGAAAAATCAAAAACAATGTTCTTATCTAATATTTTATACTTATCTAAAATTTCATTTTTAAAATTTTCAACTACATTTATATCTAAATCTCCTGATAAATGTATTTCAAAATTTTCATTTTCTTTATATTTTGCTTCAAATGCCATAAAATCTCCTATTCAACTTCTTCTATATATTTTGCACATGCAACTATATTTTCTTCATCAGAGCGAACTTTCTTCAATCTTACCCCTTGAGTTGTTCTTCCCATTGTTGAAATATCTTTTACATTTAGTCTAATAATTTCTCCATTTGCAGATACTAAAATTATTTGATCTTCTTGGTTTACTAATTTTGATGCAACTATTTTTCCTGTCTTCGGTGTTAATTTATATGTTTTTACACCTTTCCCACCTCTATTTTGTGGACTATAATATTTAATTAACGTCTTTTTACCATAGCCTTTTTCTGAAACTATAAAGATATATTCATTATTATCTATTACACTTAAATCAACAACTTTATCACCTTTATTTAACGAAATTCCTTTTACCCCTTGGGCTGTTCTTCCCATTGGTCTAACATCTTTTAAATTGAATATTATTGATTGTCCATTTTCTGTTACCATCAATACATTAGTATCAGCATCTACTTCTCTAGCTCCAATCAATTCGTCACCTTCATTTAAGGTAATAGCAATAATACCTGTTGTTCTGATATTATAAAATTCACTAGCTTCTATTCTCTTAATTTTACCTTCTTTTGTGGCTAAAATTATAAATTTATCATCATATTTTTCTTTTACAGGTATAACTGCTGAAACTTTCTCATCTTGTGTTAATTGTAAAATATTTATAATAGCTTGACCTTTTGATTGTCTCTTTCCTTCTTTTATTTCAAAAGCTTTTTTCTTAAACACTTTACCTTTATTTGTGAAGAATAAGATATTATCATGAGTGCTTGTTACAAATAGATTTTGAACAAAATCATCTTCTTTTGTTGTCATTCCTGTAACACCTCTTCCCCCTCTATTTTGTACTTTATATGTGTCAGCAGGTAATCTCTTGATATATCCTTGATTTGTTAAAGTAATTATAACTTCTTCTTCTTCAATTAGATCTTCTTCATCAACTTCTTCTACATCTCTTTTAATTCTTGTTCTTCTTTCATCAGAATATTTTTCTTTAATTTCTAATAGTTCATCTTTAATGATTTCCATTAAAATACTTTCATCAGCAAGAATTTCTTTTAATCTCTTGATTGTTGCGATTAATTCGTTGTATTCTTCTTCTAATTTTTCAACATTAAGACCGTTAAGTCTCTTCAATTGCATATCTAAAATTGCTTGACCTTGTATATCTGTTAATCCAAATCTCTTTGTAAATTCTTTTTTGATTTCTTCGTCATCATAGTTTGATCTAATAATTTTAACTATTTCATCAATATTGTCATATGCTATTCTTAAACCTTCAACTATATGAGCCCTTGCTTCAGCCTTATCTAAATCAAATTTTGTTCTTCTAGTAACAACTTCTTTTTGATGCTCAATATAATAATGAATTAATTCTTTCAACGTTAATACTTTTGGAACACCATCAACCAACGCAAGATTTATAATACCGAATGTTGTTGTTAATTGAGTATGCTTGTATAAATTATTTAATACAACATTTGGATTAGCATCTCTTTTAGTTTCGATAACTATTCTCGTACCATTTCTATTAGATTCATCTCTTAAATCAGCAATACCTTCCAATTTTTTATCTCTAACCAGTTCAGCTATTTTCATAATTAATCTAGCTCTATTAACTTGATAAGGAATTTCTGTAACCACTATAATATGTTTACTCTTAAATTCTTCAATATGAGCTTCAGCTCTTAATTTAACTTTTCCTCTACCTGTTTTGTATGCATCAATTATAGGTTTTCTCCCCATAATATTTGCTCCTGTTGGAAAATCAGGACCTTTTATGTGCTTCATTAACCCTTCAACAGTAATATCTTTATCATCAATAAAAGCTACACAACCGTCTATAACCTCTCCTAAATTATGAGGTGCCATATTAGTTGCCATACCTACAGCAATCCCTGCAGAACCGTTAACAAGTAAATTAGGAAATCTTGCAGGCAATACTTTCGGTTCTAATTCTTCTTCATCAAAATTTGGTTGAAAATCAACTGTATCTTTATTTATTTCTCTTAACATCTCCAAAGTAAGCTTTGTCATCCTTACTTCAGTGTAACGTTGAGCAGCAGCACCGTCTCCATCTATAGATCCAAAGTTACCTTGACCATCAACCAAAGGATATCTTGTATTAAAATCTTGAGCTAATCTTACAACTGCATCATAAATTGCTGAATCTCCATGTGGATGAAAACGCCCCATTACTTCCCCTACAAGTCTTGCAGACTTTCTATGAGGTTTATTTGGTGCTAATCCCAATTGATTCATTCCATAAAGTATTCTTCTATGAACTGGCTTTAGACCATCTCTAACATCAGGCAATGCCCTTGAAACAATAACTGACATAGAGTAATCAAGATAAGCTTCTTTCATTTTTGTCTCAATATCTTGAGATATAATATTTGATTTATCAAATTCTGCCATTCTTTACTCCATTCTATGCATCAATATTTTTAGCATATTGTGCATTTTCTTCTATAAATTCTCTTCTTGGTTCAACTTTATCACCCATCAATGTTGTAAATGTATCATCTAAAGTAATTGATTCATTATCAATTTTTACTTGAATTAAAATTCTATTATCAGGATGCATTGTAGTTTCCCATAATTGATCGGCATTCATTTCACCAAGTCCTTTATATCTACTCAACTTGTAATTTTCACCTTTAATTCCCTCTAATACAACTTTCAACTCTTTTTCATCATAAACGTATCGTTCCTTTTTACCTTGAGTTACCTTAAATAATGGTGGTTGTGCAATAAACACATTTCCATTTTCAATTAAAGGTCTCAAATACCTATAAAAGAATGTTAATAACAAGGTATCTATATGAGCTCCATCAACATCAGCATCTGTCATTATGATAATTTTTCCATAACGCAATTTTTTTATATTAAAATCTTCACCAATACCGGTTCCAAAAGCTGTTATCAACGCTTTAATTTCGTCAGAACTTAAAACTTTAGCTACTCTAGCTTTTTCAACATTCATAATTTTACCTTTAATAGGCAAAATAGCTTGAGTTCTATTATCTCTGCCTAACTTTGCCGATCCTCCGGCTGAATCCCCTTCGACTATAAATATTTCATTTTCTGTAATATCTGTAGATTGACACTCTGCTAATTTACCCGGAAGTGTTGTATTTGACAATATTGAATTTTGTTTTCTGGAAATATCTCTAGCTTTCTTTGAGGCTTCTCTAGCTCTTCTTGAGGCTTCACATTTATCAACTATTAATTTTGCAACCTTAGGATTTTCTTCCAAATATGCTGAAAATTTTTCAGTTAAAAATGTATCTACTATTCCTCTCATTTCTGAAGAACCCAATTTAGCTTTTGTTTGTCCTTCAAATTGAGGATTAGACAATTTTACAGCAACAATAGCAGTTATACCTTCTCTGATATCTTCACCTGAAAAATTTTCATCTTTTTCTTTTAACATTTCATATTCTCTAGCATAATTATTTACAGTCTTTGTAAGACCTGATCTGAAACCTGTTAAATGAGTACCACCTTCCCCTGTAAGAACAGTGTTAGCAAAAGATAATATATTTTCAGAATATGCATCAGAATATTGAAATGCTATATCAACTTCTGATCCATCTACCATTCCTTTAAAATGAATAATATCATTATGTAAAGCAGTCTTTTTAGAATTTAAAAATTCTACAAAAGAAGATAATCCTCCTTCTGCTAAAAATATCTTCTTATATGGATTTTCTTCCCTTTCATCTATAAGTGTAATTTTTAATCCTTCATTCAAGAAAGACATTTCTTGAAATCTTTTTTCCAATGTTTTTCTATTAAATTCTATTGTCTCAAAAATAGTATCATCGGGCCAAAATCTTACAGATGTACCTGTTTCTTCAGTAGCCTCATGTTTAACTAATTTTGTGGTTGCATCTCCTCGCTTAAATTCTTGAGTATATCTAAAACCATCCCTTTTAACTTCTGCAACTAATTTATTTGATAATGCGTTTACAACTGAAACCCCTACACCATGTAAACCTCCTGAAAATGCATATGCTTCAGAGTCAAATTTACCACCAGCATGAAGAATTGTTAATACTGTTTCCAACGTTGATTTTCCTGTTGTAGCATGTTTTTTTACTGGAATACCTGATCCATTATCTTTAACTTCACAAGATCCGTCCTTATGAATTTTTATTTCAATAGCATCCGCTCTTCCTGCCAACGCTTCATCAACAGAGTTATCTACAACTTCGTATACTAAATGATGTAGACCTCTTTCATCAGTAGAACCAATATACATACCCGGTCTTACACGAACTGCTTCAAGTCCCTCTAAAACCCTGATGTTTTGTTCACCATAATTTGTATTTTTTGCCATTCTATTTCCTTTCATTGATAACTTTACCATCTACGATTTTATAAATATTACCATTTAGATTACTCAAATCTATATTTAGTAAAGTATTTGTAGTAATTATGTTTTGATATTTTTTAGATTTTTCAACCAATAATGAAGCTCTCACATTATCAAGTTCTGAAAAAACATCATCCCATAAAAGTATTGGTTTTGTCTTTGTAATAGTTTCTATTAATTTTGCTTCAGCTAATTTTAATGATAACATTATTGTTCTTTGCTGTCCTTGTGAACCATAAATTTTAGCATCTTTTCTATTTATATTAAAAACTAAATCATCTTTATGTGGACCGATAATGCTTGAAAATCTATTTATCTCTTTTTCTGTATTTTCTATAATATTTTTCTGATAATTTTTTTGAATAATTTCAAGATTCGAAAAATTTTCTGAATAATTATTTATATATTCTATATCTAATTCTTCCTTACCTGAACTTAATTCCTTATGAAACTCTTTAGCATATTCTCTCAATATTTCTAAATATTTATATCTATATATAGCTATCTTTGAACCATATTCAACTAACTTTTGATTATATGTATTTAAAAGTTGATTAAAATATTTTATTTTACTATTTTTTAATAATTCATTTTTTTGACTCCTAATCTTATTATAATTATAAAGGTAGGTTTTATAACTTATATCATTGTTTGAAATAATATCATCTATAAATCTTCTTCTCATATGAGGAGTCTCTTTAACTATTAAAATTTCTTCGGGTGAAAATATTACAACTCCAAATTGACTTTTTAATTCACCCAGATTATTTATCTCTACTTCATTTATTCTTATTTTTTTCTTTTCTCTCTTAGATAGCTTTATCTCTACAATTTTCTTTTTATCATTATTTAATATTTTAGCTCTTAAATACAACTGATCTTTATTAAAATTTATTAATTCATTTTCTTTAAGATTTTTAAAACTATATCCCCTTGCACAAATATATATGGCTTCAAGTAAATTAGTCTTTCCTTGAGCATTCTTACCTACTAAAATATTTGTGTTATCATGAAAAATTATTGTTTCATCTTCATAATTTCTATGGTTGATAAGTCTTAATTCTTTAATTATCATTATTCCTCTATTTCAATAGTATAATCTAAAACTTCTACTACATCCCCAACTCTAATTTTTTTTCCTCTTTGTGTACAAATCTCACCATTAAATTTTACATTACCATCAATTATTAATTCTTTTGCTTCTCCACCAGTTTGAACTACTGATACATATTTCAATAACTGATCTAATTTTATAAATTCTGTTTTAATTTTTACTTTTTTATTCATAATTCCTCTTATTGTGAAAGTCTTACAGGTAAGACTAAATATAGATAGTTATCATCTTCATCTACCGGATAAATAGTCATTGGTGAAAGTGGTGTAGTTAAATGAAGTACAACTTCGTCAGAATCCATTTCTTTTAATCCATCTGTAAGATATTTAGTGTTAAATGCAATTCTAATATTTTCACCATCTTGTTTTCCATAAATTTTTTCATCTAATTTACCTAATTCAGAATTTGAATTTATACTTATCTCACCATCCACGAATTCTAATTTTGTTAAACTTGCATTCGATCCAGTAGATAATAATTGAGCTCTTTCAAGAGCATTAACTAAATCATTTCTATTTACAACAACCTTAGTATTAAATGAATTATTTAAAATTTTATTATAATCTATATATGGTTTGTCTATAAGTCTTGTAAATATTTTTGTATTTCCATTTATAAACGCAATATGACCTTTCATAAATACCACATCTGTGGACGTATCATCTAAAATTTTTGATAATTCATTAAATCCCTTTTTAGGAATAATACAAGAAAATTCTTCATTTGATGTAAAGTCATATTTTTTTATTGCCATTCTATACCCATCAAGACCAACAAATTTTAAACTATTATCTTTTAATTCAAATAATAATCCTGTTAATGCTAATCTTGTTTCATCAATAGATGTAGCAAATTTAGTTTCTCTTATAGCTGTTAATAAATCATCATTATCTATCGTTAGACTTACTTTTTCTTCAATTTCTGGTAAAGATGGAAAATCTGAAGATGACTGACATGAAATATTAAATATTGATTTTTGACATTTTATATTTACATTATCATCTTCTATTGTAATTTGAATAATATCATTAGGCATTTTTCTTATAATATTACCTATAATATTTGATTTAATTACAGCTGCTCCTTCTTCTATAACTTCACAGCTAACTTTAGTTTCTATAGAAATTTCTAAATCAGTGGAAGATAAAATTAATTTATTATTTTCAGCTTTAAATAAAATTCCTTCTAAAATTTGAATAGTTGATTTATTTGAAATAGCTTTTTGAGCTATAGAAATATGTTTATCTAAATCAACTTTGTTAATGTTAAATTTCATTTTCACTCCTATTATATATATTTTAAATTTAGTAATAATAGTAGTAGGGACAGTTGATAAGTGGATAAGTCGTTAAAATGTTAAAATTAAACAATTTATAAGATTTTATATCCATGTGGATAAGTTATGAAAAATAATTTAGTTATCCTAAGTTTTCAACATTATTCACTTTTTAATTTAGCAATAATATCCTCTACTTCTTTTTTTACATTCCTATCAGTTTCAATTAAATGCTTTATCTTGTCATCTCCATGCATAATTGTTGTGTGATCTCTATTAAAAGAGTCAGCAACTTTCACTAAAGAAATATTTGTTAATTTTCTTGATAAATGCATTGCTATCTGTCTTGGAATAGATATAGTTTTTTGCCTATTTTGTTTAATTAAATCATCAGTTTTCAAATTATAATAATCTGCAACCGCAATTTTTATACTTTCTAACGTTATTGGTTTTTGTTTTTTTTCTTCAATAGCAAGAGCTGTCTTTGCTATATCTAAAAATTCATTATCATCAATATTGTGGTCAGATTTTTTACAAATTATTTTGTAATATGCCATAACTTTAAGGATAGCACCTTCTATATTTCTAATGTTTGAAGTGACATTTTCAGCAATAAATTCTATTACATTATTAGGAACTTCGTATTTATCCATATTTATTTTGTGTTTTATAATAGCAACTCTGGTTTCGAAATCCGGCTTTTGAATGTCTGCAATCATTCCGCCACTAAATCTTGTAACAAGCCTATCTTCTAAGCCTTTAATTTCTTCAGGCCTTTTATCTGATGTAAATATAATTTGTTTATTAGCTTGTTGCAGAGAATTAAAAGTATGAAAAATTTCTTCTTGAGTACTTTCTTTTCCTGAAATGAATTGAATATCATCAATCATTAAAACATCACAGTTTCTATATTTTTCTCTAAAAATTTGAGAATTTGTAACTGAATTTTTGTTATCTGTAATAGTTGAAATAAATTCATTTACAAAATTTTCACTTGTAGTATAGATAACTTTTTTATCAGGATTCTTTTCTAATATTTTATGTCCAATAGCTTGCATTAAGTGAGTTTTACCTAAACCGGAACTACCATAAATGAAGAATGGATTATATACAGTCCCGGGATTTTCTGCAACACTTATAGCAATAGCTAACGCTAAATCATTAGATTTTCCTCTTACAAAATTGGCAAAAGTATTTTTTTTATCCAAGTTATCAACATAAGAGTAATTTAATGGAGTAGTTGTATTTACTTTTTTGTTAAGTTCATCTAATGGCTCTGATAAATCGAATTTTTTCTGACCTTCTATTTGAGTATTTTTTAATTTACTTGAATTTTTGATTTGTTTAAATAAATCATCTTTAGTATCCAATAAAACTAAATTAATATATTCATTATAATATTTAGATAATTTATCTTCTATAGATTTTTTATATTTGTCATTAACTATTTTTAATATAAATGTAACTGAAGAATATATATAAACAGTAGATTCAAATTTTTTTAAGGGAATTAATGGTTTTATCCAAGTATTATAATGAACCTCAACCATTTCAAGAAAAAGTTCTTCTTGTACTTTTTCCCATATTTGATTTAAATTATCCATTTTACCTCCTTTATTTTAAAGTTATAAACATAGTTATCAACATTACAAATTAAGTAAAATGAACAATCACAATAATTAACAAATAAGTTATCCACTTAAAAGCATAATTTGTTGAAAACTTTTTATAAAGTATAAAATTTATTGAATTTGGTTGTTTTTTACAAAAAAAAATTAAAATTATAAACATTTAATCCACAAATGTGTATAACTTTCATGTTTTTGTTAATAACTTGTAGACATTCTTAACTAATTATATCAATTATTATTAAAAAATACAAAATTTTAAAAGTTATCAACAAATGTGGAAAAAATAATTTACTGTTTATTTTAATATAGGTATTATCTAAGTTTTAGATAAATTAAAATTATTATATTTATTTTTTGTTGCAATAAATAAAAAAATTTTGATATAATATATGCGTGAAAAAATGAAAACGTTAACCATTAAAATTTATTTTTATATTTGAAAAATATAGGTAATATAAAGATTTTTTCACAAAAATTTAAGGAAAGGGGGTTTTTGCAAAAATGAATTTTTCATTTTTGTTTAATTTAATGGATATTATTTTTAAGTGATAGTATAATTTTAGATTTATTTTTAATAATTAAATTTAAGATTAGTGAACAATTTCACTTTGAAAATAATTACATAGTAGTGAATTTAGGAGGAAAAAT